>NZ_JACJEI010000005.1:0-232596 GCF_014163985.1 Pseudoalteromonas sp. SR41-4 | reverse complement strand
TATTTATATTCTTTGCAATTGTACCCAGTAAGATTTTAAATAGATATCCATCCAAATACTTAAGTAAAGAACGAAGAGTACTTATTTACTTTGATTAAGTTACATTATAACATTACCGATACATTATAACAAAACACCGGAATGTTAATGATTTTACCTAACTTTAAAACTAGCCTGATCGCATCTATGGTCACCGTACTGTGTGCTTGTAACAGTGAAATTGATGATCTTGCAGATAAAAATGCTGGGCTGGCAGATAACCATGATCATATCGGAATCACCTCAACAGGGCGTTTAGCCATTAGTCATGCTGATACTGCAAACGTATCAATTTTCGATACTGATAATGACACGCTACTTGAAATGTTTAATACTGCAAATATTGTTAGCGGCTTATATGCAAGTCCTAACAATCGTTTTGCGGTACTTATACAACGCGCGGATAACTATGTAGAATTTATTGATGGTGGTTTATACCAAGAAGATCATGATGATCACCTGCATGATTACGAACAACTACCTTCCTTTTCAGGTTTTACATTAACAAATGATAAGCCAACTCATTTTGATATAAGCGAACAGCAAGCGGCACTGTTTTTTGATGGCAATATAGATGCGGGGATCCCAGCAAGCTTTGCTATTTTAACTGATACATCAATTGAAGATGGCGAAATACTTGCAGCACATAGCTTTAACAATGCCATGCATGGTACAGCGCAAATTCGCGGTGAATCGGTAATAACAACTTATCGCAGCGAAGATATAACTAGCGTGCTGCCAAATTATGTTGAACAACTGCATATTCATGGTGATCACTTTCATCAAGAACAGCGGTTTGCAGTGGATTGCCCTGCACTACATGGCAGTGCGCAAAATCACCAGCATATCGCTTTTGGCTGTAGCGATGGTGTATTAGTTATAACTGAAAAAGGTGGTGTGTTTAACGCAGCCAAAGTAGCTAATCTCAACAGCTTTGCTGAAGGTACGCGTATTGGCACAATTAAAGCGAGTGAACACAGCGAACTATTTTTAGGTATTGCACAAAGTAAGCTTTTTTACACCATCGACCCAGCATCAGCTGAAATGACACAGCTTGCATGGCAACAAAATACTGAAAATACCGTATTAGCAAGTGCACTGGATAGGATTACCGGCGAGTTTTATGTACTTGAAAGTGATGGTTTCTTGTCAGTGCTACATGCTGAAGATGATTGGCAAGTCAGCGCACGCTTTAAAGTACTCGAAAACCCAGCTGGTAACTATGCACTCGCGGCCTCAGCGGCCGACGATACTTTATATATCAGTGATGCAAACAACCAAATAGTATTAAGTATCGACACCCATGAGCAAACGACTAAAACTATTCTTAACCTTGATTTTATCCCTAATCAAATTACCTGGTTAGGTATAGCTGCTGAATCAAAACATGAACACTAATTAATTCAAGCAAATAACTTTCATAGCATTCCCTTGCTAATTCATTGCCAGCAAATTTACTTTGCTGGCTTTTTTGCTTTCATGCTGGCAATTCCATGATGAACCAACACAGCAACCGCACCGGCTAATACACCGAATAAACCATCGAACAGTAAAGGCGCAATAATCTCTCCCAGCGTACCTAAATTTGCTAGTGCAAACTCAGCAACAGCGATTTGCCAATGATGCAACACACTAATACCATGCACTAAAATTCCACCACCCACTAAAAACATCGCTACCGTACCTGCAAATGCTAAAAACGCCATTAAGCGTGGTGCTGCGGCTAATAAACCTTTACCTAATAATGCTTTAAAACGGTTTCCTGTTTGCTGTGCTTGGTTAAGCAAATACAAACCAGCATCATCAAGTTTTACAATCCCTGCCACTAACCCATAAACGCCAATGGTCATGATCACCGCAATAACACTTAAGACTAACGCTTGATTTAGTAGACTTGCACCCGCCACGGTGCCTAGAGTGATAACTATTATTTCTGCCGATAAAATAAAGTCGGTTCGAATAGCTCCTTTTACTTTTTGTTTTTCGTACTCAACTAAATCTAAATTTTCGATAGCATCTACATCATCATTTTTCGTAGCTGGTAATAACTTTTCGACTAACTTTTCAGCACCTTCAAAACACAAAAATAATCCACCAACCATTAATAAAGGTGTAATAAGCCAAGGTAGCCAAACACTTATTAATAACGCTGCAGGAACTAAAATTGCTTTATTTAAAAATGAGCCTTTCGCTACCGCCCACACGACTGGTAGCTCACGATCGGCAGTGACTCCTGTCACTTGTTGCGCGTTTAAGGCTAAATCATCCCCTAACACACCCGCAGTTTTCTTCGTGGCGACTTTACTCATAGTGGCAATATCATCTAATAAAGTGGTGATATCGTCCAATAATGTCAATAGGTTAGTACCTGCCATCTCATTTCCTTTGCAGTTAAAAAATTTATAATAATCAACATAGCCTAAACAAGTATTTTCACCAAAGGTTAATTTTCGTTTGCTATGCTAGTTGCTAAACACACTTAGCCAAGGTACTTGTTTATGTATAAAATCCTATTAATTGCACTCGGTGTTATTAGCCTCAGTGCATGCACAGAACAATTAAATAGTCAGTCTTTCTCCTGCGATAGCCAGCTAAGCGCCGTTATTACCAGTAACGATGAAGAAAGTGCCACGCTAAATTACAATCAAGTAAATCATTCGCTGACCAAACAAATCAGCGCCTCGGGCGTAAAATATACCAATGAAGATGTGCTGTTTTGGACCAAAGGGAATGAAGCAATGTTGATAATTGATGGCAACAAATATCATTGTAATTTAGAGTAATACAATCGCTCGCCAAACTTATAATTTATAAAAATACTGCTACACTCATAAATAATTAAGTATTTACGGGTTCACTATGCGCGCTATTGCTATTAAAACGAAACTAATTTTTGCCTTTGCCACAATTGGTTTTTTAATGCTCGCCAGCAGTAGTTTTTTTTACTGGTCATTAGGACAAATTAATCACGCCACTTCGGATATAGAAACTTTAGCTGTACCGGTACAACAGCAAAGTCATGCCTTGCGGTTATCGCTGTTATCAATCACCAAATTTAATGCCGTTGCATACAGCCAAACAAGTAAAGCCAGTTTGCAACAGCAGCAACAGAGCACTCATGAAGAACAAGCTTTATTTAAAACCAAGCTAGAAGAATTAAACTCTCAGCTGCACGACCAACCGCAAATGCTGCAATTACTATCACAAATAACACAACGTTATCAAAAGTTTAGTGACACTAGCGCAACAATGTTTAACACCAAACAACAAGGCCTAACAGCAGCAACTCAGGTTACCTCATTAGCAAATGATTACGCTAATAATCTTGCTGACTTGAGTAGTGGCTTACTTGATTTAGAACTAATCGAAGTAACACCGGAGCAACAATCGTTATTAGCCGCTATTGTTGGTACCGCGACCCGCATTGACGACTTACTATTCACCTTAGGCAATAATGTTAAGAGCATCAACCACATTAGCTCCCTACAAACACTCACAGAGCACCAACAAGATACCGCTTTTTTATTAGACAATATCCAATCTAATTTTACATACCTACAACAGCAAGCGAGTGAGTTAAAAAATCAAACAAATTTCAGCAACCTAAAAGACCTTCTCAGCTTAATTAATCAACAGTTGGCAACACTGTACCAGCAACAAAGTACTCTTTTGACCAGTAAAGTTGCGACCGAGCAAGCCTTTGCTGTATTCCAGCAACAGTTTCAACTTACCGAGCAGCTCATTATTGAGTTAAATCATTTAGCCGATAAACGCTTTGATACCTTGCAGGCAGATGCTCAGTCGGTGATCACTACCGGTTCGCGACTCGCGATTATTATAAGTTTAGTGCTTATTTCATTTGCAGCCTTGATCTGCTTTTTAACCACCAAAGCAATGTTAAAACCACTAAATGCTGTAAATAAAGCACTATCACGTATCGCTTCTGGGGATTTATCGAAACGTACAAAGCCCCATAATGATGATGAATTTGGTGTACTTTTAAACAATATCAATCAATTAAGCGATGATCTAAGTACATTACTAAGTGCGATAAGTGATAACGCCCACACCTTAGATCAATCAGCAATTCAAACCAGTGCACAAGGCCAACATATGACCGAAGCAGCACAGCAGCAATTAGATCGTATTGCAGAGGCCGACTCGGTGGCGCATAGCATGCATAGTAATTCCCAAGCGGTCTGTGAACGAGCGGATAACACCTCTAATGAAGTTGCTAACGCTTCGCAGTTTGCCCATGATGTAAACCAGATTGCTGATCGTAACAGCCAGCGTATCGCAGCGTTGCTTACTCGACTTGATCAAGCAGTACAAAGTACTAATGAGCTAACCCAGCACACACAATTAATTGGCGCGATCGTGGATACAATTAGTAGTATTGCTGAGCAAACTAATTTGCTTGCGCTCAATGCTGCAATTGAAGCTGCTCGTGCAGGAGAAAATGGCCGAGGCTTTGCTGTTGTGGCAGATGAAGTACGCTCTTTAGCTGCACGAACGCAAAACTCGACTAGCGAAATACATACAATGATCCAAACACTGCAACATCAGGCCAACACTGCTCATCATGAAATTAACGATGGGCAACAACAAGCAAAAGAATGTGTAGCAAATAGTAGTGAATTAAACCAAGCCGTGGATAAAATACAAAGTACCTTAGTGACAATTAACCAAATGAGTATGCAAATTGCCAGTTCATCGCATCACCAGCTTGATAACAGCAATGAAATAAAACAGATTATGGCGCAGGTAACGGTGCAAGCACAAACGAATGCCGAACATGCAAAGTCTCTCGCCAACCAAAGTGAAGACGTTAACCAACTCGCTCACTCATTAACCAGCGCGGTAGAAAGGTTTAAGTTCTAACTTTGAATATAAAACCCATCTGCAGCTATTGTGATAATGATAAATACACGCCACAGAAATAACGTTGCAGTGGCGTGTAGCAGCTTATTTATTATTTTGCTCCGCGATAAACTCCCTAATGTATTTATCAAATAGTGCCGCTGGCAGTGGTTTGCTGTATAAAAAACCTTGAATATAATCACAATTTAGAGCATTTAAAAAAGCCAGCTGTGCAAAGGTTTCAACTCCTTCGGCAACAACTTTGAGCTGTAGGTTACTAGCCATTGAAATTATTGCACTGACCATCGCGCAATCTTCAAGCTCATCGGGTAAGTCTTTTATAAACTCCCGATCTATTTTTAACTTACTCAGCGGAAAACGCTTTAAATAGCTCAACGACGAGTAACCGGTGCCAAAGTCATCAATTGCTAAACCCACGCCGGTTGCCCGTAATGCTTGCAACTGCTGCAAAATATTTGAGCTATTATCAGCAAGTAGCGTTTCTGTAATTTCAAGGGTTAAACACTGAGCTGATAACTGCGTTTCCTGTAGAACACTTTTAACTAACGCTTCAATATCTTGGCGAATAAATTGCACGCTAGACATATTTACCGTAACAAAAAACTGATCACCGAAACTGCTACACCACTTAGCAGCTTCGCGGCATGCTTCTCTGAGTACCCACTCACCAATTGGAATGATTAATCCTAACTCTTCACATACAGGAATGAATTGTGCCGGCGACACATCGCCAAGCTCCGCACTATGCCATCGCAATAAAGCTTCACAACCGACCGTTTTTTTATCGTGGCTAATAATTGGCTGAAAATAAACGGTAAACTCGTTATTACTAAGCGCTTTATGAAGAGCATTTTCGAGCCTACTGCGAGCAGTCGCTTGTTCATGCAAGCCACTGGTAAAGAACTCAAAGCAGTTTCGCCCTTGTGCTTTAGCTTTGTACATGGCGCTATCAGCATTACGTAATAATATTTTGCGATCGACTCCATCGTCGGGGAAAATAGTGATCCCCATACTGCCGGATACAAATACATCTTGCTCACCAATTTTAAATGAAGAACTAAGCGCCAGCAGAGTTTTTGTAGCTAGTCGCTCAATATCTGCTAACGTATTGATCCCTGGCAGTAATAGCGCAAACTCATCGCCACCTAAACGGGCAACTACATCAGAGCTGCGCATACATGCTTTAAGCCTTTTGGCAGCCTCAAGTAATAGTAAATCACCACTATTATGCCCTAGGGTATCGTTAACGCTTTTAAACCGATCTAAATCAATAAAACAAATTGCCAAACGCTTATTATCAGCTGTCGCACGGATCATTTCTTGATCTAGCTTGCTATTATAATGATAGCGATTTGCCAAACCCGTTAAGGTATCAAAATTAGTTTGTAGCCACATTTCCTGTTCATTTTCTTTGCGTAAAGAAATGTCGTTAAATAAGGTAACATAAACTTCAATGTCTTTTTCCTCGTCAAATACTACCGAAATATTGACCCAGCTCGGATAAATACTACCATCTTTGCGGCGGTTCCATATTTCACCTTCCCAATGCCCTACCTCATTTAAACGTCGATATAACACTTTAAAAAACGATGGTTTATGATGGCCCGAATTTAATATTGCAGGTGTTTTACCAAGCACATCTTGTTCTTGATAACCGGTGATCTGTGTGAAGGCTTTATTTACAGCTTGAATTTCATTATCACGATTAGAAACCAAAATACCTTCATTAGTTGTCGAAAATACCGTGCTCGCGAGTCGTTGCTGCTGGCGTGCTTTTAATTTTAAAGTGATATCACGAATTAAGTGTATTTCACCAATTTTGCTATTTTTTTCGTCGATAACTGCGGTTACTCGTGCCTCTCCCCAAAATACCTCTTTGGCTCCGTGAAATTGACACTCACTATCAACTCCAACAACTCCTTTCGGGCACTCAGTAAATGAGTAAATATTTTTATCCTTCAGTGGCTCGCCTGCCGTTAACTTTTGCACAGCCGCAGTATTAGCTGTAATGACCCTATGCTCGGCATCCGTGTAAACGAGCAGATCATCAATACTATTGAAAATCGCTTTTAGCGTCGCACTGTCTTTTTGCGCCGATTTTTTAGCTCGGCGTAATCGCAAAACTAACCAAGTTAAAGTCGCTAGCAGTATTATCAGTACAGAAATAGATATTAGCGCTAACAGCAATTGATCGGTGCGTTTTTGTTCTATTTCATTAGTTTGAATGGCAACCAATTGTTCAAGATTTTCTTGATAATGCCAAAGCGCTTTTTCAAGGTTACGTTGAGATGAAATATCATGTATGACAGAAAATAAAAAATCTTTATTTTCAATTGTAAATGGGGCTGAATAAACGCTAACGGTACGTGTTTCACCGCTCGCTAATCGGTGTTTGAAAACAAAATAGTTTTGCCCTTTACTCAGAGCAGCTTGGCGTTCCTGTGCAACTTGTTGCTCAGTAAATATATTAATTTGCTGGATACGCATTGTTTGCAATTGCGCAATACTGTAACCATAAAATGCTGCCGCTGCTTTATTAGCAAATTTAATTTCACCCGTTTGCGGTTCTACCACTAACATCACGGCACTGTGCTCATTAAAAAGCGGCACATTGAGCGCGGAATTTAATGATTGCTTAGCATTTACTTGATCTACAAAGGTAATTACACAGCAAAGAAGAACAGCCTTGATAAATGTTTTTACGATAAGCCCACCCATTAATCAAAAACTCATTTCAAACATTTGTCCTAAACTATAGCTTACTCACCTTATAATGTAACAAAAATGATCGCTTAAATGCGCTCTAAAAACACCTCATTAATTCGCTTAACGTCTTTATTTAAGTATAATGCCAACAGTCTTTTAAGCTTTAAAGCGGCCCACAATGAAATACCAAGATCTACGTGATTTTATCGATTTATTAGAAAAAAAAGGTGAACTGAAGCGTATTCACCAAGAAGTTGATCCTTATCTTGAAATGACCGAAATTGCCGACCGCACACTACGTGCTAAGGGACCCGCTTTATTGTTTGAAAACCCTAAAGGTTATGATATCCCCGTGCTAGCTAACTTATTTGGTACACCAGAGCGTGTTGCCATGGGAATGGGTAAAGAACACGTTAGCGAACTACGAGAAGTCGGTAAGTTGCTGGCATTTTTAAAAGAGCCAGAGCCACCAAAAGGCATTAGAGAAGCATTTAGCCAAATTCCAGTGTTTAAGCAAGTATTAAATATGCCTGCCAAAGAAGTTAAAAAAGCGCCTTGTCAGCAAGTTATTCTAGAAGGCGATGATGTTGATTTAACTAAGCTGCCAATTCAACACTGCTGGCCTGGTGATGTGGCTCCATTAATCACTTGGGGTTTAACCGTCACCAAAGGACCTTTCAAAAAACGCCAAAACTTAGGTATTTACCGCCAACAATTACTCGGTAAAAATAAAATCATTATGCGCTGGTTATCACACCGTGGCGGTGCTCTCGATTTTCAAGAATGGTGTAAAGAAAACCCAGGCCAACCTTATCCGGTATCGGTAGCATTGGGTGCTGATCCTGCGACAATCCTAGGTGCCGTCACGCCAGTGCCAGATACCTTGAGTGAATACGCCTTTGCCGGCTTGCTACGTGGTAGCAAAACAGAAGTAGTTAAGTCGATATCCAATGATTTACAAGTTCCTGCCAGTGCTGAAATAGTTCTTGAAGGCTATATAATGCCGGGCGAAATGGCACCTGAAGGCCCTTATGGCGATCACACGGGTTATTACAATGAGGTTGATAACTTCCCTGTTATGACCGTGACCCACATGACACATCGTAAAGATCCTATTTATCACAGCACTTTTACTGGTCGTCCACCAGATGAGCCGGCAATTTTAGGGGTCGCACTCAATGAAGTCTTCGTACCTATTTTACAAAAGCAATTTCCTGAGATAGTCGATTTTTATCTACCGCCAGAAGGCTGTTCATATCGTATGGCGATAGTGACAATGAAAAAACAATATCCAGGTCATGCCAAGCGCGTGATGATGGGGGTATGGTCGTTCTTGCGTCAGTTTATGTACACAAAGTTTGTCATTGTCTGTGATGATGACGTTAACGCACGTGATTGGAATGACGTGATCTGGGCGATTACTACACGTATGGATCCCGCCCGCGACACTACTCTAATTGAAAACACTCCGATTGATTATTTAGACTTTGCATCACCGGTTTCAGGTCTTGGTTCAAAAATGGGTATGGATGCCACTAATAAATGGCCCGGCGAAACCACTCGTGAGTGGGGCGAACCCATTGTGATGGATCAAGCGACTAAAGATCGCGTCGATGAAATCTGGCAAAGCTTAGATATTCTTTAACAGCTCTTTTAGAGGCTATAAACTCACTATGCGGATATGTTATTATTGTTCAAATAAAGTGCGTATCCGCTAATTTAAGGTAAAACATGCAAACATTACACGCTGAAGTTGTCGCTATCAGCCCACTCACTGAATTTGTTCACAAAGTAATTTTAAAACCTGTTGAAAGCGTCACCTTTGAAGCTGGCCAATATTTGCAAGTAGTGCTTGGCGAAAAAGACAAGCGCGCGTTTTCAATTGCCAGCCGCCCTTCACAGTCTGATGAGCTAGAACTCCATATTGGCGCATCTGCAGTTGATTCATATGCAATGCAAACTTTAGAGCATCTTCGCCAAGCCCATGCTGAGAAAACTCAGGTGTTGATTGAAGCCGGCTTAGGCATTTCACAGTTGCGTCTCCAATGCGAACGCCCAATTATTTTACTCGCTGGCGGCACTGGGTTTTCATACGCAAAATCTATGGCTGATCATTTAAGTGAAATCGGTTGTGAGCGTCCGGTATTGTTCTATTGGGGTGTGCGTGAAGAGTCAGCCTTGTATGCGCATACTGAAATGCAAACATGGGCCGATAGCCGTGAAAACTTTACCTTTATACCAGTAGTGGAAAACCCAACAGCTAGCTGGACAGGCCACACAGGCTACGTACATAAAGCGGTGATGAACGATATCGTATCGCTTGCCCCATATGATATTTACATGGCAGGGCGTTTTGACATGATAGGTATTGTCCGCGATGATTTCCTAGCACATGGTGCAATTCGCGAAAACATGTTCGCCGATGCATTTGCATTTATAAAATAGTATAACCAGAGTAACCAGTTTAATTTTTATCCGTAAGCTGGTTACTGACACTCCCTGACAGCCCGCTATGATTTACTTAGCTCTTCTTAAACAAGGAGAACTATGATGACCACAAATTTAATCGAAGTTGTAAATTTCAAACTAAAGACTGATACAAACTTAGCGCAGTTCCACATCGCTAATAATGATTTTCAGCGTTATATTGATAACCAATCAGGCGTACTTTACCGCTCCCTTGCTAAACAAGCCGATACCCAGCAATATAGTAGTATCATTTATTTTGCTACGGTTGCTGATGCCCAAAAACTGCGTGATACATTTTTTGATAATGCTATTTGCCAACAGTACACTTCTCTCATTGCAAAAGAATCGATAAAGCAGGATCGTTTTGAAGTGCTTAGCCAAACAGCTTGCCAACAAAGCTAACACTGTATTTTTGAAAACAAGGATAACCAATGCACAAATCAGAGCGGCTATTTCAATTAGTAAACATACTTAAGAGTCGCCGCTTTGCGATCACTGCAAACGAACTTGCCAATAAATTACAGGTATCTCAGCGAACAATTTATCGCGATATTCAGCACTTACAGAGCTCGGGCGTGCCCGTTGAAGGTGAGGCAGGCACTGGCTATTTAATTACCGATTACGATCTACCACCGATGATGTTTACTCTTGAGGAGCTACAAGCACTGTTGTTAGGTAGTAAAATGGTGAGCGCTTGGACTGATCCACAGTTAGCGGCGAATGCCCAAGCTGCAATGACTAAAATTAATGCAGTGTTGCCTAACAGGTTAAAGCAACGCGTTGCAGAGCTGCCGTATTTAGTCTCTGCATTTCATCACGATAAAAGCCACCAAACGACCACTTTGATACTTCGTAAAGCCATCACTAATAAAACCTGCATTGAATTTCATTATCTAGATGTTAATCAACGACCAACTCAGCGTATTGTCGACCCTTTAGGACTGGTATATTGGGGCGCAAAGTGGACTCTTATCGCTTATTGTCAGTTGCGCAGTGACTACCGAGAGTTTCGCTTAGATCGTATTCAAAGCATTATTCCACTCACCAAGGCATTTGATACTAATTCACAAAAAAGCTTAGCGCATTATATGGAGTTAGTGAAAGCTAAATACCAAACTCACTCTGATGGTCTGGCTCACAATTAAATTTAGCTGTAATTGTTGTTACCTATCAGCGCAATCAACATAAACAATTTCACAAACGGCCAATCCTTAACCATACTTTGTATAACTCATTAATTGGGAGAGACCCAAATGTTAAACACCAAAGTAAAAGATTTTATGCAGCGCAAGTTACCGCATATAACCCCTGAAACCGAGATGACCACAGCAATTGCAGAACTACAAAAATTCAAACTACTGGGAGCGCCAGTGTTTGATGATAATAAATGTTTAGTGGGCTTTATTTCTGAGCAAGAACTGCTAAAACCGTTAATGCAAAATAGTTATTTTTGTGACGGTGTGGTTAAGGTTTCACAACTGATGCAAACCGAGGTTGTAACCGTCAACGGCGACACCAACATAATGGAACTTGCCGAGCAAATGAAAACGGGCAAACCTAAAAATTACCCAGTTGTAGAAGGCACTACGGTCATAGGCATGATAGGCCGTAGTGATATTCTTAAAGCCATGTTTGATAACTACCTAAGCTGCCAACGTGAGCATTAGGCGCATAATTTAATGGCTTGTACATCGTAACTATCGAGCAGCGACTGCTTGCTTTAGTTGCTGTTTTTCAGCATCACTCAAGTATGCAATATCAAGTGCATTGGCTTGGGCTTTTTCCATATCAGCCTGAGTCAGTCCTGCAGCAGGTCCTGCAACCATGTATTCATGTTCAATTTCGATGCCTTCCACTGCGGGATCATCGGTATTAATACACGCTAAAATACCATGATCTAAGAAGCGCTTCAGTGGATGTACATCTAAACTCGCTACTGTGCTGGTTTGCACGTTACTAGTTAGGCACGATTCAATACCTATGCGTTTATCACGTAGGTAGTCCATTAGCTTGGCATCTTCAATAGCTTTGACACCATGGCCAATACGCTCAGCACCTAGCTCATTGATTGCTTGCCAAATACTGGCAGCTCCCAGAGCTTCACCGGCGTGAATCGTTGCGCTAAGGTAAGCATCACGTACTTGCTTAAAGTGATCGACAAATAACTCGCCCGGAAAGCCAATTTCATCACCAGCTAAGTCCACTGCAACTAAATCATTTTTAAACGCGAGTAAGGCATCTAACTCTTGCTGGCAAACTCTAGTACCATAAGTACGTGATAATATACCAATCAGGTTAGCTTTAACCGTGCTACTTTGAGTCGCACTTTTAATACCATCAACTACAGCTTCAACAACACCTTGTGGATGTAAGCCTTGGCTTTGTGCCATGTAGTAAGGGCTAAAACGCAGCTCTACATAATCAAGAGCTTGTGCTTGCGCATCTTCAATATTTTCGATGGCAATACGCCGACACGCATCGTAATCACCCAATACCGTGACGCCCCAGTCAAGCTTTTGTAAAAAAGCCATTAAGTTAGGCTCAGGATCGATAACTTGCACATGCGGTATTAAGTCTGCAACATTATCAGCAGGCAGCTTAATATTGAACTGACGACCTAAATCAAGAATAGTTTGCGCGCGGACATTACCATCTAAATGGCGATGGATATCTAGCAAAGGGAGTTTTTTATTGATCATAATTAGCACTCAGTTCAGTTAATTTGCGCGGATCATACGCACTTAAATCGGTAATTCAAGTTTAGATGATTTTGTTTGTATTATTGAGGTCATTTGTCAGCCCCGCTCGATAAAAGTACTAAAAATTAATCACTACTCTTTTGTAGATAATGCCATATGGTTTTAAATAGCTTTTCGGCATCGATTGGTTTTGTTAAATAGCCATTCATACCAGCTGCGAGAGCTTTTTTAACATCATCATCATGAGCATTTGCTGACAGAGCAATAATAGGAAGCTGATGTATAAATAGCTCATCACGAATCACTTTAGTGGCTTGCAAACCATCCATATTAGGCATTTGAATATCCATAAGCACTAAATCATAACGGGTTTCAGAGACCTTCTCAATGGCTTCAAAACCGTCACTGGCAACATCAGCAATACACCCTTTGGTTTTTAATATAGCGGTAGCAACATGTTGGTTTAGCGGATTATCTTCCACCAATAGGATCTTAAATTCAGCAAGCGATAAAGTACTCGTGTCAATCTCAGCAAAGAGAGGCTCTAATTGCTCGGCTTTAGCGAGAGGCGAGATACGTGGTAAGGTAAAAGTGAAAGTTGAACCTTGTCCTTCCTCGCTTACTAAACTAATATTTCCTCCCATCAATTCAACCAATTTTTTGCAAATACTTAACCCCAAACCTGTACCGCCGAACTGTCGCGAGGTAGAGCTATCGGCTTGTGCAAACGGTTGAAAAAGTTGCTGTTGAGCTACTTGGCTAATACCAATACCAGTATCACTGACACTAAAGTAAGTGACGTCTTGCTGCTGCCATACTTTGAGTGTGATTGTGCCTGTAGCGGTAAACTTAATCGCATTATTTAATAAATTCAACAAGACTTGCTTTAAACGTATTGGGTCGCTATCTAGCTGAAGATCCGCGTTGTTATCGAGTTCTAATATTAATTTCAGCGACTTTATATCAACGTCAAATTTCACCAAATTAACTAATTCATCAATAAGCTGATTTAACGCAATAGGCTCTTGTATTAAATCGAGTTTGCCAGCTTCCATTTTAGAGAAATCGAGTACATCATTTAATACTCGCAGCAACACACTCAGTGCACCATCAGCTTGTTCAATATAATGGCGGGCTTGTTGCCAATCTTGCTGTTGCAACGCTAAATAATGCAGACCTTTAATGCCATTGATCGGAGTACGTACTTCGTGACTCATATTCGCTAAAAACTGGCTTTTGATTTGACTTGCTTCATCTGCTTTTTGTTTTTCTTGACGCAACACTCGTGTTTGTTGAGCAACTTGCTCGCGCACCTGAATATTGGTGCCGGTCACTGAGATTAAAAAAGTGATCAGTAACCAAACAAATAACATCCCTAATATTTGTGCAAACCAATACATTATCCATGACGTTTGTGTTGTTGGTTCAAATAGCTGAACTTGCCAAATTCGCTGCCCGATAACTAACTGGTATTCACTCAGCAGTTCACTATCGGTGCGAGATGCGCGGTAGATTAGTTGTCGCTGCTGCGCATCAGTCACATCGTAGAAGTGCATACTTATTTGACTACGATGATTAATCTGCAAAGTATCAGCCAAGCGCGCTAAGTTAATAACGCCAACCACAAAGCCCCTAAAATCACCTTGCATCTCTAAGTCACCAAAAACCGGAAAGAAAAACAACACCCCAGTATCATCATTGTTACTTTGTACAAGCTTCATCGGCTCGCTGATAATCAACTCATTTAATGCTTTTGACATCATCATCACATTACGGATTTGCGCATTTGAGGCTAAATCAAAACCTAATACCTCTTCATTACCCAGCATCGGATGTACATACTGTACAGGGTAATAACTGTCCCGTTTAGTCACACTCTGCCACTGTTGCTGGGGTGATTGCTCTTTTATATAAAACTCATTAAAGCCTTCTAGACGAATTTGTTGTTGGTATTGAGCAACCGTTGATAACGGTACATTTGGCACCCATTCTAGGGCAAGTACTTCATTGCTGTAATTAAGTTGAGTTGTAGTAAAACGCTTAAATTCAGCGTAACTAACTTCATCACTACTGGCAAAAAAAGTAGAAAGCAGAGCTAAATGCGCCGATACCTCATCTAATTTATGATTTATTTCCAACCGAACTTCAGCTACTTTTGCTTCTTGCTTTTGAATATCTTTGTCTTTTTTCACACTTGCTGCAGCATAAAAGCTAACACTTATAACAATATAAATTAGGGTTGCAGGTAAAATTACTTGTAAGCGATGACGCATCTGCTCGTAATTAAAAGCCGCCAATATTAACGGTGTAAAAATTAACACCCCAATACTGTCGCCAATCCACCACGCCACAAAGTTATCAAAAGCGGTATGTACCGGTATTATATTATTGGACACCAATAAGCTAGTGCCTATCGCTGCAGCAATCACACAGCAAGCAGGCCCTGCAATGATCAAGCTTTGTACACTGTGTTTTAAAGAGGATAAATCTAGCGGAGCTTTAATTATTTTAACGATGCAATAGCAGCCTACCCAGGCCTGCAAAACGGCTGCAAAAGAGACAGCTAAAGCTTGTAAGAAAACCTGCCAATGCAGAATATCAGCAACACGATCGAGATGAATCATATTGGTGAGTAAAGCACCGAGCAAAACCCCAACTAAGGCGCGTCGCCCGCACAATAAAAACCCTGCAAGGGCAATGCCTGATGGTGGCCACGAAGCCACTGCATAACCATCAATAGCGAGCAGCGAATTACTGAAAAACCCAGTAATAAAATAAGCAAAAGTTAAACCAAACGTCAGAGTAAATATATTTTGCAATGCTCTGGCGCTCCTATTCAGGCCTCAACTAACTGTAATTACAAATAAAGGTCGAGTGCTTTTTGTGGTTGTGCGCTTTTACTATAACTAAGCTGTGCTTGTACTAAATATTCTTTGCTGTTCTCTGTGTTTAACGCTTTATCGAACACCCGAGCAGCAAGCTCATACTCACCATGAGCATTAGCTAAGCATGCAAGTGCCAGTAACAATGCTTGATTATCCGGCTCTTTTTTTAAAGTATCTTGTAAACTCGCCTGTAACTTTAATGCGTCTCCAGGGGCGGACACTTTTAATATATGTGCAAGCTCAATATGCTGCTCTGGTTTTTTCAGCATTTTAAGTAAACTTAATTCAATCTCATTTAAACGCCCAGCTTTTGCCATCGCAGCTAAGTAACAGCTATGCGCTTTTACTTTTACGTTTTTAGATAGTTGCTGATACTTATCGGTTAATTGCGATTCTGGCTGTGCCATAAAGTAGGTGGTTAATAATATCGACCATTGGCTATCTGTTAACGCTTTTTTACTTAGTAAACGCGGCATAAACTGCTCAAGCGCAGTCCATTTTTGCTGTTGCACAAGTACTTCGGCATACAATTTCAGCTCCAGCGCGGTGGCTTTTTTAGCTTCCGCTAACGCTTTTAATTCACTGCTTACTGTGCTGCAATCACCACTGGCTAACCAGAGTTTAGCCGCTTTTAGTTGGTTTGCTGGCGATATTTTCTCAAGTAATCCAATCGCTTTGCTTGTGTTATTATTTTGTAAAGCCGCTTTAGCTAGTAACGCATAGCGCACATCTTGCCAATTATCAGCCACGCTATTGTTTCCCAATGCCAGTTCTAGCTGCTCGCTATCACCATTAATTAAGCTCCATACACCTTGCTCAATCGCCGCTTGTTTACGCTCTTCACTGCGGGCAAAAAAACGATGGCGAGTATTGCTGTATAAAGACAAAATATAACGAATAAGCTTATAAGTTAAATACAAACCCAGCGCGATAACCAAAATGGTCGCGCAAAAAGCGACGATAGACCCTTCAATAGTAGTTTGATTAAACGAAATTAATACATAACCCACTTCACCTATTAACATAGGCGATAAAGCAAGTAATACAGCAACTGCTATAATAACCAATATTAAGCGGATCATTTTGCCCACTCCTTGATCTGCTCAGTACTTTGCAAAGTGATAGCTGGACTAAAGTTTAACTGCTCTTTGCTCAACTCCTGCAGCGCTTTAAGCGTACTTTTAGTTAGTGCTTCATCATGTTGGAAATAATCTTTTACTAATACTTCGGCTTGACTCAGAGCAGTAAAATAAATACTGGCTTGTTTAGTCAAAAGCGCATCTTGAGCTTGCGATAAATATAAACTTAATCGCTGTTGGATCAAATGACGCTCGTACTCTGTCAATAAAGGTTCAATAGCGATATCTTCACGTTGGCGAATTTTAATAAAGTTATCTTTAAATTGCTGCCACGAATTAGCTAAATTTTGCTGCCAATCACTAACGTTTTCGCTCAATACATGTTGCTCTTTTTGATCTACTTCTTGTGGTAATGCCACCGCATTGAAAACGAGCTTATCTACTTGCCCAAGTACACCGTGCAGCTTTAAATAAATTGCTTCTATTGCAACCGGCTCAACAGTGCTAAGCGCTTGCAAATCTTGATATATTGCTTGGCGAATAGCGCCAGTTCCTGGATGCTCTGCTAATAACGTATCTAATCGAGTTAATACTGCCGCCGCTCCATTATAATCATGCTCAGCCCACAGTTTAAACTCAGCCATACGCTGCAAACTAGTCACCTCTTGTGGATTAAGACTATATGTTTGTTGCTCTGCACGCTGCAAGGCGGCTGCTAATTGTTTTGCCGTGTTATCTGCATTTTCAGCTAAGCTAGCAGCAACTTTTTGCTCACTATTAAACAGCGCTTGTTGCAAGGTTTGCTGCGCAACTTTCACTGCTTGCAGCTCTTTACTGAGTAATTGGTTGTCAGCTGATAACTGATTAACTAACAGATTTGCTTGCTGTTGTGTATGAAGTTTTTGGTAAAACTGAAAACCAACACCAGAGGCCACAATCAACGAGATAAGTAATGCTAAGCTGCCAGTTTTACTTATTTTTTGTTTGTTGTTTTGGTTCGTTTCTTGTTTCATAGCAAAGTCTTTTTTTGTTGCCGAAGGAGAGTCTGCAACCTTAGCACTCGCCTTGGTTGAACTGCTTGGCGTTGCTTTAGGGTCAGCAAGCTGTGATGTTGGCTTTGTATCTTCACTCATAATGTTACCTTCGCTAATACAAGTAAACATAGCGCTATCGCTTGCACCTGCAGCAATGTGTATATTTGCCGAGTCAATCTGTTGCGCCGCAAGGTATTCACTAATGCGAGCACTGGCAACATAAAACTGGCACTGTCTGATCCACTCTAATTGTTTTGCGCCCAGTTCCCGAAAAATCGCATCAACTGCCGCATTACTTGTTATGACTATACCTTTAACATCAAGGCTTTGCCAGTGGTCTAGCCAGTCAGTTGCATTACCTTCTACAGGGCCTCGTTGATAAACCACTAAATTATTTAAAAATGCCCCACGTTGCTTTAAGTTTTTTGCAATCGTTGCTCGGCCATCTTTACCTTTGACCAACACTATATTTAGACCATCAACTTGCTGTAATGATTTTAAAGCCAGTAATCCTTCAGAATCATGCAGTTTAGGCACGGCTGCTCGTACGCCAAATGCCTGCCAAATGGCTTCTGCCGTTTGTTCACCTACGGCATAAAATTGCGCTTTAGTATTGATATCGGGTTTAAGTGCCAACAATGCTTTGACAGCATCTTGGGAGATAAAAATAATTTTATCTGCATTCAGTAAAGGGGTCAGTTGAGTATTATCTGGGGTTAAGTAATCAATTTTCAAAACCGGAAATAAAGTCGCCTGATAACCCCCTTGCGACAGTTGCTCTGCAAGGTCGGCGCCTTTTCCATGTGGGCGAGTTATCAGGATCTGTGACATTTATGCGTCTCTATATACTTCAGCTAAAATTTTATCTGCGCCTAAAGCAAGTAACTGTTCAGCCAGTTGCACACCAAGCTGTTCAGCATCAATTGCTTTACCACTGATCTCAGCGCGTAAAATTTCGCTGCCATCAATTGCGCCCACTAAACCACGTAAATGTACTTGCTCGCCATCAACTAAAGCATAAGCGCCAATTGGTACTTGGCAACCACCTTCTAAACGGCGATTCATTGCACGTTCGGCATTAACACGAATACGTGTCTCGTTATGCTCAAGTGGTGCAAGTAACGCTTGGGTAACCTCGTCATCAATACGGCATTCAATACCTACAGCGCCCTGACCATTCGCTGGTAACGATTCTTCTGGTTCAATAAATGCTTTAATACGGTCATGCATCTGTAAACGAATTAATCCAGCAGCAGCTAAAATAATCGCATCATATTGGCCATCATCAAGCTTAGCTAGGCGAGTATTGACGTTACCGCGTAAATCACGAATTTCTAAATCAGGACGCAGTTCACGAATTTGACACTGACGACGCAAACTCGATGTACCAACAATAGCACCTTGTGGTAGCTGTGCAATGTTGGCAAAGGTATTTGACACAAATGCATCGCGTGGATCTTCACGTTCACAAATTGTATGCAGTGCTAACCCTTCAGGAAAATCAACAGGTACATCTTTCATTGAATGCACAGCGATATCTGCACGGCCATCTAACATGGCCTGCTCAAGCTCTTTAACAAATAGTCCTTTGCCACCGATTTTTGCAAGTGGTGTATCAAGAATAATATCTCCTTGTGTCGACATTGGTACTAGCTCAACAGTAATGCCGGCATGGAAATGCTCTAGCTGTGCCTTTACAAATTCAGCCTGCCACAGTGCTAATGCACTTTTACGCGTAGCGATACGAATAAGTTGAGGTTTTTTTGTCACGTTTTCAGTCATAAAAGGAGTCCAATTAATTTTCTTTGCTGAGCCTAAAGGTGAATAAACACTTACTCAGCTAAAATGCGAAATTCTTTTTGTGCCAATAAATGGCCCTGTTCGTCAACAACATCAACACGCCAGTTGCCAACTTGTTCAGGTAAAATAGTTTTATTAGAGTAAGTGCGATACCGAGGAGACGTTACACCAAGCTCAATACTAGCTAGCACTTCATTTTCATAGCGCCAAACATGCTTGACCGTCTGCCCTTGCATATTTTTAAGCTCACTAAAAAATGCCATTGTTTCAGTAAATTCATTTAAACGCACATCCGCTTTAAAAACATTAACGGGCTCACGATCAACCACTTCACGGGTCAATACTGCGCGGCTTACTTTGTCGGTATCAATTTTTGCACCAAGAGCAACGCTGGCAATATGTGCGGATGTAGCAAAACTATCTGGTTGCTCCGCACTAACGTCACTTTCTACTGGCTCATTATTGGTATTTGTAGCAACAATAGTATTAGCTGCAAGTGCTTGGCTTTGTTCGGGCTGATTACTATCAACAATTTGCTGTTCTGGGCTATCAGTTATCATCGCCATTTCTAGCGATTCACTTTTATCATCCACTACACTAGCATCATTACCATCATCAGCATTAATATCAGTGAGTGTCGACGCTTCGCTGACTACCTCAAACTCTGTATTGTCTGCTACCGTTGTTGAAGATGCTAAAGGCGCGTCTTCTTCGCTTGTCTGTGCAACAGACTCGGGGCTATCAAGGGGTTGTTGTTGATCATTTTGCTCAGCATTTACGGAGCTCAACAGGCTATAAGTAAAAATAACTAACGCAAATATCATCAGTAGCGTAACGGTAACAATGCGCTGCCAATGCCATTGATAGGTTACCTCAGGCGCAATAGGTGCAGCCTCTCGACTCATACTTGCAGTGATCACTATTTTTTGTTTCATTTTAGCCTCGGCTACTCAACACTATTTAACTTAAGCGCGCGATCAACCAGTGGCGAATAGCCATTAGTTCTTCCCCGCAGAGCTGATGGCCCATTGGGTAATCTTGCCAACTTACATCCATGTTATGCGTTGTAAGTATGTCAAACGCATGACGACCTGCATCATAAGGTACTACTTGATCTTGGCTACCATGAGCCATAAATACCGACAAATCTGTATGTTTAGCTTCAGCCGTTAACTTATCTGGCACGCACATATAAGTCGAAAGCGCCATTACACCTGCCAGTTTCTGAGTTAAACGCGGTGCTAAATGTAGCGCAATAACGCCACCTTGAGAAAAACCAGCCAATATTATTTTATCTGCAGGAATACCTTTACCAAGCTCTTGCTCAATCAACTGCTCAACCTTCGCCGCTGATTCGCGTACTCCAGTTTCATCAGCGCGCTTGTCTAGATCCATAGATTTAATATCATACCAAGAACGCATTGCCATACCACCATTTATGGTGACCGGTTGTACCGGAGCATGCGGGAACACAAACCGCACACCTAATTCATCAGGCAATGCAAGTTGCGATGCGACAGGTAAAAATCCATCGCCTGAATCGCCTAAACCATGTAACCAAATAATCGTTGCTTGATGCTGGCCTTTTGCCGCGTATTCTACAAACTCTAAACTCATAGTGCTGATTGCCATTCTACCGTTTGGCCAGCTTGACGCGTTGTTGCTTCATTCATAAACTGCCAAAATTCTGCGCCCGAGCGATTATCAATCCACTTATCGCCACGCAATTCAAAATGGTGACCATTAAACTTAGTCGCAACCCATACTTGATGCAAAGGAGCTTGCTTATTAATCACAATTTTACTGCGATCAGCAAAAATAATCTCCAAAATACCTTGTGCAGATTCATAGTCTAAGTCAGCTTCACAGTCATCCACTTGTTCTTCAATGGTAAACATAAGAGCTTCGGCTAATTGGTGGTATTCATGATCAGTCATTATTGTTTCCTTTTACGGGCATTTAGCCAGATATTCGGTACGAATTGCATGCAGCTAGTGTAACAGGAATAAATTCATCCGCGAATAGCTGCATTTTTTAGATATTCTGTTAATCTGCGATTATAAAGCCAGCAACACGATTAATCTAATGAAAGAGATGCATCTTAAACAATTAAAACGACTTTCCCCACTTGGTGTACTACTCATCACTTTAGCTGGCTGCGGACAAAGCGGGCCACTATATTTGCCAGAAGATAAAGCCGAGCCAAATAAACCACAACAAGTAACAACTCCAGTTACGCAAACACAGTCATCAACAATTGAATCGAAACAGGACCAATAATGGACTTTTTTGACTATAAAAATAATCAGCTGCATGCTGAAGACATCGCTGTCAAGGAGCTCGCCGCACAATACGGTACGCCTTGTTATATATATTCTCGCAAAACCTTTGAGCGTCATTACCTTGCCTTTGCACAGGCCGCGACCAATCATAAAAACTTAGTTTGCTATGCTGTAAAAGCCAATTCAAACATTGCTGTTTTAAATGTGCTGGCACGCTTGGGCTCAGGTTTTGATATTGTTTCTAAAGGTGAGCTTGCCCGCGTCATTGCGGCCGGAGGCGACGCTAGTAAAGTGGTTTTTTCAGGGGTTGCCAAAACAGCAGACGAGATTGCCTACGCACTCAAGCTCGGGATTAAATGTTTTAATGTTGAGTCTGTCTCAGAGCTAGATCGTATTTCACACGTTGCCAGTGAACTTAATTTAGTCGCGCCAATTTCAATTCGTGTAAACCCTGATATCGATGCGAAAACCCATCCGTATATTTCAACGGGTTTAAAAGAAAATAAATTCGGTATAGATATTCTTACTGCAACAAGTGTTTATCAGTATGCTGCGTCATTGCCTGGCCTAAAAATCACCGGGGTTGATTGTCACATTGGCTCACAGCTGACTGAAATCAAACCATTTCTCGAAGCACTAGACAAAGTACTGGCTCTAATTGACGATTTAAAAGCCAACGGTATTGAACTCAGCCATTTAGATATTGGCGGCGGTTTAGGCGTACCATACAATGGCGAAGCGCCACCGCATCCAAGTGAATATGTGGCACATATCACCGATCGTTTAACTGATTATCAACACTTAGAGCTTATTTTTGAACCGGGCCGTGCGATTGCTGCCAATGCGGGTATTTTGGTTACAAAAGTTGAGTTTATAAAACAAAACCAAGATAAGTTTTTTGCAATCGTTGATGCCGGTATGAACGATATGTTGCGCCCTGCTTTATATCAAGCATGGCAAAAAATTGTGCCGGTAACGCCTCGTAATGACGACACACCCACATACAACTTTGATATTGTCGGTCCGGTGTGTGAAACCGGTGATTTTTTAGGTAAAGATCGCCTGTTAGCCTTACAACAAGGTGATTTACTTGCCCAGCGCAGCGCTGGTGCCTACGGCTTTACCATGAGCTCAAATTATAACTCACGGCCACGTGTGGCAGAGATCATGGTCGATGGCGAGCAGAGTCATTTGATCCGCGCGCGTGAAACTCTGGAAAGTCTATGGCAAGGCGAGAAAATTTTACCATAAACTTTTTGTAACGAGGCTGCTCTGTGGCATGATTAGCGCAGAGCAACCCGAATTAGAGCGCTATGTTAGTTAATTTTTCCAAAATGCACGGCCTAGGCAACGATTTTGTTGTAATTGATAACATTACACAAAACGTTTTCTTGTCACGAGACCAAATAAAAAAACTGGCAGATCGCCATTTCGGCATCGGCTTTGACCAACTATTAATGGTTGAAGCGCCTTATTCTCCCGATCTTGATTTCCATTATCGTATTTTTAATGCTGACGGTAACGAAGTAGAACAATGCGGCAATGGTGCTCGGTGTTTTGCCCGTTTTGTACGGATGAAAGGCCTTACAAATAAACATAAAGTCACCGTATCTACCAAATCAGGTAATTTAACCTTATACATCGAAAAAGATGGCCAAGTCACCGTCAACATGGGTCACCCTAATTTCGAACCGAGCAAAATTCCACTCAAAGCGACTAAGCGTGAACTGACTTATATTATTCGAGCAGAAGAACACACCGTATTTAGTGGTGCAGTATCAATGGGTAACCCACATTGTGTACTTGAAGTTGATGATATAGAGACAGCTGACGTCAGCACTTTAGGCCCGCTACTTGAAAATCATGAACGTTTTCCACAGCGCGTTAACGTGGGCTTTATGCAAGTGATTAATTCTGAGCATATTAAATTGCGAGTTTGGGAACGTGGCGTTAACGAAACGCTCGCCTGCGGTACAGGCGCATGTGCAGCAATGGTAATTGGCCAAATTCAAAGTAAATTATCCACTACAGTACAGGTCGATTTACCGGGCGGTAGTTTGCAAATTCGCTGGCAAGGTGAAGGCCATCCAGTGCGAATGACCGGCCCTGCAGAGCATGTATTTGATGGGCAGGTCGCTTTATGAGTAACTCAAACGACAAAGTAACTAGTGAGCAAGTGAGTGAGTTTTTACAACAAAACCCACTGTTTTTAGCTCAAAATCCAGCACTATTAGCCCAACTTGAGCTGCAGCAAGCGCAAGGCGCAACCTCATTAGTGCACATTCAACAGCGTCAATTGCGTGAACACAACACCATGTTGAAAAGCAAAATTGACAGCTTAATTAAGCACGCAAAAGAAAATGAGCTAATTTATGGCTTGTTCAGCGAGTGTCATCGCCAGCTTTGGACTAACTACGACTTTAAAACTTTAGCAATAAACTTACGCAATATTATTTGTACTAATCCGGCGATTAATGAATGCCACTTGCTTAAGTATGATAAAAAGTTTGCGCAACTAATTGAACACCGCTTAGAGCATAATGGCGTTTATCTGGGTCGCGTAAATCAGCAAGAGCGAGATTTACTGTTCAGCCCTGCTACACAATCAACTGCGCTCTATTTAATTGGTAACAGTCAGCACCCTATCGCTATTTTGGCCTTTGGCAGTGATGATGCAAACCACTTCGAACCGGCAAAAGATAGTTTATTTGTACTTGAGTTTGTTCGCTCACTGCAACTTAGACTGTTGGAATTGGAACTAGAGCAGGCATGAGCGAGCAGCAGCCGCCAAATGTTGATCAATTATGTGACAAACTAAGCGATAAGTGGCGCACGCCAATCCTATTATTTAGTGATTATCTGCGCTTCGAAAGACAATACTCACCACACACTATCAGCCAGTACACCAGCCAACTTAACTTCGCTGCATTGTATTTCAGCAAACTGTGTAATGATTGGTCAAGCGTACAGGGTGAGCATATACGCCGTTACAGCATGCAGCTTAGAAGCAAGCAACTAAGTGGCCGTACGATTAGTTTAAAGCTCAGCTGCATTCGCAGTTTGTATAAGTTTTTAAAGACCAAAGATAACAGTCAACAAAACCATTATCATAATCCGGCAGAAGCAATCAAAGGCCCCAAGTTTGCCAAACCCCTGCCTAAAAACCTTGATGTAGACCAAATGGCACGGTTACTTGATATTCACGATGATGATCCTCTTGCAGTTCGCGATCAGGCGATGATGGAGCTGATGTATTCGTCTGGCTTACGAATTAGTGAGTTAGTTGGTGCCAATATACAAGATATAAATCGCAGTGCGGGGGAAATATTAGTCCGCGGTAAGGGCAACAAAGAACGCCTGTTACCAGTGGGAGGCAAAGCGCTAGAATCATTAAATAAATGGCTTAAACTACGCCCTCAATTTGCTCATCCAGAAGAAATTGCAGTATTTGTCAGTAGCAAAAAGTGCCGTATTTCAGCACGTCACGTTCGACTTCGCATGCAAGAGTGGGGAATAAAACAAGGTATTAGCAGCCAAGTACACCCACATAAATTACGCCATTCATTTGCATCACATATTTTAGAATCATCGGGTGACTTGCGAGCAGTACAAGAGTTATTGGGTCACAGCAGTTTATCGGCCACCCAAGTGTATACCCATTTAGATTTTCAGCATTTAGCTAAAGTGTATGACAACACGCACCCTCGCGCTAAAAAACGTTCAAATACCGACTAGCAAGGAGCTTATATGATCCGCTTTAATCGTGCCATTTCACCTTTTACCGTATTGAGTTTTGACTTAGACGACACCTTATACAATAACCATCCGATAATTACAGCAGCCGTACAAGCACAGATAAATTATCTAAATGCATTGCCAAACTGGCAAGCACAAGGTAAAGACTATTGGCAACAGTGCCGTGAGCAGGCGCTACTTGATAACCCCGAGTTAGTCGACAATGTTACGCAGTGGCGCAAAAGCACTCTGCGTACAGCACTGGCAAAGCTCGGTTATCAAAACGCAGAGCTCGAACACCATGCTAATAATGCTTATCAAGCATTTGCTGATGCCCGCAGCCAAATTGTAGTGGATGATAAAGTGCTCGATTTACTTTCACAACTGAGTAAACGCTATCGCTTAATTGCTATTACCAATGGTAATGTAGAAATTGAACGTTTTAACTTAAATGGTGTATTTGAACTGGTTTTACAAGCAGGTATTCACGGTAAAGCTAAACCTCATACCACGATGTTTGAACAGGCCGCCGCCGCGCTTGGCGTCCCAACCCAGCACATTTTGCACATTGGTGATAGTTTAGACACCGATGTACAAGGTGCGCATAATGCGGGTTGTCAGTCACTTTGGTTAAATGACCAACCAGCTAAATATGCCTACAAAGGCTTAGCCGATATTGAAATAACTGATATTCAAGCGCTTAAACACTTTTTAAGCCAGCCATAATATTCTAGGAGCGAGCAATGAAAGGGACTGCTGTTACTAAATTTATCACGCTGCTGCTACTGCTATCAGTGGCACTTAATGGCTATTTATTGTGGCCACAACAGCAAGCAACAGCCCCACAAGCAGCCGTTAAATTGTCGCCATCAGTTATCGTTGAAAACAATCAGCAATCACTCTATCAGCAAGCTCTACAGCAATTTAATCAGCGACAGTTTACGGCTGCCTTAGCCAGCTACCAAGCATTAACTACAAGCCAGCCATTACAAGCTGAACAACTTTACTTTTTATGGTTAGATAAACTCGATAACTGGTTAAAAAATAATGAGCTCACAGTTGCTGAGACTTTTTTGC
Organism: Pseudoalteromonas sp. SR41-4; assembly: GCF_014163985.1. Lineage (NCBI taxonomy): Bacteria > Pseudomonadati > Pseudomonadota > Gammaproteobacteria > Alteromonadales > Pseudoalteromonadaceae > Pseudoalteromonas > Pseudoalteromonas sp. SR41-4. Next base: position 205,910 of record NZ_JACJEI010000005.1, on the reverse strand, counting down.
AATTATTTTTAAATAGCTATCCATACGATATAAATATGTTACAGCTTGATGCCGAACGTTTAGTGAAAAACCAGCAGCTACACCAAGCTATTGTTGCGTTATTATCATTGCAATCACTTGCCAATGAAAGCCAGCAAGCAGCCATTAATATGCGTTTAATACAATTGACCATGGCACAAATAAAAACGCTTACAGAGCAGCACGCGTGGCAAAAAACCATTAATCAAACCTTAGTGTGGCTTGATTATGATAACGAAAATCCTAATTACTTATTCGCACTAGCTAATGCGTATTACCATCTCGGTGACCTGCTAAGCGCGCAAGCAACATTAGATCGCTTTCCTTTGGAGCATCCATTACAAGCGAAAGTTGCTGAATTACAAACACGCATAGCACAAGCGCAAAGCGGTATTGATCTGGTGCCATTACGTCCATACGGCGCACACTATTTATTAGATATGCAAATCAACGATGCGCTCAACACCCAACTAATGATAGATACCGGGGCAAGCTTTACCGTATTACCAAATAACGTATTTCAAGCATTACGGCCAATACCCGACTATATTGATAGCTTAAGCATCAATACCGCCAACGGCCAAGTAATCGCAAAACGTTACCAACTTGATTCAATTTTAATTGGCCAGCAATATATTGAAAACTTTGAAGTGTTAGTAATTGATAACCATAGTGGGTATGGATTACTCGGCATGAATTTTTTACAGTTGTTTAAATTTAATATTAATCAACAAACTAATCAGCTAGAGTTAGCTAAATAAGGATGACTATGACACTCAACGATTTTTTAAGCCGTCTGGCTAATGAGCCACACACCATTGCATTTGCCGATACGATGGCAGTGATTGAAGCAAACTATACTTTTACAGCCTGCGCATTCAATAACCACGGCTTAAAAAGTGCCGTTGGTGAAAATAATGGCTCATGTAAAATTTTTGCTTTTGCTAAACTAAACCAACTAAGTAAACAAAATACTCTAGATTGCTTTGGCGCGTTTTATCGTGATGATGTACTTGGCAATCCTAATGAGCACGATCACATGAACATTCGCACATTTATGTTAGCACCAGAAGTAACCCCCTTCTTGGGCATTACTTTTGATGGCGAACCATTAACAGCTAACTAAGTGATTTTTCCATAAAGTAGCGGGTGCCAGAGCGAGGATAATTATCGAGTTGATATTTAACTTCATAACCACGATGTTCATAAAATGGTTTAGCTTGAAAATCTAAAGTATCAAGCTGAACTTGCAGCGCACCTAACTGCTTACCCTTTAATTCGATCGCGCTAAGTAACTTACTAGCTAGGCCTTGACCGCGTGCTTTTTCATCACACCAAAGCCAATTTATTTGTAACCAGTTACCAAATAATTGAGCAGCTACAGCCGCCACCACTTGCTGATTTTCATCAACAAATTTACACCCCAATGGCAGTCTTTGTGCATCAAAGTGAGCTTGATTATAAGCAACTATTTGCTCACGCAATAACTGTTCTAATACCTGTGAATCATCATTTTCAAACTGATACATGGTCGCTTTTTACCAAGTTAAAAGGTCAGTTTAAATGACTAACAAGTTAATATAAATGATTTTTACCGTAAGGCACCTCAAGCATATTACTGCCCACTTTTTCACTCTGGCCACACATTTCATCGTATGCGCTGGTATGACGCAATACCATTTGCGCATAACTAAGGTGGTCGAGTCGTTTTTGAATATGCAATGGGCTTAAGCCACGAATAAACTCCCCCTGCTCATCCGTTACATAATACTCAACATTGTTGATCATCACCGACACTTGGTATAAAGCCATTTCCAATGAGTGAACAATAACTTTTTGCAAAGGCTGATGGTTTTTAAGTTCTGATAATTTTATCGCCATGGTGAAACCCTTTTTACAGTGGATTAAGTTATCTGTACGTTGCTTTGATATACTTTGATCAATTTAAACCGAAGCGACTTAATTTATGAGCGAGAAAACTCGTCTAGCTAAATACCTTGCCCATGCTGGCGTTTGTTCTCGTAAACAAGCCTCGCGGCTGATTGATGAAGGTGTGGTGAGCGTAAATAACCGCCCAGCCAATCATATTGATCACGTTGATGATAACGACGATATACGCGTCAATAACACGCGCGTACAAGGTAAAGCAACGCGCGTTTATTATGCCTATCACAAACCGGTAGGAATTGATTGTAAACTCAATCAACATGACCCTAGCAGCTTAATTCACCATCTACCAACAAACACCCGCGTATACCCCATTGGCAGGCTAGATAAAGATTCTCGTGGTCTGTTAATACTGACTAATGATGGTGAATTTTGTAATCAGCTGATCCATCCTGACTTCCACCAGCCAAAACGTTATTTAGTCACTGTTGATAAACCGCTTAATGATGGCTTTAGCCAAAAAATGGCAAATGGTGTGCCTGTTGATAAACATATCACACTGCCATGCACCGTGGAGAAAGTAGCCGACTGCCAATTTAGTATTATTTTAAAGCAAGGGCTGAATCGCCAAATCCGAAAAATGGCCCATTACTGTGGCTATAAAGTGATTGATCTTTACCGAGAACAAATTGCCGAGCTTAATTTGGCCACCCTAAGCCTGCCAGAAAATACCTATCGTAAAATAAATAAATCTGACATTTTAAAAAACTAATTATTTTTATATAAAATAGTTGCAAAGTTTGATTACAGGTGTAATCTTAAGTTAAAGATTACACCTGTAGGCAATATATATGATTGAATTATCAAAAGCAGAATTTGAAGTGCTCGATGCACTTTGGCTGAACTACCCTGCTACAGCAAGCCAAATTATCGAGCGTTTAAGCGATGATAAACAATGGCACGAAAAAACCATTAAAACCTTACTCGGTCGGTTAGTAAAAAAAGGCGCACTCAGCTTTGAAAAAGATGGCCGCCAGTATATTTACACTCCTTGCATGGAACGCGCTGAATACACGCTAAAAGAAAGTCAAAATTTTATTGAGCGTTTTTTTAGTGGCCGTATCGCGCCGTTAGTCAGCGGTTTTGCTAAATCTGAGCAACTTTCTCAACAAGACATCAACGAACTTAAAAAGGTGATTGATGACTGGGAAAAACAGCAAAAGTAAGGGTTTAATATGTTAGAAAACACCTTTAACTGGCTTCTTGAGCAGCAACTATTAATCAGCTTACTGATACTCAGTTTGCTGGTTTTAGAACGCTATTCACTAAAATGGCTCAATGCTAACTTTGTCTATAAGTTATGGCTAATGTTACCAATCACATTACTGCTAGCAAATATGCCAGAGCATTTTAAGCCGCTGCCAAACAACGTCATTAGCACTATGCTGATCAGCCCCAAGCAAGGTTTTTCAACAACGATTAGTATTAGTTGGGTACTAGTTTATAGCGCTATATTTAGCATACTGGCGTTAACTGCCATCGTGGTACACCTGCGGTTTATCAACCAATTACGATTAACCAATCTTGATGATAAAGTGCTGATTGACGCACATCCCGACATGCAACTATTACAAAGTAGCGCCGTTAGTACACCAATGGTTATAGGGCTATTCAGTAATCAGCTAGTCCTACCAACCGCCTATACACAACACATTGATAGCAATGCGTTAACGCTGATCATTGAACATGAAAAAGTACATATAAAACGCGCCGATAATTTATTTAATGCGCTGGCATTAATGGCCACATTGCTGATTTGGTTTAATCCACTGGCTTGGCTTGGCTACATGAACTTTAGACGCTTGCAAGAGCTGTCGTGCGACGAAAAAGTACTGACCAATAAAACTACTCAACAACGCATTTTATACAGTAAAGCTCTGATCAACTGTGCAGCAAATAGCCGTGCAGGGTTAATAGCTTACTCACACTATGGAGATAAAAACACGATGTTACAACGACTCAATCAAATCAAACACACCGGCAATAGCTCAATGATTGCCAAAGGCGCTTTACTTATTTTTGCAGCGGGTATGATCAGCAGCTTTGCTATCGCAAAACAACCAGAAGCAATAAGTAAGGTGCAAGCTATTTCACCCATCATGCGTATTGAGCCTCTTTACCCGATACAGGCAGCTGAACAAGGTATAAGCGGTTCAGTAGTATTAAAATACGATATTAGCCCAGCCGGAAAGACACAAAATGTGTCGGTTGTGAATGCCAAACCTGAAAGAGTATTCGATAAAGAGGCAAAAAAAGCGCTAATGCAATGGCAATATAAGCCTTCAAATTCAGGCTTTAAAGATGTATTGGTACAGTTAGACTTTGCAATTGACAGTAATTACAAATCAGAAGAACTGATTGAAAAGGTGACTGTTGCGGCTAAGTAAATTTTAACAACCAAGACCCTAAAGCAAGCGCCTTATTGAAGCCGCTTGCTTTAGCGTTTTAAAAAACAAAGCTTATACCAATCGACTTAAATATTTAACCATTCTAGCGAGCTAAATAAAGCGCTAACTGCGTTATAATTTTTTCAAGTAGAACAACTACATGTCAAAATTTACGCCTTGTTATCACTGTATTTATCTGTCGCTATAAATGGTCAGTAACTTAACACGATTGGTATTACAAGCACACAACAATCATAGCGACTGCAGCAGCTAAACCAACCAGCCATGATAAAGAACGCAGTACGTCTAAATTTAGATAGTAAAAAGCACAATATAGAACGCGGGCAATAATATGAGTAATGGCTAATAGCTCAGTAACTTGGTGAACATTATTGGTGCCCAGCACGGTGGCTAACGCTACAGCAAACACGGCCAATGATTCAAAACAATTTTGATGTGCCGCCAGCGCCCTTGCGCCAAATCCGGTGAGCTTAGACTGTTGCTCTCTTGGCTGCTTATTATCGTAGCCATCGAGCTTGTTCATTGCAAATGCCACGGGGGCCTTGGCAAAGTAAGGCATCAGTACAGCAAGTAGTGCGCAAATAAGTAATATCGTCATCGTTACTCCTAATCATAGTTTTCATTAACTTAGCACAGCTAAACTGATCGCGTAATTGACTTGAGTAATAAAAAAGCCGCAATGACTTATATGAAATAAATACAAGGCATTGCGACTAACAATAACATCGCGATAACTATAGCCCAAAAAGTTGGATTTGCAGCTGTGGCATATTGTCGCAGCAAAGATATTTTCATTTTATGGAATCTTAGTTCGCTTTAGAGCCCTGGCACTGGTAACTTATCCGCCTCTGTGAATTGCTGTTTTTTCATTATGACTTGGATCTTTTTAACTATTTTAGCCGCTTTTATGCAGTCGTGGCGCAACGCTTTACAAAGTAAACTAAGTGCGCATGTGAGTGTTGCAGGCGTCACCTTAGCGCGCTTTATACTTGCAAGCCCACTTGCTTTGGCATACCTCATTTCATTATATCTCTATCAAGATGCTCCCTTGCCCACCTTCAACCTAGCTTTTATTAGCTACATTGTCGGCGCGAGCATAGTGCAAATTATTGCAACAGGATTAATGGTGACGTTATTTAAAATGAATAACTTTGCTGTTGGTGCTGGTCTTGCAAAAAGTGAAGCTCTCGTTGCGGCTATACTAGGAGTATTATTTTTTGGCGCGACGCTATCTTTATTAGGCTGGCTTGGCGTGTTTATTGGCTCAATTGCAGTATTACTATTAAGTGGAATTGCTAACATTAAGCACTTTAGCTTAAAAACAGCCTTACTAGGCTTGGCCTGTGGGACAGCATTTGCACTTTCCTCATCATGGATACGCGAAGCAAGCCTAAACTCAGGTCTGTCGTTTCCTTATTCCGCAGCATGGGTTTTACTGCTTATTATCAGCCTGCAAACTATCATGCTATGTGGTTATATTACAGTAAGGGAACGCTCAACATTTCGCGCTATGTGGAACCATAAAAAAACCACCAGTGCGGTGAGTTTTTTTAGCTGCATAGGCTCGATTGGTTGGTTTAGTGCGATGAGTTTACAGCATGTTGCCTATGTCAAAACCTTAGGGCAAGTAGAAGTATTTTTTACAATCTTGATCTCAGTTTTATGGCTCAAGCAGCCTTTAAAACGTCAAGATACCGCAGGGCTGGTGTTAATTGCTATAGCCGCAGTATTAGTCATGTTACCTTCGATATAAACAACAAAGGCGGCTCACTGCAACGTGGCCGCCTTTCGATTTTTTAATTCACTGAATTAATGGCTGATTTTCAATGTGATAACGCCGCTAATAATCATTAATACACCGGCAATACGGCCGAATGTTGCTGCATCATTATAAAATAGTATCCCTACTAAAAATGTTCCTGCCGCGCCAATACCTGTCCACACAGCGTAGGAAGTCCCCATCGAAATATCACGCTGTGCCAGCCATAACATAAAACCACTGGCGACCATAAACGCCACTGCAATGCCAATACCTAACCAGCGATTTTCACCCTCTTGCGACATTTTTAATCCTACAGGCCAGCCAATTTCCAGCAAGCCTGCAATAATTAAATAAATCCACGCCATTAATTTTCTCTCTTTTTCAATATTACATCGTACAGATCTTCACGACGATCTTTTAAGTTACGCACCGTGCCTTCACTGTGCAGAACTTTTAATTTATCCATATCTAAATCACTAAATAACAGCATTTCAGTATTGGGGGTTGCTTCATTAAGCGTAGCATCATGAGGGAACGAAAAATCAGACGGTGTTAATACCGCTGATTGTGAATACTGCACATCAAGACTTTCAACTTCTGGTAAGTTACCTACCGATCCGGCAATAACCACGTAGCATTCGTTTTCAATGGCCCGCGCCTGCGCGCAGTGGCGTACTCGTAAATAACTATTTTTGGTGTCGGTCCAAAATGGCACAAACAGAATATCGAGACCTTGTTTTGCTAAAATACGTGACAATTCAGGAAATTCAACATCGTAACAAATTTGAATACCCACGCGTCCAGCATCAGTATCAAATACCGCAATTTTGTCACCACCTTGAATCACCCAGTCATTTTGTTCATGAGGCGTGATATGAATTTTACGTTGTTCGTCAATTTTACCACTGCGATGGCATAAATAACTGACATTATAGATTTTATCGCCTTCAGCAAGCGGCATTGAGCCGGTGATAATATTCGCATTATACTCAATCGCCATACGCGACATCGCATCACGAAAAGTCTCCGTGTATTCGGCTAAATAACGAATAGCCTCGGTCTGATTTCTTTGCTCTGTAAGCCCCATTAGTGGCGCATTAAAAAACTCCGGAAAAAGAATAAAATCACTTTTGTAATCAGACACTGTGTCTACAAAATATTCGACCTGCGTGAGCATTTCTTCAACCGACTCAACACTGCGCATTTGCCATTGCACTGCGCCTACTCGCACTATCGACTTCGTTGATTCAAGTACCGTGTCGGTCGGTTCAAACATAATGTTATTCCACTCAAGTAGCGTGGCATAACCCACCGAATTTTGATCTTCCGGTAAATACTTTTTAAGTAAGCGTTTAACCTGGAAATCATTCGACAATTGAAAACTTAAAATTGGATCATACAGCTCTTTATGATCGACTTTGGCAATATATTCTGTTGGACTCATGTCACTGCTATGATTGTAATAACGCGGAATACGTCCGCCCGCCAAAATAGCCCGCAGATTATACTGACGACATAATTCTTTACGCGCATCATAAAGCCTGCGCCCTAAACGCATACCACGATGAGTAGGCGAAATAACCACATCTAAGCCATACAGCGCATCACCATCGGGGTCACTAAATACCCGGTCATGGCCGTCAACAATATCTTCATAGGTGTGCGGATTAGAAAAGCGCGTGTAATCAACTTGCACACTCAACGCAATCCCTACCAGCACGCCATCATCCACCATGCCCAACTGCCCTTCAGGGAACTGGTCAATCAGTCTAAATATAGTATGGCTTGGCCATGCACCACCTAAATCTGGATAAGCCTGATCCATCAAAGTTTTTACTTGTGGATACTGCTCTTTAGTTAAATTACAAATCTCAAGATGGGTTTTTTCTGCCGACATACACAACTCCTTTAGGCGTAGGACATTAAATTTGATAGTTCAATACGCGCATAATACGTGATCAGCTCTGAACGCTTGCTTAGTGCAGCATACCTAGCGCTGGTTTATTTTTAAGATAGCACCAACAACAGTGTTGAAGTAAGTATAAGTAGGTATAAATTTTTAGTTTTACACCTCTTTGCTCAGCTAACATTAACGCTGGTTTAGCGGTTTTCGACCTAAAGCTTAGGTTAATTGCACTTTATAAGAGTAAAAGTAATGGCCGAAATCAAGCGGCCACTACCTCAAAACAAGGTGGCTTTACTCATTTAAAGCTCATTTGCAGGTAATATTGTGATCTCATGCATTAGTGTTTGCGGTAATAGCGGCGTTGGTTTTGCAGCTACGTAGTCATCAAATCCTGCGCGATAAAATGGCGATAGTGGATGACCTGACTGGCCACCGGGAATGGCCATTATGGCGTTTTCTAAATGCCCAGGTTGAGCAATAAATCGCTGTGACGCACCAAAACTACGCCCCTGCACTGCTGGCATATAACTGTCGCCAAATCCTGGCGCTGTCGGCATATTTAATAATTTACTTAGTTGTGGTATTTGCTGTGCGAATGGATGCTCAATAACCAATTCATTAACTGTCCCCCACTGCCAACCTTTTAAGTTACTGCCAAACTCTTTACTTAAATTACTGACAACTTGACTAAATGAATCAGTTAATTGTGCATCCCAATCAGCAAATTGTGGATTTAACCAGCTATCTGGTTGCTGTTCAATAAGCTGCCATATTGCCGGCTCTAAATCACGTTTAACATACTTTAATGAACCGCCCTGAGCCTGTAAATTTGCTTGCATAGCCGTAAATACACTATTGATAACTTCATCACGATAACGCCTAACCAGCGTGTAGCCTATTGACGTTGCACAGGCGCAACCTTGCCAGTTATCTAACTCTTTTATGTACTGCTGATTAGCCGAACTATTTCTATTAAGCTGTTGCAGCAATAAGCTATGCCACGGTTGTAAAAAGCGCGCCTGATTATCATGCTGCAACTGGTTAAAATTAGCTTCATTAAAATGTTGCTTTTCATACAATCTATCACGAATTTGACTCGATCGTGCTCCCAAGGCATAACCACCATTACCAAAACGCTGGTCATCCAAAGCCGATACAACGCGAGAGTTCCCAGTCCATAAACGGCCATCAACAGGATTTTTAACTTCCGGCCTTTGCTGTTCATTATGCTGCCAAAGTGTTGAGTAGTCATTTTCCTGAACAGCTAGTTCACTGGGCTTAATACGCCCTGGAATGGCTCCCATATTTTTCCAACCCGCATTGCCTTGGCTATCTACCACCATTAAGTTTTGTACTGGAATACCCACTTCACTGGCAATCAGCAGCGCGTCATCGACAGTTGTTGCTTGTTCTAATTTCAATAAATCCATATCGACTGCATAAGGTTGATGGCCAACCCAGCTAAGCGCATAAGGCTTGCCATTTATTTCTCGCACTGGACCATACTCACTCAATGTCAGCTTATATTCTTCAATTGACCCATCGGGTAGTGCTATTTGCTCAACTTCTTGCCATGTTTTACTGTTATCAGTTAATGCTACCCAATCGGCAGTATCGAGGTAACCATTAGTAAATCCCCACGCAATATTGTTATTAGTTCCCACCACAATTGCTGGTGCGCCAGGCAAGGAAACCCCTGTCACTTGGCTCACTTTTCCTGACATTGCATAGTTAAGTTGCGCACGATACCAAATAACCGGCACCGCCATCGACAAGTGCATATCATCCGACAGCATCCCAGCACCTGTGGTAGTTAACTGCCCAGTCACCGCCCAGTTATTACTACCACGTTCTTGATTTGCATCAATCCTGAGTAAAGCTTGTAAGGTTTGCTTAGGAAATTCAGGAATAGTTAAATTATAAGGTGCGAGTGTGCTGCCATCTAAAGCCGCTTGATATTGACTGGGTTGAGTTAAAAAACTGACCATTTCTGGGCCATAAATATCGGCAATTTGAATTAACGCTTGGTCACGTTCAAAGGTCGCCGTTTGTAAATCTAAGTACATACTGTAAATCACTAACAAACTGTCTTCACTGCGCCAAGGCTTTTTCTCAGCGCCTGTTAGTAAATATTCAAAACTGCTAAAACCTACCTGTGCTAAGCCTTCGTTAACGCCAGCGGCATAACTTGTTAATAATGCTTGATCTGCTTGAGGCAATTGCTCAACTATCGCAGCGCTGCGTTTTCGTAACTGGTGGAAGCGCATTTTTTTATCCAAACCTAATGCTGCTTTACCAAACAGTTCACTCAATTCACCTGCAGCATTACGGCGCAACAAATCCATTTGAAAAAATCGGTCTTGACCATGTGCGAAACCTAAACCATACGCAGCATCAAGGCGGTTCTCAGCTGAAATAACTGCTTGACCCAGTTGGTCTCGGGAGATTTTTACCGCTTGGCTGACGTGGTTACTACGCCCATTACCATCAAGCGCCGGTAAGCTAATTGACAGTACACCATAAATAACTGCTGTTGCAGCCAATCCTAAAATTACGATTGCTAACACCAACCACTTGATAATTTTAAACATGAACCAGTCCTTTCACTCTTAATTAGCTCTATCATAACCATAGTTTTATGAAAAATAATGCGCTTAGTTCGTTTTTAGATAAAATAAATCACTGTAGCAACAACCAGCTTATATGAAGTTATTCTTAATACTTTCCCCACATAACGTGCGGTTATTTAAATAAAAAACAAATAGCTCAATTGATCGGACTATTTTTATTTCCGTGATAAATTGACTATAGTTGAACAGCCAAATATTAAAAGCACAAGTCGCTAATGCCATTGTTAAAAACAGATGATCACAAACAAGTCTACAAATTTAAACTGATATTTTGGTGCTCGCTCGTTTTTATTTTATTAATCAGTTTAGTGCTTGATCAGATCAGTTATAAACGTGCCCAAGAATCTCATCGACTATTAATTTTATCTGAAGTGAGTAGCTACCGTACTCAACTTGAATCAACATTAGTATCGAATATTCAATTGGTGCGTGGTTTAGCTGTTGCAGTTGCTGCAGAGCCTAATTTAGATCAACAACGTTTTGCCCAAATTGCCGCGCCATTATTCGACACCTCATCTGAATTACGTAATATCGGTGGTGCACCTAATATGGTGATCCGCATGACTTACCCATTGGCAGGCAATGAAAAAGCCATAGGGCTAAACTTTTTAGATAACAAAGCACAACGTGCAGATGCAATTCGTGCGCGTGATAACAATGAAATAGTTATGGCAGGCCCACTTACATTAGTGCAAGGTGGCGAAGCATTAATTGCCCGAGTCCCTGTGTACCTTCCCCCTGACAAGCATTTTTGGGGACTGCTCTCGGTGGTACTCGACATAGACAAAATATATAAAAGAGCGGGTATCTACGAACTAGAAGAAGACTATGATGTTGCCATTCAAGGACGCAATGGCTTGGGTCTAAAGGGAGAGTTTTTCCGCGGTAAAGCGGATATTTTAGAGCGAAACCCTCTGGCGTTTACTTTAACCTTTCAAGGTGGCGAGTGGGAAATTTTTGTTACTCCTAAAGTCGGTTGGGCACCTCCAAATTCTGCGATTTGGCCGCTGAGATTAGCAATATTTACTATTTGCGGGCTATTAATTTTAGCTTTCTTATTATTCTTAAAAATGCTCAACCGCCAGCTAAGAAATGAAAAAATGCTATTGACAATGAGTAGTCTTGCAAAAATTGGCGCTTGGTCATTTAACCTTGAAACACAACAAGTATATTGGTCAGATATGACCAAAAACATTTTCAAATATCCACTAGACGAACAACCTGATTGGCCAACGAACTTTTCTTACTTTAAAGAAGGCGAAAGCCGTGACACGATAAAAAAGCTCGTTGAGCGAGCAATTAAATATGGTGAAAGTTACGAAGTTGAGCTCGAAGTTATCGATTCTAAAGGTAATGCTTTATGGGTGTTAGTGCATGGTGAGGCCGAAATCCGTAATGGCCGCTGTATTAAGATTTTTGGCTCTTTACAAGATATAAACGTCCGTAAATGCATTGAATTAGAAAGCAGTAAAACCGCTTTGCACAATGAGGTACTCGCCTCACTTACCGTTAATAACGCTGTGTTGACTGGTAATTTAAAACAAGCAAAAGATATTATTACACAATCAATTTGCGATGCATTTAATGTTGAACGTGCCAGTATATGGCTGTTCAATGATGCAAGAGATCAACTGCAATCATTTGCCCATCATGGTAAACACACCCCAAATAACACTGCGTTACCAGCATGGCAGCAAACTGAGTTAAATGATTTTTTTACAGCGATTGATAACCAAGCTGTGATCCGCGCCTCAAATGCACTGAGCAATAAATTTACAGCCCCGCTTACAGCGCTCTATTTAGCCCCTTTCGACATAAAATCAATGCTTTGTGTATCTATCCCTACAGGAAGCGGGGCGATTGGTATTGTTTGTGCTGAGCATTGTCAGTATCCGCGGGTATGGTCGCGTAACGAAGAAAGCTTTTTAATTGCCGTTGCCGCTTTAATTGGCAGTTTATATTCTAGCGAGCAACGTATAGAAACCGAGCAACAATTAGTCACAGCAAAAGAAGCAGCGGAACAAGCTGTAACCGCTAAAGGTGAGTTTTTAGCGAGCATGAGCCACGAAATTCGCACCCCGATGAACGGTGTGCTCGGGATGCTTAATATTGTGCAACAGACTAAGTTAGATCCTCAGCAAGCGCATCATATTGAATTAGCACAATCATCAGCGCAATCGCTGCTTAATATAATTAACGATATTCTGGATTTTTCAAAAATTGAAGCTGGTAAATTAAATATCGAAAAGATTGCTTTTAATTTACCGAAATTACTCGGTGAAGTGGTCGAGTCATTTGCCCTTAAAGTAGAGCAACATAATACTAAACTGATTTTAGATGCCACTAAAATTAATGTAAATAAGATTGTTAGTGACCCAAATAGGCTTCGCCAAATTATTAATAATTTACTCGGTAATGCCGTTAAATTTACTCATAATGGTGAAATTATCGTGAGCGCAAACTTAAAAAACACCACTAACGGGACTTTTTTAGATTGCTCAATTATTGATACCGGTATTGGTATTAAAGCCGACAAACAAGCTTCGTTATTTGATTCTTTCACTCAAGCCGATACCTCAACTACTCGCCAATATGGCGGCACAGGCTTGGGCCTGGCGATTGTTAAGCAGCTGTGTAATTTGATGGATGGAGAAATCAATGTCACGAGTGTTTATGGCCAAGGCAGTACATTTACTTTTTCCATTAAAGTACAGCCGCTACTGGGTAAAGAACAAGACTTACCGAGTCATTTAATTACAAACAAACATATTTTAATTGTCGATACTTGTCCGTTAAATAGCTCAATTGCGCAAAAACAACTGAATGTGTGGGGGGCACGTGCGCATATCCTCAAAAACTACCTAGCTTTGAGTTACTATCTCAATTCTAGCGATGAATTGATTGATGCTGTGCTGCTTGATTATAGCTTTTTTCAGCAAGCCGACGCCGCTGCAATTAATACATTGAAAACTTACCTAAGCAAGCATCACGTAAAACTGATCCTTATGGCACCAATGAGTTTCTCACAAGAAGCACATGCAAACTTGCCAATCGAAGCCGATTGCATGATTTTTAAACCACTAACGCCTTCGGACTTGTTTGATTCTTTGGCGAATGAAAAATTTATCGAGCAACAACAAAATAACAATGCACTACCAGCAAGTATTGCAATCAACAATACACACTTTGTAAATCAAGACAAAATCCTGCTGGTAGAAGACAATAAAGTAAATCAAGTCGTAGCCTGTGCATTACTAAAACAAGCAGGCATAAGTTTTGATATCGCTGAAAATGGTCTGGAAGCTATTGAAAAACTAAAAAACAAAACCACAGAACCATACAAGCTATTGTTAATGGACTGCCAGATGCCAGAAATGGATGGTTACCAAGCAACTAAGGCAATCCGTAATGGGGATGCGGGTGAATACTACAAAAACGTAACTATTATTGCGTTAACCGCAAATGCTATGCAAGGCGATAGAGATAAATGCCTCAGTGCAGGAATGACTGATTACCTAACCAAACCACTCGATTTTGATGCGCTTAATCCGAAACTGCAACAATGGCTTGGTAAACAATAAAGGTGTAAGCTAAGGCATAACAAAAAGAAGGATTTATTATGCAACTCACTGCTATTGAACAACGTGTGATCGGCTGCCTACTTGAAAAACAAAGCACCACACCAGAGCATTACCCGCTGTCACTAAATGCATTGACCAATGCGTGCAATCAAAAATCGAACCGAGAGCCAGTGCTCACGCTCAGCGAAACTGAAGTACAAGAGGCGCTAGACTCGCTAGTTTCCCAGCGGTTAGTTACATTAGACGAAGGGTTATCTGGACGCGTAACTAAGTTCGCACATCGCTTTTGCAATACTGAATTTGGTAATTTACAGTTAACGGAGCAACAGCGCGCTATTATTTGTTTAATGCTGCTACGTGGCCCACAAACCCCTGGTGAATTAAGAACACGCAGTAATCGGCTCGCTGAGTTTAATAATGTTGCTGAAGTTGAGTCGGCATTAAATGCCTTGATGACTGCCGAACATGTGACTAAACACCCACGAGAACCCGGCAAACGTGAAAGCCGTTACAGCCATTTATTTGCTGATCCACAAAGTGCTGTTGCAGTAGAACCACCTGAATTGCCAGCACTCAAAGCTGACGAGTTGAATGAGTTACTTGCTGAAATTGATGAGCTAAAAGCTGAATTACAAAAAATTAAGCTACATTTAGGGCTTTAAATTAAACCCTTTGAATTAGATAATAATTCCAATTACATTAAATAGAGATCATGCTTTTAAGCTAATTGGTATAACCATGACAACCAGTAATATTATTAGGAGAGCTCAGCATGCGCGCTGAAATAGTGGCAGAAATGAAAGTCCAGCCAAATATAGACGTCAACAACGAGATCACACGCCGCGTAAACTTTATAAAAAACCGTTTAGTGGCAGCACATTCACGCTCTTTAGTGCTGGGGATTAGTGGCGGTGTAGATTCATCTACCTGTGGTCGCTTATGCCAACTCGCCGTTAACGAATTAAATGCGCAGCAACAAACCGAAAAGTATCAATTTATTGCGGTTCGCTTACCGTATGGTGTGCAAGCTGATGAAGCTGAAGCGCAATTGGCTGTTGATTTTATTCAACCAAATAAACGCCTAACAGTGAATATAAAACCCGCAGCAGACGGCATGCATGAGCAAGCATTAGCGGCAGTAGTAGGTTGCGGTGATGCACTGCCGGAACAAGCACAAATTGATTTTATTAAAGGTAATGTGAAAGCCCGCCAACGCATGGTCGCGCAGTATGAAATTGCCGGACTGTGCCAAGGCCTCGTTGTTGGTACTGATCATAGCGCCGAGAACATTACTGGCTTTTATACTAAATTTGGTGATGGCGCATGCGACTTAGCGCCATTATTTGGCTTATCAAAACGCCAAGTACGCGCATTAGCCAAGCAGTTAGGTGCACCCGATTTACTCGTTAATAAAGCGCCAACCGCCGACCTAGAGTGTGATCGCCCAGGCCTTACTGATGAAGAAGCCCTTGGTTTAAGCTATGAACAAATTGATGACTTTTTAGAAGGCAAAGAAGTCAGTGACGAGGTAAGTGAAAAACTCATCGCAATTTATCTACGCACTCAACATAAACGCCAAGCTATTCCAACCATTTACGACGTTCTTTAGGCTGTCATAAGTTCATAAACCGTAAATGACACTTCTAGGGCAATTAACAATAAGAAAAATGTGATTAATTGCCCGCTTTTCACTTTAGCACAAACATAAGCCCCTAACGGTGCTCCGACCACAACCACTGGAATAGCCGCTAATAAATACGACTGTATTTCGCTACTTAAGCTATTGAAGAACCATACGTTAGCAATGCTTGCCACTACAGACGTTATTGCCATGATAATCACCGAGGTTGCAGTCGCTTTTTGAATATTAGCGTTGCAGGCGATAATCAATAACGCAAAAATAGCAATGTCAGCTCCCGAACCAACTAAGCCAGATGCAACTCCTCCAATAACAGCAACTAATGCAACTGTAAATGTACTAACGTGTATATCGGTTTGACTACATACATGTTGCACCCTGCAGTAAATACGCCATAAAAGAGTTAATGCGAAGCATATTAAAAGTACGCTAAAGACTCCTTTAACCACCAGTCTTGGTAATTGATCGGCAATAAAAGTAAGGCTTAGTAATACGCCAACTAATGCAGCAGGAGCTGCGATTAATACCACTTGGCGATAATATGGAATACCAGTAAAAATAATGGTTAATGCGGCCGCACTCATACCAAAACTTTGAATCGCTAACGAGAATACTTTTGCGGTTACAGGATCTATTGCCAGTAACTTAGTCATCACAGGAAATGCTACTGCGCCACCACCAAGTGCAGTGCCACCAGCAACAAAAGACCCAAAAGCCATAGTCACAGCAATGCTAAACTCTGCGATAACACTTTGTAGCGCGGCATTTGCGCCTTGCCAAGCAATTAATGAACAATACACGCCAGCAACAAATAACCAGGGGATCATACGCAGTTTATGGATCGGTTTAGGTGGTGATTGCATAGTTACGGATCATAAATTGAAGTTTTATTATTATGCCTGACAATCATCGCAGAGCAAATGATCGCAACTGTTCGTTACGGCGTACAAACAGATTGTTATATTGGTGCAATATCTTTGCAGTAAAGATGAAATAGTTCTGTAATTTAGTTTATAGTTGTTAGTAAACACATGGTAATCAAGCTCATCGCATTAAAAAACCTAAGGATTTGTATTTAGTTATGACATCGCCCATTTTAATAACAGGTGCCGGCCAACGTATTGGTTTAGCACTGGCAAAACATTTTATAGCCCAAGGGCAAGCTATTATCGTTACTTACCGAACTCGCCATCCCGCTATTGATGAATTATCTGGCCATGGTGCTGTATGTGTTTACGCAGACTTTAGCACTGACAACGGCATTAATGAGTTTGTCAGTCAATTAAAGCTGCACACAAATAGCTTAAAGGCGGTGATCCACAATGCATCGAGTTGGGACTGCGAAGCGAATAATCCAGATAGCAGTACGCTATTTGATAACATGATGCGTATCCATGCAAAAGCACCTTACTTAATTAACTTAGCGCTTAGCGAGTTACTGTTAAATTTTCAGCAACAGCAGCAACACCCTGCTGATATCATTCATTTAACTGATTATGTTGTTGAAAAAGGAAGTCCAAAGCATATCGCATATGCCGCAAGTAAAGCCGCCTTAGAAAATATGACAAAATCATTTGCAGCTAAGTTTGCCCCGAATATTAAAGTGAACGCTATCGCCCCTTCATTAATTATTTTTAATGATCACGATAGCGATGAGTACCGAGAAAAAACCCTTAAAAAATCATTAATGGGCATCGAGCCCGGTTGTCGCGAAATTATAAACAGCGTCGATTTATTGCTTAGCAGCCATTACATCACGGGACGTTCTTTACCCGTAGATGGTGGCAGACATTTAAAATAACGGATTAATCGAGAAATTTATGCACGATCAATTAAAAAATAGTTACCACGAAATTATTACTGCTGTAGGTGAAGATCCACAACGTGAAGGCCTATTAGACACGCCAAAACGCGCCGCCAAAGCGATGGAATATTTGACCAAAGGCTATCGTCAAACATTAGAAGAAATTACCAATAATGCGGTATTTACTTCTGATGCAGATGACATGGTTTTAATTCAAGATATAGAGCTTTATTCGATGTGTGAACATCATTTATTACCATTTGTAGGGCGCTGTCATATTGCTTATATTCCTAACGGTAAGGTGCTGGGTTTATCGAAATTTGCGCGTATTGTTGATATGTTTGCACGCCGCTTTCAAATTCAAGAACAACTGACTCATCAAATCGCTAAAGCGGTTGAAGAAGTCACCGGTGCTAAAGGCGTTGGTGTAATAGTGGAAGCAAAACATATGTGTATGATGATGCGTGGGGTTGAAAAACAAAACTCAAGTATGCGTACGTCGGTAATGCTAGGTAACTTCAGAGCCGATCCAAAAACCCGCAATGAATTTTTACAACTTGTAAAAGGCTAATCCTATGGCCAATGCAATTATCCATGTAACTAACTTACGGCTGCGCACTTTTATTGGCTTTAATCCCGATGAACGTGAGAAAAAGCAGGATGTAGTGATCAATTTAGAAATTCACTATCCTGCTGAGCAAGCCTGTGAAACGGATCAAGTTGAACAAGCACTTAATTATAAAGTGATCACCAAAGAAGTGATTAGTATTGTTGAGCAAGGTCACTTTTTATTGCTTGAAAAACTAGTGGCAGAAATACTCAGTGTTTGCCATAGCCATAGCAGCGTGAATTATGCAAAAGTGCGAGTTGATAAACCTCACGCTTTGCGTTTTGCAGATTCAGTATCGCTAACACTCGATTGGAGTAAAGCTTAAAGCAACTTATCCAGCCCAACGGCAAAGGCTAGTACAAGCAAATAACGTGCGCCTTTGCCAAGGGTAACCAGCCATAAAAATGTCCACCAGCGCACTTTAAAAATGCCTCCTACAACTGTTAGCGGATCACCAATAATTGGTAGCCATGCCAACAACAGGCTATAAACACCATACTTTTCAAAGCGCTCTGCAGCCTTATCGATACTTGCCTGTGACACGGGAAACCATTTCCGATCCTTAAAACGTATGACTTGCGTGCCTAACCAGTAATTAACGCAACTACCTAGTACGTTACCAACTGTGGCACTGAGCCATAACAACCAAAGTAAATATTCTCCTTTGGTCACCATTGCTGTGAGTACCACTTCTGATGAGCTTGGCAATAATGTTGCCGAAATAAACGCAGTAAAGAACAGAGTTAAATAAGCCATCTAAGCCTTTATTAATACATATAAAAAACCCAGCATTTGCTGGGTTTGATAAAAATGAAGAGTAGTTTATTTTATCAATTGTAAGCTAAATGGGTAGTTAAACTCTTTACCGTCATTAGTTTTGATTGCGCCAATCACCACCATAATAAACGAGAAAATAGCGACTATAGGTAATAGAATTACTCCGATAACTGCAAACATCAAAATCAAACACACTATATATGCTATGAACATAGTGATTTGAAAGTTAAGCGATTTACGCCCATGTTCAGCCACTAATGGCATTTCGTCTTTTTTTATTAACCAGACAATCAGCGGACCGATGATACTACCCATAGGTATAATAAATCCGGCTAATGCGCTTAAATGACATAACATCGCCCACATACGCTCATCTTTACTCGTTATAACTGGTTCAACCTGTTGATTATCTTCCATTACCATCTCCTTATTTCGTTAATACCTATATGCTGACCTTTTTCAGTCTTAATGTCTAGATTTTAATCAGCGTCGTCGATACTGCTAAGCTCGAGCAAGTGTGCAAAACCACAACACTTAATTTAGACAAAAAATTAAGGCGTAACCTAAGTCACGCCTTAATTGTAAAACACTAAAATCAGTTATTACTTTTTAATACCAGCTAAATCTAAGATAAATGCATAATTTAGAGCTGTATCTTGAAGGCTTTTAAAACGCCCAGATGCGCCACCATGGCCTGCTTCCATATCAATTTTAAACAGTAATTTATTATCATCGGTTTTAAACTCACGTAATTTTGCAACCCATTTTGCTGGTTCAAAATATTGCACTTGAGAATCATGCAAACCTGTGGTGACCAACATATTTGGATACGCTTGTTTACTCACTTGATCGTACGGTGAGTAAGACAGCATATAATCATAATATAGTTTGTCATTTGGGTTGCCCCACTCGCCGTACTCGTTGGTTGTTAATGGTAAGCTCGCATCTAACATAGTGGTCACTACATCAACAAATGGCACAGCCGCAACCATCCCCTGATAAAGCTCTGGTGCTTGGTTTGCCACGGCGCCCATTAATAAGCCGCCCGCACTGCCGCCCATCGCGAATATTTTATCTTGCGCACCATACTGCTGGGTAACTAAGCCTTTGGTTACATCAACAAAGTCATTAAAAGTATTCTTTTTATTGAGTAGCTTGCCATCTTCATACCAAGGACGACCAAGCATCTGCGAGCCACGAATATGCGCGATAGCAAATACAAAGCCTCGATCAAGTAAACTCAAACGGCTACTAGAAAAACTTGGATCCATGGTTGCCCCATACGACCCATAGCCATATTGTAACAATGGATTAGTGCCATCTTTTTTGAATTTATCTTTGCGATAAACTAAACTCACCGGTACTTTTACGCCATCTCGCGCAGTAATAAATAGTCGCTCCGATGCATAATTATCGGCATTAAAATCACCGATCACTTGTTGCTGTTTTAACAGTGTTTTCGTTGTGCTATTCAAATCGATATCATACGATGAACCAGGCGTCGTCATACTGGCATAATATACTCGTAAGCTTTCGCTATCTAATTCATTATTACCATATGTACTGACCATATAACTGCTGTCATTAAAGCTCAGCTGCTGTTCATCACCCGACTTTAAGTTGCGTATCGTTAAACGAGATTGCCCCATTTCACGCTCTTTATACACTAAATGGTCAGTGAACAAATCGATGCCTTCAAGCTTAATATCATCACGCGCAGCGATCAGTGTTTGCCAATTCGCTTTGTCGTGCGCTTTATCTTTATCCACCGTCATTAGCTGAAAGTTTACTGCGTTAAGGTTAGTGACTATGTAATAAGTATCACCGAGTTTAGCAATATCATATTCTAGGTTTTCTTCACGTTCAATTAAGCGCTTTGGCTGTGCCTTGACGTCATTAGCATCAATTACCGACACACCTGAAGCGTTAGTACTGCCATGCCAAATATAAATTTCTTGTTTGTCTTTACTCTTACCAAGGCCAGTGTAATAACTTGTGTTAGTCTCTTCGTACACTAACTCATCTTGTGCTTGTGACGTACCTAAGGTATGGCGATAAACCTGATAACCTAGCAATGTCTGTAAGTCTTTTTTAATGTAATAAAAAGTTTTATTATCATTCGCCCAGACGATATCACCATCTGTCCCTTCGAGCTTATCTTCTAGTAATTTACCGGTCTTTAAATCTTTCACTAAAATAGAGTAGATTCGTCGACTTACCGTGTCTTCACCATATGCTAATAAGTGACCATTTGGGCTGACAGATAAACCTGTTGCCGCGAAATAGTCATGGCCTTTTGCCAACTCATTTACATCTAATATAACGTGTTGATCAGTGCCCTTATCATCGCTACTGCGAACATAAGTCGGGTATTCATTATCCCCTCGCGTTTGCGATGAATAATAATAATCGCCACTTTTAGTTGGCACGGAGTCATCATCTTTTTGAATGCGCCCTTTTAACTCTTCAAACAAAGTAGTTTGTAAAGCTTTAGTATGCTTTAGCATCGCATCAGTATAGGTATTTTCTGCATTAAGGTGTGCTATGACAGCTGCATCTTTTCGTTCATCGTCACGCATCCAATAGTAATTATCGGTGCGCGTATCACCATGAATAGTCATTTCGAAAGGGATCTTATTGGCTACCGGTGCAGTTACATTAACCACTGCAGCTTCACTCTGTACAGCCTCGGATTTTATATTATTTTGTTCTGGAGCTTTATTACAGCCCGCTAAAATAGCTAACGACAAAGCCGCTAACGCAAATGATTGACGTGTTTTCATAGTATTCCCTAGAGTTATTATTATTCCACTACTAGCAATATATCTAACTAGCTGTTGATTACCTATATTAGTTTGTAAAGCAATGTAAAAAGGGAGCCTAAGCTCCCTTTGTTTGATTAACTTTGCTCGTTAATCACTGATAATTAAAATGACTAACTAAACAATTAATTACTTTTGTTTTCGGCGGCGCATAAATGCAAATGGTGCAATAAGCAATGTTAACCATGCTAGTGAACCGCTGTCACCGTCATTATTATCGTCATCTTTGCCCACAATATTCTTTACTCGTATTTCAACATCAACAGCTTTAGAGTTATTACCCGCACTATCAACAGCGATAACACTAAATGTAAAGTTACGCTCATATTCATAATCAATACTACCTGCAACAACAATTTCACCCGCAGCATTAACAGTGACTAAGTCAGTGCCTGACACAATAAACTTAGTAACAGGACTTACATCAGCATCTGGATCACTAAAGTTGAGTTTACCAATCACAGTGCCAAGCGCTGTATTTTCATCAACACTAAAGCGTTGATTATCAGCAATAACTGGCGTGTTTTCTAATGCGTCTTGCGCTACAGTGATTGTTACTTCAACAGCTGCAGATTGATTACCAGCACTATCCGTTGCGCTAACCATCAGCTTTATCTCAGGTGTTGCATCATAATCAACGTCACCCGCCACTGTGATTTGGCCAAGTTCATCAATTGCAATACCGTTATGACCTGCAACTGTGTAGCTTACAATTGGTGTTACTGCTGTATCTGGATCAATAGCACGTATTTGACCAATCACAGTGCCTACCACGGCATTTTCTTGCACTTTAAAAGTTTGCCCGGCTTCGATAATTGGCGCAACTTCTGCTCCTTCATCAGCGACATTTAACACGTTAATCGTCACAATTTCAGCAGCTGACTGATGACCATCTTCATCAATTGCGACTATCTCTAACGTAATAGTACTTTGCTCTTCAAAATTAAGTAGTTGAGCAACGGTTAGCATCCCCGTATTATCAATCGTGATTGCATCACTTCCCGCTACAGTAAACATAGTGATTGAACTGTTATCTGGATCTGTGAAAGCTAATTGAGCAAATGCGGTAGCTACTGGGGTGTTTTCTGCAACAGAGAATACTTGGCCAGAATTTATAATTGGGGTTACTTCGCTCGCTTCATCTGCAACATTGGTAATGTTAATAGTAATAACAGCAGGCTCTGATGTATTTCCCAAAGTATCGATGGCAACAACGACTAGTTCAGCGATGTGCTTACCAACTTCAAAATCAACTAACTCGCTGTTTGATACAAGAATTTGCCCTTTATTATCAACACTAAAGCCTTGATGAGTTTGCGATTGCACATAAAACTCAGCAATCGCTAAATCTCTATCTGATTCCACAACACTCAAGGTGCCAACGAGATGGCCGTTTTCCGCATTTTCAACAACATCAAATGATGCATTTGCAAGCTTAGGAGCCTGCGTTTTTGGTAACACTAAGTCTTCAGCAGTCACTAATTTCAGTACATCTTGTAATGACGATGCTGTAAAAGCAAATGGCGCACTAGCATTCACAATCGCTTTTTCACCTGGCGCAAGTTGATTTACGACTGTATCACTGCCATCCACCGCAGTTAAACTCACTGACGCTGAAGAACTAAAGGTCGTAGCGCCAACTAGACTATCTGTTTCAAAGTACACGCCGCCACCATAAGATGGATAGCCTACAGATGCCTTAATATTTAACGGATCACCTAAATTATCACGTGTTAACCCAAGTGTGCTGCTACATACCGAGAAGGTAATGGTATCTGCACCGGCTGATTGATATAACGGTGTCAAAAACCGAAGCGTTTCTGCGCCAGCGTCATCGATAGTACCAATAACAGTACGTGAACGCCCTGGCGAAGTCGTTTTACGACCTCGGTCATTGTAGTTCTGCATAAGGAAGTCATAGGCACCATCGTTGTTGGTGTCTATATCTAAACGATAACCTGCTTGGAATACATGAGTGATCTCATCACGTAACTGAATCGATGCTGTAACTAATACACCAGATTCACATCCTTCAGCTGCTATTGCATTGAATGTCGTTGCAAGAATATTGAACGGTGCCTCTGCTGCTGACTTAACTTTACCAGTTGCAACAATATTTTCTGTCATTGTTGAAACTGTTGTTGCCCCGGTATTCTCAACGATAAGTTGCATCTCATTACCAACCACTTCCGGAGCAATACTTAATTCACTAGCCGCTTTTGGTAGCGCATGATAAACAACATGTAGCGCATAATCTGAATCAGTATCATCCACATCGTCAAACACTAAGGCGCCGTCAAACTCTGCGAGCGTTAATGCGGCGCTTCGTGCAGCTACCGACTCGGCATCAAATGGGTTTTCCAGTTTCCACTCGTGCAATTTACTAGGATCAACCGTTAGCGTTACATCAAACTCTGTAGTTTGACCTGCGGGAATTGTTACGCTGGCTGGAATATCCCAACTGATTGCACCGCTGTTTTTATCATTTGCGTAACGTGCTTCAGTCCGTAATTTGTAGGTTTTTTCTTGTGTCGAGAAATTTTTCACGGTGACTGTTTTGCTGATTGACCTAACGCCAGTAAAATTTTCTAAGCCAAACGATAATGCCGCTTGTTTAGTTTTAAACTCGGTATTATCAACCCATGCTGCAACAGGCAGATTAACCGCTTTTTCAACGTTAACTAAACCAGCACCAATCATACTAATTGGTGCTAATTCAGAATCTGGATTTGTGCTAAGCGGCTCATTAGTCACATTTAGATCTGCCGTATTCATTAATGTTGCTTTAATTTCAAAGGCATTACGCTGTGGGTGCGCTGCGCGTACTAACGCAACCGCACCGGCAGTAATCGGTCCTGAAAAGGATGTACCTGAAGCTGGAGCTAGTTGATCTTGCGTACCAGTTGCTGCAACCATAATGCTTGTACCTGGCGCTGTGATTTCAGGTTTTAATAAACCATCCATTGATGGACCGCGCGATGAAAAGGTTGCCACAGCACCTGATGTTACTTTACGCTCAACAACTAAGCTATATGCAGCCTTGCCTGATACTTTAAGCTCCGCTTTTATCGCTGCCCCGGCAGCATAAGTAATGCCAATATTTGGGATGGTAACCGTGGCATCAAATCCACCCATTGAAGCAGGAGTACCGTCATCTTCGTTATTTGCAATAAATACAAACGATGCGCCGCGCTGTTGTGCATGCAGTACTTTTTTCGTGAAATTACATTCACCACGATCTATAAGCACCGCTTTATTATTAAAATCGTTGTCTTCTGAAAATGCTTCACAGCCATTTTGATTTGCGGTTGGGTAAACAAGTTCAGCATCGGTATCTGCCATAGCAAATGCGGTTTGCGGACCAAAACCTGAAACTTGAAAAACAACCTCTTCTCCAAGCACGGTACCTGAAGCAATCCCAATATCTAATGTTGGATGCGTCATCGCACCAACTGCAAGTGCGTTTGGCGTGGTACTTGGTCCCCCAATACGAAAAGGATGATCGCCATCATTGCCTGCTGAGATAACAACATTTACACCTAAATCAACCGCTTTTTGAATTAAGTATTGAGTACCTCCGTCAGTTTCAGTGCCACCAAACTCGCCACCTAAAGACATATTAATAACATCTACGCGGTCAGAGATATCGCCATCACCATTAGGATCCATTGCCGCTTCTAATGCTGATGCTTGTGCTGCACTTGGACAACCACCACCACACACTGAGTACACATATAACTCTACTTCAGGAGCAATTCCAGTGACAGAGTGAGAAACAGACGTACCATGACTGGTCGGTTCATCAACATCGGGGATCACGACTACAGGATCATGTTCAATTGGATCAGCATCGTCACGAATAAAGTCGTAGCCACCATGTACGATGCCTTGCGGCCAAGCTACAGAAGTAGGATCAGCTTGAGCTGCGTCATACGCCTCTACGGTACCCGCACCACCAAAAACGTTGTGCGTGTAGTCAACACCTGTATCCAGTACCGCTACCGTTTGACCTTTACCTGTTACAACCCCATTTGCAACCAATGGTGAAGCTTTTAAATAATCTGCAGATGCGGCGACATGTAATTCATAATCATACATTGGCAGCACTTTCTCAACTCGGTAGTCACGGGCAATTTTTTCTAACGCCTCAGGGCTTGCTTGTACAATCAAAGTAGGCGCCAGCACTTTAGTTTGGCCGATTACTTTTGTACCAAAATCTAGACTACTTAGTTCAATTGTCACTTCACTTTGCACTTGCTCAATTTGTGCAATGGTTGCACGGCTGTCACCTATTTGATAAATACCTTGCGCCATTAGATCGGCGGCGGTTGTCGCTCTTAGCACAATCATATGAGCTGATGGTAACTGTTCTTTAACTTCGGTTTCATTAAATGTAGCTGTAGAGAAATTATTGAGAGCGGTAATACTGTGTGCTGTTTGCACTGTTTGTGCATTTACCGATGCCGCCATTAGCGCTGATGATACTGCAATTGATAAGGCTGTTTTTGTTATTAACTTGTTAGACATAAATTCCTCTGATGAGATTATTGTTATTAAATGTCCCCAAAAAGAAACATCAAGTCCCGAATACTACACCAGCAAGAAACAAAAAAACAACATTGAAACAAAAAGTGTAACCATTTTAGGTAATCACAATAAATTTAAAACAAAAAAAATACCGCCCAATGGCGGTATTTTAACTAAAGCTATATGCCTTTAGAGGCTATATTACTACTTTTGTTTACGGCGACGCATAAATGCAAACGGTGCTACAAGCAGCGTTAACCATGCTAGAGAACCAGAGTTGTCATTGTCGTCATCATCGTTCGCACGTAGATTGTTAACACCAACAACAACACTCACGGCTTTAGACACATAACCTTTGCTATCTTCAGCTTGAACACTGAATACGATTTCACGGTCAAATTCGTAATCAATTTCGCCAGCAGTAACAATTGTTCCATCTGGATTTACTGAAACTAAATGGCTACCTGATACAATAAAGCGTTCAACTGGTGACACATCAGAATCAGGGTCAGAGAATGCAAGAGTACCAATAGTTGTTCCTAAGGCAACATTTTCATCAATTCTGAAACGTTGATTCATCTCAATCATCGGTGCATGTGAATTAGGATCAATTTCCACGTTAAGCATTACAGTAACAGGTGCAGACTCTAAACCGCTATCATCAGTTAGCGTAACTTCTAACTCAAGTGTTGGCATTGCATAATGATTTAGGCTACCAGTAACGACTAATTCACCCATTTCATTAATTGCAATTACGTCAGAACCTTTAACACTGCCTGAAACAATCATCGTTGCTGAACTTTCGAAAAGCTCCGCTGCTAGTTTACCAATAACAGTACCTTCAGCTGCAGATTCAATCACGTTGAATTTTTGACCTTCAGCAACAACCGGAAGTTCATCAGCTACGTTATTGATTGTTACTGTAAATGTTACTGGTGCAGACTCAGTACCAATAACGTCAACAGCTTTTACTGTGATTGTAATTTCTTTAAGACCAGCTTCTGAGTCAATTAAATCAGTGTTATCAACAATGATATCACCAGTATCAGCATCAACAATAAGACCCGGAGCAGACATACTCAAAGTTTCAAAATAAGCAATATCAAGTGCTGCCTCAGCATCGAGTTTGATTGTGCCAATAGTTAAACCAGTAAGCATTGTTTCGTCGATTGCAAAATCTTCAATTACTAAGTTAGGTACTTTAGGTGCACCAGGAATATCTCGTGGCGCAGATAAATAAACTTTCGTTCCTGCAGGTGATGTAAGAGCAAACGCACCGCTAGATTTAACAACAGCTTTTTGACCTGGCTCTAGTTTAGTGATTGCATTATCTACGCTATCAGTCGCATACATTGTTACTGCAGGGTTCGCTGTAAACACAGTAGAACCAGCTGCACTATCTGTTTCGAAGAATACACCAGCCTGATAACTTGGGTAACCAACTGAAGCTGCAATATTAATTGTTCCTCCCAGCATGTTTGCATCTAATCCTAACAGATTACTACATCCAGAGAAGGTCACTGTATCTTCGCCAGCAGCATGATACATAGGTGTACCCCATTGCCATACATCCTCACCCGCCGCATCGATTTCACCAATTAATGTACGGCTGCGTCCAGGTATTGCAGCATCACGGCCAACATCATTAAGATTCATCATAAAGTGATCATAAACACCGTCATTATCAATATCGAGATTCATACGAACACCGACTTGACGCATATGGGTAATTTCATCTCGTAATTGAATTGAAGAGGTAATAAACACTCCAGAATCACATGTTTCAGATGCATAAGCAGCAAATGTAGTGCTAAGAATGTCAAAATCTATCTCAGCATTTTCAGGGCTAGATGCAACGACCTGCTCAGATGTTGGCTCTACAGCCAGCGCACCAACGTTCTCAACAACTAACTGCGTAGAACCATCGATATCTTCAAAAGAGAATTCTAACTCAGCACCGGCCTTAGGTAATGCATGATAAACAATGTGTAAGTCGTGGTCCGTATCGGCTGTTGAAGTATCATCAAATACCAATGCGCCATCAAATTCAGCCATTGTCAGTGACGGACTACGAGCAGCTAGATCATCTTGGCTAAATGGGTTTTCTAATGTCCACTCATGAAGTTTAGATGGATCAACTGTCATGGTTACTTCGAATGTTGTTACTGTATTTGCCGCAACAGTTACACTACGTGGAATATCAAAGCTAACAGCACCTGTATCCACATCATTCATATAACGCTCTTCAATACGAAGGTCATATGTTTTGTCTGCATCAGAGAAGTTTTTCAGCGTCACTGTTTTTGTAAAGCTGGTTGTTTCTGTCATGCGTTCTAAACCGAATGATAACGCAGCCTGTTTAGTTTCATACTCATCATCTTCAACCCATGCTGCGACAGGTAAATTAACCGCCTTTTCAACATCCACTAAGCCTGCACCGATTAAACTAATTGGTGCAAGTGGTGAATCTGGGTTAATACTAATAGGATCTACGGTTACGTTTAAATCAGCCGCATTCATGATTGTCGCTTTTATTTCAAACGCATTACGCTCTGGATGCGCTTCACGAACTAATGCAACAGCACCGGCAGTAATCGGACCTGAGAACGAAGTACCTGTTGCTGGAGCTAGCTGATCTTGTGTACCAGTTGCCGCTACCATAATATCAGTACCTGGCGCTGTAATTTCAGGTTTTAATAAACCATCCATTGATGGACCACGAGATGAGAATGATGCAACTGCACCCGCAGTCACTTTACGCTCAATCGTTATGGTATATGTTGGCATTTCACCGGCCGCTAAAGCAGCTTTCATTGCTGCACCTGCAGCAAAGTTAATGCCAACATTAGGAATTGTTACTGCAGCATCAAAGCCACCCATTGGAGCAGGCGTGCCATCATCAGTATTGTTTGCTATAAATACAAACTTAGCACCACGGTCTTGAGCATTTAATACTTTTGCCGTGAAATTACATGCACCACGGTCAATAATTACCGCTTTACCAGTAAAGTCAGTTTCAGCAGAGAATGCCTCGCAGCCATTTTGGTTTTCTTCAGGGTAAACAACTTCAGCATCGGCATCTGTCATTACAAACGCAGTTTGTGGACCAAAACCTGACGGCTGAATTGTGGTCTCTGCGCCTTCAATTGTGCCTGTTGCAACGCCAACATCATTTGTAGGATGCGTCATCGCGCCAACAGATAATGCGTTAGGAGTTGTAGAAGGGCCACCAATACGGAATGGGTTATCGCCATCATTACCAGCAGAAATAACAACGTTTACACCAGCCTCAACCGCTTTTTGAATTAAGAACTGCGCACCGCCACCGATGTATGTGTCACCAAACTCTCCACCTAAAGACATATTGATTACATCAACACGATCTTCTGAATCACCATCACCATTTGGATCCATAGCGGCTTCTAATGCCGAAACCTGTGCTGCACTTGGACAACCGCCGCCACACACTGAATACACGTATAGCTCCACCGCTGGTGCAATACCTGTTACTGAGTGAGATACAGATGTACCATGGCTTGTTGGTGCATCTTCTTCTGTAGGAGCGGCTGGATCATTTTCAATTGGATCAGCATCATTACGTATGAAGTCATAACCACCCATAACTTGGCCTTGTGGCCAATTTACTGTGGTAGGATCTGCTTGAGCTGCCTCATAAGCTTCAACGGTTCCTTCACCACCAAAAATTTTGTGAGTATAATCAATACCCGTATCTAATACTGCAACAGTTTGCGTTGCACCTGTAACTGTACCATTTACTACTAATGGCGACGCTTTGATGTAGTCAGCGGTTGCTGCAACATGAAGGTCGTAATCAAACATAGGTAAAACACGCTCTACGCGTGAGTCTTTTGCAATTCGATCTAGCGCACCTTGACTTGCTTGAACAATTAACGTGGGTGCCAAAATTTTAGTAGAACCAAGTACTTTTACATTACTATCAAGAGTAAATAACTTATCTTGAACTTGGCTTTGTAACGTTGCTACTTGGTCATAACTTTGACGAGCATCAGAAACATTATAGGCGCCTTGCTCCATCATATCAGCTGCTGTTTTTGCCTTTAAAACAACAAGGTATGCTGAAGGTTGATTTTTATTAACAATATCGGTCTGTGATACTGGTGTGTAGCTAGTATTCTTAAGTGCGCTGTTATTTATAGTATTTGCATTTACAGCACCTGCAACTAAGATGCTTGTTACAGCGGTTGCAACCGCCGTTCTTTTTATTAGATTCTTAGACATGATTTCCCCTGGGATATGTTATGTATTATTGTACTTATTGATGATCATAAATTAAGTGCGAGACTAATATAGAACTTCAACACCCAAAATGACAACAATTCGATTACATGTAAATTACAAAAAGCAATGTGAAAATTAACAAATCAACACTAAGTGACTGTTTTAAATAAAAAAATAATCAAAAAAATAAATGTAAATCTTTGTAAACGGAATAATTAAAATCTACCAATGTACCTAAAAGGAAAGCAATGAACTCTGATGTTATAAATATTCTAACAATGGCAAAAGTAATCCAAACAGCCGTTGCGCCAGTTTTTTTAATTACTGGTATTGCTGCTACGCTGGGGGTTTTATCTAATCGCTTAGCTCGAATTACCGACCGTGCTCGTCAACTTGAACGAAAATTAAAGGTAAGTACCGATGAAGAATTTAATTCATCGCTAACAACCGAGCTACGAGCACTGCTGAAACGCTCTCGCTGTATCCATATTGCCTTTAGTTTAAGTGTATTAAGTGCGGTACTTGTTTGCGCCGTGGTCATGCTGTTATTTTTGTCTCATATTCAATCAGTTAATTTAGGTGTTTCCATCGGCAGTTGTTTTGTTGGCGCAATGGCACTACTTATTTGTGCATTTATGTCTTTACTGGGTGAGGTGTTTTTAGCTACTCGTAGTATGCGCAGAGGAATGATCTTTGCTGATATTGATATCAATAATTAAGATACAATCTTAGTTTTATAATTCAATAACAGTTCAGTTTAACCGCAATATACTTGAATAATCTGACTTGCTGATATACAACAGCAACTGTACAAGCAATGAATTACATATAAGGGGCAAAAGGAATGAAGTTAAAGCAATTATTTTTAGGTGCAACACTTTGTGCACTAACATTTGGTGCAACAGCAAACTCTGTATTTGAAGAGCCTAGAGACGCCATTGAGTACCGCCAAGCGGCATTTTCAATGATCCGTGTCCAAATTGGTGATATGGGTGACATGCTAAAAGGCAAAGTACCTTTTGACGCAGAACAGTTTAAGCATCGTGCAAATAATGCTGCTGCATTATCAAAAATGCCATGGGAAGCATTCGTTGCAGGCAGTGATAAAGGTGACACATCTGCATTACCTGCTATTTGGAGCGATAACGAAACCTTTATGAAAAAAGCAGCAGCATTTCAACAATATGCTGACGAACTAGCCGTTGCCGCGCAAACAGGCGATAAAAAAGTAATTGCTAAAGCATTTGGCCCATGGGCTAAAGGCTGTAAAGATTGCCACACATCATTTAAAGACTAATCTTTAATGCGATCATCTTAAAACTAAAACGGCGCTAAATTAGCGCCGTTTTTGATCTGTTAAACAGTTTAACTAAACAAGTAAGCCACAGGCTCTGCGCCCCATGTCATCAGTAATACCGCAAATACAACGACAAGAATAATTATCGCAGTCCACGGTGATTTTGTTAGCTCTTCATTACTATCATTATTTTTTTCAGCGGCATAGCCCGTAACCATTGCTTTGACTAAATTTTTACCTTTCATGCGATAAATTACAATTGCCACAATATGGAGAATAATCGCGTACAACAATAAATCAAAGTTCTTATGATGCACCCAGCCGGCCCATTCAACTACATTACTTGATACATACTGCACTAATGGGCCATCTGTCAAAATGTCATCGGTGGTCATTAAGCCGCTTACTAACTGCGCCAGTAATAAAATAAAAAATGCCAACACCATGTAGCTGCCCGCTGCGCCATGGCCTGGTTTATTATCTGTTTGTTTAAATGATTTTAGTGCTGCACTAGGTGAATGAAACAATGCACTTAACTTAGCTGTTTTGCTACCAATCAAGCCCCAAATAAGACGTGTTACTAGTAGCGCTAAGGTGAAAAAGCCAGCCACAAAGTGTAATTCCATCATGCCTTCTTCAGCACTAAAATACAGCGCCGCAATTGCAATAACTAACAACCAATGGAAACTGCGAATAAACCCATCCCATACTTTAATTTTATGCATGCTTAACCTCTTTTGCGTAAAAGCTTATTATTTCAAACTTTTGTTAATTTAGCATCTTTGCTGTTCAGGGTTAATTGATCTATGGCAGACTAAGGGCATTAATTACCGTAATGAATAATATTAATGACACTTAGCACCAAACGCGCACTCCTAAAAGGCTTTTTAGATATGCTACCACTGTGTTTAGCAGTGATCCCTTGGGGGATTTTATGTGGTTCACTGGCAATTCAAAATGGCTTTAGCGCATTTGAAACCCAAGCCATGTCATTATTAGTGTTTGCCGGTTCCGCCCAACTAGTCGCTATAGAGCTAATGGCTGGCAATACGCCTTTATTAACTATTTTATTCACCACCTTCATAATTAGCTCACGGCACTTTTTATACGGCTTAGCGGTGCGTCATAAAGTGATTGATCAGTCGCTACGCTGGCGCTTACCGGTAAGCTTTGTACTCACTGATGAGCTGTTTGCGTTTTCCCATCATCGCAAAGCTTATCGAACTAAAACTCGCTTGATCTACGCGCTCAGTGCCGGCTTTAGCTTTTATATTACTTGGAACTTGTGGACATTAATTGGCATCGTAGCGGGCAGTCTGCTACCTGTTCTCACTAATTTAGGCTTAGACTTTGCTATTGCTGCAACTTTTATTGCATTAGTAATTCCTGGTATTAAAAATCTAGCTACATTGGCAACGGTTGTAAGCGCTGGTGTTGTGGCTACCGTTTTAAAAAGCCAGGGGTTTGAATTATGGTTAGTAGCTGCGGCACTATCGGCGATGACTATCGGTTACCTTATTAGCCGTATCCAAGGTAAATTGGAGCATAATTGATGATAACAACTATTTTACTTATGGCATGTATTACCTTTTTTACCCGTTACTTATTTTTACATCGTGACCTACCATTTAAAGTTGGCCCGAAAATGCAGCAGTTTTTAAGTTTTAGCGCACCGGCGGTACTTACCGCGATTTGGGTACCTATTGTGTTTGTAACAGACGAGGGGATAAATTTAGATTGGCAAAACCCATACCTCAGTGCGGCAATAGCAGCTATTATTGTCGCATATAAAACGCATAACATTTACTACACAACACTGGTTGGTATGGGTTTATTTTTGATCTTAAATTAGCGCATTTGTAATGCGCTAAAAGTAGCCTTAAACGCTGGCTAATAAAATTGCACGACTCTTATCAAGCGTGACTTGCTCTCGCTCACCGAGTGCCGTCATCCCATGGCGCTCTAGTTGCGCAACAATTTTGTCTGCGACTTCTTCACCTAAGTTATAATCACTTAAACGCGTTGGCATATTAACACTATGAAAAAACGCTTCTGTTGCTGCAATCGCTTGCTCAATAGCCGTATCTTCATCGCTAATATCAAGGCCTAAAACACGCTCTGCGTATTGTAAGATTTTACCGCGCTTAGTGTCTTTTTGCTCCGCCATCATGCGCGGTAGTACAATTGCCAAGGTTTGTGCGTGATCAAGACCATAAACCGCTGTCATCTCATGGCCTAACATATGCGTTGACCAATCTTGTGGCACACCAGCACCAATTAAACCATTCAATGCCATGGTTGCTGACCACATAATGTTAGCGCGTACTTGGTAATTATCTGGCTCACTGAACGCTTTCGGTCCTTCTTCAAGTAAGGTCATTAAAATACCTTCAGCGAAACGATCTTGAAGTTTTGCACCTACGTCATAGGTCAAGTATTGTTCCATGGTATGTACAAACGCATCAACAATACCGTTTGCCACTTGACGTTTTGGTAATGAGTAAGTCACCGCAGGGTCGAGTACTGCAAATTGTGGCTGTACTAATGGACTCGCAAACGGCAGTTTATCGTGGCTATCAAGGTTTGAAACCACACTAAAAGAATTTGATTCAGAACCCGTTGCTGGCAAAGTCAATACAACACCTAATGCTATTGCTGATTTTACCTCACCGCCTTTAGCTAGAATATCCCATGGCTCGCCGTCATAATTAGCTGCTGCGGCAATAAATTTACTACCATCAATTACCGAACCACCGCCTACAGCAAGAATATAATCAACTTGCTTTTCTTTAACCAAAGCAACAGCTTTCATACATGTTTGGTAACTTGGGTTAGGTTCAATACCGGCAAATTCAAACCAAGTGTGTTCGCTTAACGCCGCAGCCACCTGATCATAAATACCATTACTTTTAATACTGCCACCGCCATAAGTAACAAGTACCTTTGCGTCTGCCGGGATCTCATTTTTGATTAAGGCAATTTGCTGTTCGCCAAAATGAATCTTGGTTGGGTTTGCAAAACTGAAATTTAACATGCTTGCTCCATTGCTTTGAGGTGCTCATTATTTAGTGTGAGCTAAAATTTGCTGACCACCTAATTGTAGGGATTTAAGCATTAATTTAAAGACTAAGCTCAGAGAATCACTTTTGCACAGCTGCAACAATAGATGGTATAAACTATAATTACTTAATATTTGAGAACTAAATTATGTGGCATGGCCTTGATGAATTTTTACATGTGGTTGAACATGGCAGCTTTACCAAAGCAGCCAAAGTCATGGAAGTATCAACTTCCCATATCAGCCGCCAAGTACAGCAACTTGAAAACCGCTTAGGCTCATTGCTATTTCAACGTACCACCCGAAAAATAAGCCTCACCGATGCCGGCCGCGAATATGCCGTAAAGCTCAAAGCAATTAAACAAGAGCTAATTGATGCTAATAATCAACTGCAAGGTGAGCAACGTAAACCCAAAGGGGTCATTAGAATTTCTGGTGCTGGTGAATTTGTTGCATGTCATGTAGCACCTAAAATTGTTGAGTTTGTAAAACGCTACCCTGAGGTTGAAGTAGATATGGACTTCAACAATCGTAATGTCGACTTAGTTGAAGAAGGTTTTGATTTAGCGATCCGTTTTGGCCGCATGCAAGACTCTAACTTAATTGCACGACCACTTAGCCCGCGAATCATGACTCTCGTTGCCAGTCCAGAATATTTAGCACATCACCCAACCCCAACTACGCCTCAACAATTAACCGCTCATAATTGCTTAATTGCCATGGGGAAACGTTGGCGATTTAATTTTGCCGGCGATATTAAAGAGGTAAAAGTTGCCGGCAACTGGCGCAGTAACCATCCGCGCGCACTATTATCTGCGACATTAGCAGGCTTAGGCATTGCCCATTTAGCCACTGATATTGTTGATAAGTATATTGAAAACGGGCAACTAATTACCTTACTTGATGAGTTTCAGGTAACAGACAATGCCTCTTGGTTAGTGTATCCACGTAAAGATTTAATGCCGTACAGAGTGCGATTATTGATTGAACATTTACTCACAAGCTTTAATCATGCAAGTTAAAATAAAATGGTCTATGCAATGTGATGATAATTTAAGCTGTATGTCTGTCACAACTCAGGATAGAATTTAACAAACAACAATAACAAGAGAGCAACATGAACGACTTCTATCAACTTTCAGCCAGCAATCTGCAAGGCCAAAGCATTGATTTTTCAGATTTCGCAGGCAAAGTTGTGTTAATTGTCAACACTGCCAGTAAATGTGGCTTCACTCCACAGTACGAAGGTTTACAACAATTACATGCAAAATACGCTGATCAAGGGTTAGTAATTATTGGTTTTCCGTGCAATCAATTCGGCAAACAAGAGCCTGGCGGCGCAAAAGAAATAGCGCAAGGTTGTTTAATTAACTACGGTGTTGATTTTGTGATGATGAGCAAAATTGATGTTAATGGCGAAAATGCCCACCCCGTATTCAGGCATTTAAAATCAGCCTTACCTGGTTTTTTAACCCGCAAAATAAAATGGAATTTCACTAAGTTTTTAGTTGGCCGCGACGGCGAGGCAATTAAACGCTTTGCACCATTTACTAAACCGCAGCAAATCGAAGGTGCTATTATCAAAGCCCTTAAAAGCAGTAATATCTAAACTCTAAAAGCAATAAAGAGGCAAATTGCCTCTTTATTTAAATTATCTCTTAGTCGTTTAAATACTCATCTAAGTCATCATCGCCCAAGTTTTTACGCAAGCGTTTTTGCTCAAGGTAGTCTTCCAACTTTTTCTTAACCTTTTGCTTATTCTTGTCGTGTTGATTACGCCCGACCATTTCGTACTCGTCTTCAACAAAATCGTCATCTAGCGCATCGTAACTAAATGTCTTACCCACAACCCACTCCATAAAGTGTTTGAGACCAATTAAGGATTTTTTATCACTATCATTGGTAAATTAAAAATGTTCAGCACTATTTCATCGTATGAAAAAGCACCAAAATAAAGCCATAACGCAATTCTAAAATAGTGTTATGTCGATATTGTGAATAAATAGCGCTAAATTTGAGTTCTGGAAAGTGAGAGTTTTTTATCGAAACGATAAGTATCTTTTATGCATTAATGCAAATTAGTCAAAATGACTAAAAAATGGCTTTTTTATAACATTTAACTGCAATTAAAAAAGGGCAAAAAACAATTAACCCATTGTTTTTAAATGCCAATAATTATTGGCATTAAACTTGATAAGTATTAAATACGTTAAATGCGTACTGGTCATAATCAACAAATTAGCAGGAAATAAAAATGAAAAAATTACTATTAATAAGTTCTTTATTCATTGCCACAGGGGCAATGGCACATAATGACAATGAGACGAATATTTCTTTTAGCGGCGACACATGTGACGTTGAATTTAAAAATGATGTGCGCATTAAGCCAAATGAATTAGAAATTTTTACAGCTGATAACCACACTATGACTTTTATAAATAGTGGCGAGTTAATGATTGATGGCCAAACTTTGACACTCAACAGTCAACAACACCAAGCGATCAGTAATTATTCAGACAGTCTGCGTAGCCAATTACCAGAAGTCGCGAACATTGCTCTTGAAGGCGTTAAAATTGCCGGGGTCGCCATTGAAGAAGTCGCCAATGCATTTAATATCGATGGCCTAGATAGCATTAATGAATTAATGGCTGATATTCAGGTAGAAGTACAAAACACCTTTTACCAACAAGGCGCTTTTGTAATGGGCCAACAAAGCTTTAGCCAATTTGGCGAAAACTTTGAAAGCCAATTTGATGAGCAAATAGAAAGCGCTGTACAAGCTGCGATGATGCAATCGATGGGTAGTATTTTAATGGCTGTAGGTTCAGAACTAATGGGCTCTGGTGGCGATATGCAAGCCTTTGAACAACGCATGGAAAATATGGGAGCTGAAATTGAAGCCAAAGTTGAGCAACAAGCTAACCAACTTGAAAAACGCGCTGATGCACTGTGCGGTAATTTTTCAACCATTGCTGATCAAGAGCAACAATTAGTTAAACTAGTTCCAGAATTGAAAGACTACCAATTATTTAGTTATAAACAAAATAACTAACTTGAACTCAGGTTCTAAACGCTAAAAGTTTGATATCCCTTTAGCAGCACTCTTTTTTAAAGGTGCTGCTTTTTTATGCCATGCTATTTCTTCGCTAAATGCACTAACTCACCTAGCTTTATAATAGCTTGTTCAATTTTTTCACCCCATGGCAAACCATAACTTAATCGAATACAACTGCGATATTTATTAGTGGCTGAAAAAATATAGCCAGGAGTAATGCTAATGCCACTTTCTAATGCCAGTTGAAATAGTTTTACACTATCGTAAGCCGCACCTAAATCAATCCAGATCACACATCCGCCTTGCGGATCGCTGATCCTAGCGGTACTCGGAAAGGCCTGTTGTAAACACCAGATCATTCGTTCTTTATTAGAACGTAGACGCTGTCGCAGTAGTTTTATATTACGATCATAATCACCACTAACTATAAATTCATATAACGTCCATTGATTGATCAATGAAGTAGAACAACTCAATGCACGCTTATAGCGACGCGCTTTGGCAGCAAACTTTCCGGCAATCAACCAGCCAACACGATAACTCGGCGCCGCAGTTTTAGAAAACGATGCGCAGGTTAATACCAACCCTTTTGTTGAGTAAGCCTGAGCGGGTGTACCGCGCTGCGGGGTAAAATGTAAATCACCATACACATCATCTTCAATTAGCACCACATCTTGAGATTCCAATAACTCTACTAATTGTTTACGCTTATGATCAGGCATAAAACTACCCACAGGATTATTGATCGAAGTAGAGAACACACAGGCTTTAATATCGTGATCATGTAAAGCCTGGCTCAGATCATCAAGCCAGATCCCATCATCAGGACACAGCGGGATCTCGAGCGCCTTGAGGCCCAGGCTTTCGATCAATTCAATGATACCAAAATAACAAGGTGACTCGATCGCCACCACATCACCTACTTTAGTGACACATTTTAGCGCGATCGCCAGTGCTTCTTGAGCACCGTTGGTGATCACAAGTTCTTGCGAGTCAACACCAATGCCAAAATCTAAATAACGATGGATTAACTGCTTTTTTAATGGTGCAAAACCATCCATCGCACCATAATTTATGGCCCGACTGCCGGCAATCGACATAACCCGGCGCATCGTACGACTTAGCATTTTATCAGTTGGAGCGGCAGCAACAGGATTAGCAATGCCAAACGGTACGACATCGGCTTGATGAATTGCATCATACACTTGCTCAATTAATACCTGCATGTTGACCGAAACTGGCTCACGATTGAGTTTAACCCGCTTTGGCCGCGCTAACTGGGTATGTGCCGTTTTTAAAAAATAGCCTGACTTTTCTCGTGCTTCAACCAAACCTTGTGCCTCAAGTGATTGGTAAGCCAATTTCACCGTCGGAATACTGACATTCAGCTTAGTGGCCATTTTACGTAATGAGGGGAGTTTTTCGCCTGGTAATAGTGTCCCCTGCTCACTCAGCTCACGCACCAGCTGCATTACTTGCTGATATAAAAAGTCATGGTTGGTTTTGCTGATCACCAGCGACATAGTAGACACCTTAAAGCCGTACAATCTGTATAGGTTGCATTTATAGTTTTCTGTGTATGTTAAGTATACAGAAGTATCTTAAAATAAACACTTAATCGACATAATGGACCAAGGCCATGAAAAGTATCGTGCTTTATGCACTAACCGTTTTAATTTGGGGCTCTACCTGGCTCGCAATCGAATTTCAACTTGGCGATATCGCCGTTGAAGTTTCACTATTTTATCGCTTTAGTTTGGCTGCAATTCTAATGTGGGTATGGGTGAATATTAAAAAATTACCGATGAATTATAGTCGTCGCGATCATGGCTTTTTCGTATTACTAGCACTGTGTAACTTTGGCCTTAATTACTTAGTACTTTACTGGGCACAACATTATTTAACGTCAGCCATGGCATCAATCGCCTTTTCAATGTTGTTATTAATGAACATTGTAAATACCCGATTATTTTTTGGTAAACCCATCGCTAAACGTATTTATACGGGTGCATTGATAGGGGTATTGGGCATCATCAGTCTGTTTTGGCCACAATTACAGCAGTTCGACTTGAGTAATGGGGCGTTGGTCGGTTTGCTACTTGCCTTAGCTGGCACCTTTGTGGCTTCATTAGGGAATATGATCAGCGTACGTAACTCTCAACAACGTATTGGCGTCATGCAGGGCAATGCATGGGGCATGTTATACAGCGCTATTGGTTTATTTGTATATGTAATCATCAGCGGTGCCGATTTTAGCCTGTCGGCCCCAGCAAGCTACTGGTATTCATTAGTTTATTTATCGGTGTTTGGGACGGTTATTGCATTTGCATGTTACTTTGCACTACTAAAAAATATCGGCCCAGAACGTGCCAGCTATGTGATTGTGTTATTTCCATTAGTTGCAGTGACTTTAAGTACATTATTTGAAGGTTTTAGTTGGCAAGCCAATACGTTTATCGGCTTTAGTTTAGTACTGCTTGGTAATGCTATTGTACTGACTCCAACAAAAAGAATTAAAGCGTTTATTGAGTCTAATAAAGCATCATTTGCTAATAAACGCTCCATCCCCAGTTAGAATGCGTATATACGCAACTAACGCCAAAAGCGCCTACTTGTTAGGCGCTTTTTTATTACTAACATATTACTCGTCATTTAACATTGCGGCATACAAAAACGCAACGCGAGCGGATGAATAGTCACCACCGCTGGGGTAACGCCTACCAGCTCACCATCTGCTTCGATTGGTAAATCAGGCGTATTTATATAAGCAATTTCCAAGCGCTGGTAGTTGAGCTCTTTCATACCGTGGTGCTTACGTAGCAATAAGCGCACAAAACTGTAGAGGTTACCTAACAAACCACGCGTAGGCACGCGATAGCACTCTAAATAGCCACTATTCAATTGTGCTTTTGGCGCTATCATCAACCCCCCACCAAAATAATGATGATTTGCAAATACAGTAATCAAATTACCATATTCGCATTGCTGCCCTGCAAAACTCCCAGCCAAGCGAGAAGGCTGATAAACGAATAAACACTTAAAGCCAGCTAAACTATAACTTAAAGCGGATAATGCAGGCTTGGTTTGCAATGCCTGTACTACATGCGCATCAAAGCCAACCCCCGCAATATTAATAAAGTAACGGCTATTTATTTGGCCAATATCGATTTTTACTTGATGCTCACTAAAAATAGCATTACGCCAAGCTGAGTTTGAACAGCCAAAGCCGCGTGCAAAATCATTACCCGTCCCCTGAGGCAATAACGCCAACGAGCAACTCAATCCCATCAATGCGTTTACAGCCAAATGCAGGCTGCCATCACCACCGAGCACAACAACGCGCTTTTGTGACTGAGCCAAAAACGTTATTTTTTGGCAATCATTAGTAAAATGTCCTGTGGTGTAAAAAACAGTGTAACTAATTTGACGTTTTTGACACTGCTCTAATAACCAAGTGCAATTTTTTTTATGTTTTTTTTGCGTACTTGGTTTAATAATTATTAGCATCTGGATACCAGCCTATTCAAAAGTAGGAAAATAGACATATTCAAAAAATAAATTAATCTGAATAATTAGTCACTTTATTTATTATCTAATGCATTAAAATATCAGTGGCAGTGTAATATTGCTTTTAAACAAGTGATTTAGGCGAATTAAAATTTCATAACCATGCATAATACTCAGTACACACTATCTGAATCATACCTTAATAAAAACAATTCGGATTAGTTATTTCTATTCGAACACCCTAATTTTTATCGTTTTATTTTTGTGCAAAAAAAGCTCAGAATAGCCGTGTTGTCAAAACAGACATAACCCGGAGCAAAGTAATGAACCCAGTAAATACATTAAACGAAAATGCAGCTACCCATGTTGCAGTAAAATCGACCAACCGCAAAGCAAAAATGCTTGCCAGACTTAACCGTTTCGGCAAAAAGCTAGCTCTTGGCGGCGCAGTTCAATACAAGTAATCACCCAACCATGATTACTTTAGCGGTGCAGCAAACACCCAACCACTAAATGAAACTACTTATTTAGCTCCCTCGTTTGCTGCAACCCCTTCTTTAAACTCCCTAAAAACTCCTTTTTTATAAAAAAACCTCTTTTTTAGAACAAAAAAACAGCAAACGATCTTTTTCCTATTTACACACCCCAATCACCTGCGTATTATTCTTTCCCAACGGAGAGATGGCAGAGTGGTCGAATGCACCGGTCTTGAAAACCGGCAGGGGTTTATAGCCCCTCTAGGGTTCAAATCCCTATCTCTCCACCATTATTACGTTTTGGTGGTTCACTCGATTATCAAAATGACAATTTATGCGCCGGAGAGGTGGCCGAGTGGCCGAAGGCGCTCCCCTGCTAAGGGAGTATAGGGTTTGTAGCTCTATCGAGGGTTCGAATCCCTCCTTCTCCGCCATTTAATAACGAAAAAAGCCCCGCAATTTATTGTGGGGCTTTTTTTGTTGTTAAAAATGGCAGAAGGCGGGTGAGAACCCTCGACCAGGGTTCGATAAAATGTCAGGAACATTTTAGGCCGCTGCAAGCGTCGCGAAGCGATTGGTTACATGGACGTAAGCAAGCCCATCCCCACGTTTGACACAAATTTCAGAATGAAAAGCCTATTGTTTTATGTCCGTAACCTTTACACCAATGAAGGCGGGTGAGAACCCTCGACTAGGGTTCGACCAAACTTTGTCTGGAACAAAGTTAAACGCACGCAGTGCGGCCAGAAAACTAAACTCTAGATCCCTTCCGCTAAGTTGTGTAATGTAATATCAAATAGAACACATAAGTCAGCTCTTAAACCAAATTCAAAAATCGTTCTGACTTTTCTTTTTAAAAACACCAAAATATTTTCTAAGGCTACAAGTTGAATAATACCAATCGTGTTAAGTTACTGACCATTTATAGCGACAGATAAATGCAGTGATAACAAGGCGTAAATTTTGACATATAGTTGTTCTACTTAAAAAAATTATAACGCAGTTAGC
Source organism: Pseudoalteromonas sp. SR41-4 (assembly GCF_014163985.1). NCBI lineage: Bacteria > Pseudomonadati > Pseudomonadota > Gammaproteobacteria > Alteromonadales > Pseudoalteromonadaceae > Pseudoalteromonas > Pseudoalteromonas sp. SR41-4. The sequence goes on along the minus strand of NZ_JACJEI010000005.1, from coordinate 162,818 downwards.
GCTTTATTTAGCTCGCTAGAATGGTTAAATATTTAAGTCGATTGGTATAACAGTGAGGACAAAGAAAGTGGTATTTTATATGCAGTTTTTACAACTGTATTATTGTACTTCCTTTTCAAAATCACTTTAATTTACACAATAGTTTCAGACCGACATGCTTCTTGTCTAAGCTCTCGCTGGGACAACATTGAAGTAGTTATTACTCCTTTTTCAGCATTCTTAATTTTAGCAATGTTGAGTTGTATTTGGTTGTTCCTTAGTTGTTTAAAATATAAAAAGAAAGTAGGTAAAGCAGCCTATCTAGTATTTTTTTTCGCAGCGATATTCTATTATTTTTGGTTTAAAGGTTTTTACGGCTTTTGGTTACTAATGGAGTATGAGCAGGACAAAATAACCCTATCTCAATTTTTTAACAAAACTGGGGGCAATGAGTTATTTAAATTATATGATGGGCATCACGAAATTCAGATATTGTGCCAACCATATAATCACAATGCAGATAAAAAACCGGATAACTAACTGTTACATCATAGTAATGCAATAGGTTGCTACCTATTAAATCAATACTTTAACCTAGCCTAGGTATTCTCTCGTAACGATTGGGTGAGCAGGTAAAAATTCATCGCAGATAAACGGCCTTGTATTGATACAAGCCTGTAGATTATTTTTTTGTTGTATGTTGTCGGGTTTCGCTGCGATCAAACTCACCTACAATGCTTCTGCGTAAAACGGGTAAAGAGGCTAAACAGTCTCTTTATCTTAATAACCCAAACTAAACCCATCGGCATCTAAATGCGCTGGGAAACTTTGCTTAAAGAGCTCAAGCGGCTGTTTGTCCAAAGTGATAATAACAACATCAGCTTTGTTATCAGTAGCGGCTGCTAACGTATCACCTTTAAAGTCATACACTGCCGTGCCGCCATTGTGCGCGACGCCATTAGCATCATCACCAATACGATTAACGCCAATCACATAACACTGGTTTTCCATCGCCCGCGCCATTAGTAAGGTGTCCCATACTTTGCGCCTTGCAGCAGGCCAGTTGGCGACATTAACCATCACATCGTAGTCATTGCGATTGCGCTGAAAGACCGGAAAACGTAAGTCGTAACAAACTTGCGGTAAAATTCTAAAGTCATTAAGGGTGAACACTTCACGTTGCTGCCCTGCGGTTACAAAATCGCCCTCTTTGCCCAAGCAAAATAAATGCCGTTTGTCGTAATACTTCACTTCGCCATTGGGCCATGCCCAATAAAAGCGATTAGCTTTTTTATTTCCTTGCGTTACCAATACCGAGCCTGCAATTACCGCATTACTTGATTTTGCCGACGCGATCATCCAATCAAGCACTTTGCCTTGCTTTAACTGATGATCCGGCTCTGCGCAATCAAGGTTAATAGCAAAGCCGGTGGCAAAGGTTTCTGGCAATAAAATAAGCTCTACTGATTTATCTATATCAGCTATTTTATTGCCAAAGTGTGCCAAGTTAGCGTCTTTATCTAACCAATTAAGCGATGTTTGTATCAGTGCCATGGTTAAAGTTGACATAAAATCTCCGCGGCTTGTAATAGCGTGGCGTCATTTTTGGCAAAGCATAAGCGAATAACTTTATCGTTGCTTGGTTGCTGATAAAACACGCTTAGTGGAATGGCTGCAACGCCTGCTTGTTCTACTAACCACTGGCAAAATTCTACGTCATTTAAATCCGATACATCGCTGTAATCAAGCAGTAAAAAGTAGGTGCCTTCACTTGGTAAAATGGTAAAGCGGCTATCTTTTAGTGCTTTACTAAGTACATCACGCTTTTGTTGATAAAACTCACTGAGCTCATCCACATGCTCACCTTGCTGTTCTAACATATCGGCTAATGCATGTTGTGCCGGCGTAAAGCTTGAAAAAGTCACATATTGGTGAATTTTACGAAACTCGACCGCAAGTGCAGCGGGTGCGATGCAGTAACCCATTTTCCAGCCTGTGCTATGAAAAGTCTTGCCAAAGCTTGAGATCACAAAGCTGCGAGCAAACAATTCGTTATCACGCAGCACACTTAAATGCGGTTGCTGATCAAAAGTAATATGCTCGTATACTTCATCACTTATCAGGTATAAGTCATGCTTAATTACTAAGGCTTTTAGAGCATTAATATCGTGCTGTTTTAACGTTTTACCACTTGGGTTATGTGGGGTGTTGATTATAATAGCCCGCGTTTTGCTATTGATAGCCGCAGCCACCGTTTGCCAGTCAATTGCATAACTCGGAGCATGCAGAGCAATATTGACTGACTTACCACCGGCCAATTCAATCGCTGGCTGGTATGAATCATAAGCGGGGTCAAACACAATGACTTCATCACCTTCGCGCACCAGCGCCTGAATGGCAACAAACAAGGCCTCGGTCGCGCCAGAGGTTACCGTTACTTGCTGCGCGGCATCTATTTCAGCTGCATATTTTCGTTTTGCTAACTGGGCAATTTGTTGCTGCAGGCGCGGCACACCAGATGAAGGTGAATATTGATTAACTCCTTCAAGCACATAATGATTAAGCTGTTTTTTAAGTAGCTCAGGCGCATCAAACTCAGGAAACCCCTGCGATAAATTAATCGCTTCGAATTGATTTGCTAAAGCAGTCATTTGACTAAAAATACTGGTGCCTAAATTTGGCAATTTACTTTCAAACACTGGTTACCCTTAATGATGGTTTTGCGCCCAAAGCGATGCTATCATTGCTGTTAACAGATGTATAGCCGTCTAAAAAAGTATGAGGAATGTATGCATAACAATACCGCTATTTCAGAACTTATAGAAGCAGGAAAGTGGATCAGTCAACGTGGTTGGGTGCCAGCTACGGGTGGTAATTTTTCAGCGCGAACTAACACCGGTTTTGTGGTTACTGCCAGCGGTTTTGACAAAGGTCAATTAGGGTCGCATACCTTTATTGAACTGGATCATGTCGGTAATCGTAGCGCTAGCGCCGCCAAACCCTCAGCTGAAACCGAATTGCATTTGTGCATGTATAAACTTATTCCTGCTGCTAATTATGTATTGCACACTCATTCGGTTGCTGCGACGGTATTATCTCGGGTTATTAAAGGTCACAGCCTAGACTTACACGGCTACGAAATGCAAAAGTCACTAACCGGCATTACTTCACATTTAGACACCTTGAGTATTCCAATCTTTGATAACGACCAAGATATTGATCGCTTGAGTTTATTAGTGAGCGATCACCACTTACACACGCCTATTGAGCACGGCGTGCTTATTCGCGGCCACGGTTTGTATGTAGTGGGTCGCACTATTGGTGAAGTACGCCGTCAATTAGAAGGCCTTGAGTTTTTATTTGCATGTGAGATAGAACGCTTAAAATTAGTAGGATTAGAATCATGATCAAAGCACTGCTGACCGATATTGAAGGCACTATTACCCGTATTTCGTTTGTTAAAGACGTACTATTTCCATATGCCGCAAAGCAGCTCCCCGAATTTGTAAAAACTCATCAAGAGCAAAGCGCTGTAGCTGAACAAATTTATGCCGTAAAAGCGGTTATTGAACAGCCAGATGCCAGTATTGATGTCGTAATTAACACTTTACTTGAATGGATCCGTGACGATAAAAAAATCACTCCATTAAAACAGTTACAAGGTTTGATTTGGCAAACTGGCTATGAAAATGGCGATTTTACCGGCCATTTATACCCAGATGCCTACCACTTTTTAGTTGCACAGCAACAAGCCGGCCAGCAGTTGTATGTGTATTCATCAGGGTCAGTAAAAGCACAGCATTTAATTTTCAACTACTCTGACTTTGGTGATATTCGCTCCTTGTTTACTGATTATTTTGATACTCAAGTCGGCGCTAAACAAGAGCAACGTTCATATCACAATATTATTGAGCAACTACCTTTTGCCGCTAATGAAGTGTTATTTTTAAGTGATGTGGCAGCCGAGCTTGATGCCGCCAAAGCCGCAGGTTTAAAAACCTTGCACCTGATCCGTGATGGTCAAGCAAGCTCGCCTGCGCATAACTATATTAACGATTTTAGCCAATTCACCGTGGAGCATTTAGCATGAGCCAACTGACTATTTTTGCTGATTGTAACGGCAATAATGCTTTATTAAACACTCAAGATACAGCACAAATTGCCACCGAGCTTAATAAAGTAAATGTACGATTTGAGCAGTGGCAAGCAACAAAAACGATTACTGCTGAGACTAGTCATGAAGCTATTATTTCCGCCTATAACGCTGATATTGAACGCTTAAAGCAACAAGGTGGTTATCAAACTGTAGATGTTATTTCGCTGGCAAAAGGCAACCCGAACGCTGCAGAATTACGTGCTAAGTTTTTATTTGAGCACACCCATAGTGAAGACGAAGTACGCTTTTTTGTAAAAGGCCAAGGATTATTTTGCCTGCATATTAATGACAAGGTTTACCAAGTACTTTGCAAGCAGGGTGATTTAATTTCAGTACCAGAGCTTACTCCCCATTGGTTTGATATGGGCAGCGATCCTGAATTTACTGCGATCCGTTTGTTCAATAATACCGAAGGCTGGGTGGCACAAAGCACCGAATCTGAGATTGCTAAGCAGTTTCCTTTATTAGACTAGATATCTGTTAATAATGGAGTTTAAATGGAAAAGTTATTTTCATACGGCACACTGCAATTAGAGCAAGTACAGCTTGATACCTTTAGCCGCTTGCTCGAAGGCCAAGCCGATACACTACAAGGTTACGTATTAGGCGAAGTTGAGATCACCGACGCCGCCGTGCACAAAAGCAGCGGCCAGCGTTTTCATCCAGCATTAATTGAAACAGGCCTGCCAACAGATACAGTAACTGGCACTATTTTTACTATCACCTTAGAGGAACTTGCTAACGCGGATAGCTACGAAGTTAATGACTACATCCGTATTGAAGAGTCATTTAGCAGCGGCATTAATGCATGGGTGTATGTGGCAAAAGGCTGTTAAACCAGCCTTTTTAATTCACCAACTAAAACTTGTTGTTGGTCATAAACGCCAGTATCGAGTACCCAGCCGGTAATAAGCTTAGCGGGGGTTACATCAAATGCGGGATTATATACATTAGCATTTGTAGGTGCCCATAGTGCTTCTCCAAAGCTTCCGCTTACACCGCGCACCTCTGCGCTGTTACGTTGTTCTATTTCAATGTCTGCACCGCATGCAGTGTTTACATCGAGGGTTGTTAGCGGCGCTACGACATAAAATGGGATGTTATGAAAATGCGCCAGTACTGCTAAGTTATAAGTGCCCACTTTATTAGCAAAGTCACCATTTTCAGCAATACGATCTGCACCGACAAAAATTTTATCAACCTTGCCAGCAGCCATTAAATTCGCTGCCATATTATCGCAAATTAAGGTGTAAGGTACTTGCCAGCGCTCAAGTTCAAATGCGGTTAAACGCCCGCCTTGCAATAATGGCCGCGTTTCATCCACCCATACATGAATATCGCCATGACGTTGCTGCGCTTTATAAATAACACCAAGAGCAGTACCAATACCTGCGGTTGCTAAGGCACCTGTATTACAATGTGTGAGAATATTATCGCCGCTGCTAACCAATGCAGCACCATGATTTGCCATGCTTTCACACAAGGCGATATCTTCATTAAACAGGGTAACAGCTGCGCTTACAATTGCCGTTACATAATCATCTTGCTGTAACGCAATACGTAACTTTGCCATACAATGCATTAAATTAACCGCGGTTGGCCGAGTGGCTTCTAAATCATCAATCGCCTGCGCTAATGCTACTTTATCTGTGCCTTGCTCTGCCAAATGGGCAACTAGCAAACTTGCTCCTAAACCAATCAGCGGTGCGCCGCGTATTTTTAAGCTTAGAATTAAATCCCTCATACTGGCTACATCATCACATTCGTGCCATACCTGCTGATGCGGCAGTAGGTATTGGTCTAACACGCTTAGTGTATTGTTTTGATATTTTAAACTGCTCGCTATGAGGTCTTGCATGATTGATCCTGAATAATCGTTAGGCTGAGGTTATTTTACAGTAGTTTTTAAAACGCACAACCCAGAAGTGTAGACATCTAAACGGTTGAAGGTATAGAATGCTATCACTTATCATTTTCTGAGAGTACGCCGATGGCCGAATACGTTGCCTTTAATGCACAGCATGCGATTGATTATATTAAAAATCTTGTAACTAAAGATGGGTATGATTTGTTTGATCCTGACCAAACGTTATCGGCGTATGAGTTTGGAGATGGCAATTTAAATCTCGTTTTTAGAATAAGCGACGAGCAAAGTAATAGCGTTATTTTAAAGCAAGCCTTGCCTTATGCGCGCTGTGTGGGTGAGTCATGGCCATTAACGCTTGACCGAGCACGCATTGAAGCTGAGGTTTTACTCAATCACGGCGCATTAAGCCCTGACTACACAGCAAAAGTATTGCATCATAATCCAGAGCAAGCACTGACCATTTTAGAAGATCTTGGTCACTTACAAATTTTGCGTAGCGCACAAATAAACGCAGAGCAATTTCCGCTATTAGGTCAACATGTGGCTCACTACTTAAGCCATACCGGTTTTTATAACTCAGACTTTTACGTAACCGCGCAAGATAAAAAAGCCAAAGTCAGTCAGTTTACCAATCCAGAGTTGTGCCAAATTACTGAAGATTTGTTTTTCAACGATATCTTGCGTGAACATGAGCGTAATAACTACCCAAGTGAGTTGCAAAGTACAGTCAATAAACTACAAAATAACACCGCATTACATTTAGCGATCGCAAAACTAAAAGCTAAGTTTTTATCATGCCCGCAGACGCTATTACATGGTGATATGCATAGCGGCAGTATTTTTGTCGATCAAAACACCACTAAGATGATCGACCCTGAATTTGGCTTTTTTGGCCCAGTTGGCTTTGATATCGGCTCATTTATCGGCAATTTATTATTAAACTACTGCGCGCAAAATGCTCGTATTAGTGAATTTGTTACACGCCGTAACTATCACACCCATTTACTGACTTGCCTGCAAGAGAGTTATTCTTTGTTTGAACAACAGTGGCTGACATTTATTGCAGAGCAAACCACAGATAACAATTTAAAAGCCGCTGGTTATGGCGAGTATTTTATGCAACAAGTATTGCAAGATGCGATTGGTTACTGTGGGACAGAACTGATACGCCGCACTATCGGCTTAGCACACGTTGCTGACATTGATGGCATTGAAGATGCGCAGGCGCGTTTAGACGTGCAACGCCACACTTTAGCGCTGGGTGAGCAGTTAGTACTCAACGCCCACACTTGCAATAACAAAGAAGAGTTTTTCTCTTTATTGATAAGCCAACTAAATTAAATTTATAAAAATAGCAAAAGGCACTTTATTTAGTGCCTTTTATCAACCTATTTGGGCGGGACCTAGCTTCTATTACCTAGTCTTTTAAATTACTGATAATTTTCATACATTTTATCAAGCGGCTCTGATAAACCATTTTCTTGCACAACGCGCACATGCTGGCGGCCAAGTTCACGGGCACTAAATACCCCGCATGAGTGAGCAATTAAACCCGCACCATAATGAATGTACTTATTATAGTTTGCTACGCGCTGCGCTTTATCGGCGACATCTAAGCCACGTTGCAACCGCTCGTTGTGTGTGGTTATCCCTGTTGGGCAAGTGTCTTTATTACATTGCAGCGCTTGAATACAACCCAAAGCAAACATATGACCACGTGCCGATACAACAAAGTCTGCGCCCACCGCGAGCGCCCATGCAACCTTAGACGGCACAATCAGTTTGCCTGACGCAATAACTTTAATTCGCTCTCGCAGGCCATGCTTTTCGAGCATATTAACAACCAAAGGTAAACTTTCTTTCAGTGGTAAACCCACAGAATCCATCAGCGGTTGTGGTGCAGCACCGGTACCGCCATCAGCACTATCGATGGTAATAAAATCGGGCGCAGATTCAATACCACGATGATTGATCTCAGCAAACAAGGTTTCCAGCCATGCATAAGCGCCAATAACCGCTTTAAAACCGGTTGGCTTGCCAGTCGTTTCGCGCACCGAGGCAATCATATCAAGTAAATCTGCAGGGTTTTTAACTTCAGGATGACCATTTGGGCTAATTGAATCGTAACCTTCTGGGATACCACGAATAGCCGCAATTTCAGCAGTCACTTTTTTGCCTGGCAACATACCGCCTTTACCAGGCTTCGCACCTTGGCTCATTTTAATTTCAAACATTTTTACTTGTTCATGCGCAGCTATTTGCTTGAGCTTCTCATGACTTAATTTACCTTGTTCATCGCGCACACCATATTTAGCTGTGCCAATTTGAAACACAATGTCGGCACCTCCTTCTAAGTGATAAGGGCTTAAACCACCTTCACCAGTGTTCATCCAACAACCAGCGAGTTTGGCACCTTGTGATAACGCACGTACAGCAGGTTTTGATAACGCACCAAAACTCATACCTGAAATATTGAATAGCGATTTAGTAATATAAGGATTTGGACAATGCGGCCCTAACGTAACTGCACTAGGTTCAAGCGCTTCTTCGTCCAAGGTAGGAAACGCGCAGTTCATAAACATCACGGTCCCGGTAACTTCTAGGCTCTGAGTTGAGCCGAAGGCGGTGGTACGATCAACATTTTTAGCCGCTTTATATACCCAACTACGATCGGCGCGATTAAATGGCATTTCTTCGCGATCCATAGCGAAAAAGTATTGACGAAAAAACTCACCTTGGCGCTCAAAAAAGTATCTAAACCGACCTATTACCGGATAATTACGTCTAATCGCTTGTTTAGATTGAGTTACATCACTGATATAAAAATAAATAACAACTAAAACTAAACACCCAAATACCACTATAAATAAGCTGGCAAACACATCAATGCTAAAAACTATTAAATTACTCATGCAGCGCCCCTTGCTGGTTGTTTTTCCAGCTTTGAGAATATAAGCAGAACAAGTTTCAAGCAAATGTTTTGTAAGGAAAGCTCGGTTACACGCTAATCAGCACGAACCGAGATAAATTGAACGTTGTAATTTAGCCGCGCTTTTCCAGCTCAGTTTCAATATATTGATGGATTTGATCTTCTAATACTGACATTGGCACAGAACCGTGGCGAAGTATTTGATGGTGAAACTCACGTACATCAAAATCTTGACCAAGCGCTTGCTCGGTTTCTTTACGTAAGCGCTTAATAGTCAGCTCACCAATTTTGTATGATAGTGCTTGTGCTGGCCATGAAATATAACGATCAGTTTCGGTTTTCACGTTATGTAGTGACAATGCCGTATTTTCACTCATAAACTTCATCGCGCGATCTCGGCTCCAGCCATACATATGCATGCCAGTATCAACCACTAAACGAGCTGCTCGCCACATTTCATAAGTTAAACGGCCAAAGTTACTGTATGGGTCTTGGTAAAAACCCGCTTCAATTCCTAAATACTCAGAATATAACCCCCACCCTTCACCAAATGCCGATAAGTATGCATTCTGACGATAGCTTGGTAAGTTTTCTAATTCAGCATTAAGTGAGATCTGTAAATGATGCCCTGGTACAGCCTCATGAAAAGTGAGAGCTTCTAATACGTATAAAGGGCGCTTATCAAGTGCATAAGTGTTTACCCAGTAATAACCCGCTTGATCATCACGACTCGAACCAGAATAACGGCCAGTCGTGTACTTAGGCGCTATGCTTGCTGGCACCGGCGCAACACCATAAGGCATCCGTGGTAAGGTATGAAATAGCTTAGGTAATTGTGCATCCATCTTTTTAGCTATGTACGATGCTTCTTTTAATAACTCTTCCGGTGTTTTAGCATAAAATTGCGGATCAGTACGTAAAAAGTGCACAAATTCAGCAAACGTGCCTTTAAAACCAACTTGCTCAATAATCTTATCCATTTCAGCACGAATACGTGCCACTTCTTTTAACCCCAGTTCATGGATTTCTTTTGGCGTCATATCTGTGGTGGTATAATACTTGGCGCGATTGGCATAAAACGCAGCACCATTAGGTGTTGCAGAGATACCAATTTCAGTACGCGCACCTGGCTGATACTCTTCATTAAAAAATGTTAAATAATCTTGATAAGCAGTAATCACCTGCTCTTTAATAATTTTCTTTGCTTGTTGTTGTAAAGCAAAAAACTCACCATCACTCAAACCAGCGGTATTATTTAAAAATGGTTTATAAAACTCAGACTCAGTAGCGTCATCAACAATATATGCACTGATAGAGTCTTGATAACCCACAAGCACCGCTTTCGGTTGCGTTAAACCAACTTCTAAACCTTTGCGCATCCAGCCGATGTTTTGCTGAAAAAATCGAGGAACTTGCTGCAAACGTTGCAAATAAAGCTGGTAATCAGCTAATTTTTTATAATCTGAACTCGACACCATAAAAGATAAACTAGAGTGAAAGCCATATTCAGAAGTAAGCGGCATGTAGTGGCTGTTAAATACATATTCATCGATACTATTTTGTACTTGTCCACGAATTATAGTGAGATTAATACGGTTTTCATCACTGAGTTTATCTTTATCTATTGCATCTAACTTCGCTAATAATTCAGTGTTATGTTGATATTTCTTTTCAAGAAACTCAGCAGATAAATTAGTTAACAAATAACCATCAACACCCTCGGGGTTGCTATACGTGCTAATACTTTTACGATAATCAACAATTGATTGCGCAACCTGCGTAAATTGTTGATCGCTATCTACGGTGGTCATTTGGCAAGCACTTAATGTACATGCCAAGGCGATGCTTAACAGAGAATGACGCATAACCGATGAAGGTGATTTTTTCATAATAATAGGGATCTGCTACTGAAAACGTGAGGGTTAACCTAACCTAGACTGCTACAATAACCAAAAAAATGCGACCAAGGACAATAAATACAAGGTTAAATTAACCGCGACTATTGACTAGTAGTTAATCAGCACTTTTTATTGCTTAATAAGATTGTCGAGAAAACCAGCTATTGAGCGATAAAAATAGAAATTTCGCTATCAAATTACATATTTTTGCTTTTAAATATCCCCGATACAGATTAATGTAAGGCAATCCCATACGCTAGGATTGCGTCAAGACCTCACGGAGAGAGTTATTTAATTTCGCTGTTACGTGTATTTAATTGGTGTATACAATGATGTTCCATGATTCCATGGCTATTGCTCAAGAAAAAATGACCAAGGTATGTATCTTTTTAGAACATCATATATTACCACCGACTCCTCTTAATTATCACGTTGTCTACACCTACGTTAGCCAAGTTAATTCTGATTTAAATACCACTATCGATCGTGCAATTGCCCAAGGCCAAGAAATTGACTGTGTTTATGTAGAACAACTTTATTTCGATTACATGGATCAAGCCCATAAAGCTGAAACCAATATGGTTCGTAATGTTGATGGTATTATTAATTCATTATCACGTAGCGCGCACTCAACCGAAAAAGATATTATCCGCTTTGCAAGTCAAGTCAGCGACTGTGTACATTCTTTAGATGAAAATAATATTGCCCAAACTCGCCTCGCACTTGAGACATTAAATAAGCAAACTGCTCACTTGCTCACTCAACATAAACAATTTAAACAAGAGCTGATCAAAGCAAAGCGACGACAAGAAAAAACTCAACAACAACTCGTACAATTACGCAAACAACACATCACCGATCAACAAACAGGCCTTTTTAAACGTCATTATTTAAACCAGCAAACACAATTATGGTTAGACCAAAAAAAATCTGTGTGCGCGATTGCCATCCAAATAGATAACCTAGATCACTTTATTGATAACTACGGCGATATCATTGGTGAAGTAATTTTAAGCAAGGTAGCTAAACAAATTCAAAAATATGTATTTGAAAGTGGCCTACCAGGGCGAACAGGCAAAGATGCTTTTACTGTATTACTGGCTGATATCGACCCTGAAACTGCGAATGTAATTGCTGAAAAAGTCCGTAATGGAGTCGAAAAATTACGTTTCGTTAGTTCTAAAAACGGTATTAAACTTCCAGCAATCAACCTTTCATTAGGGATTGCCAAGCACTTAGACGAAAAAGATTTTAATAATCTTGCCCGTAAAGCCTCCAATGCAGCACATAAAGCCAGATCGCTTGGCCAAAGCAGCTTTATTGCCGGACAGTGAGCCGTAACTCATAAAGCTTGATCCACAAGCAATTTTCCCCAGATTCAAATTGCACCATGGCGTAACAATCAAGTACACTAGTCTTTATTACCACGATAGAGATTAATCATGAACGAGAATCCTGAAAAGACCACGCATTTTGGTTATAAAACCGTTGCCGAAACCGAAAAAGCTTCTATGGTTGCCGATGTATTTCATTCCGTTGCTACTAAATATGACGTAATGAATGATCTCATGTCGTTTGGTATTCATCGTTTATGGAAACGTCAAACCATTGCTAGTTCAGGTGTGCGTAAAGGCAATCATGTGCTGGATTTAGCCGGTGGCACCGGCGACTTAACGGCAAAGTTTAGTCAACTAGTTGGTGATACTGGGCAAGTAGTATTAGGTGATATTAACTCATCAATGCTTAAAGTGGGGCGCGAAAAGCTACATAACCTAGGTCTTGTCGGTAATATTGACTACGTACAAATGAATGCTGAAGCACTGCCTTTCCCTGATAATAGTTTTGATTTAATTACCATTGCCTTTGGTTTACGTAATGTTACAGATCAAAATAAAGCACTTCGCTCGATGTACCGAATCTTAAAGCCTGGTGGTCGTCTGCTGGTATTGGAGTTCTCCAAACCAGAGCATCAAGTATTAAGTAAAGCCTATGATTTTTACTCATTTAACTTACTACCTAAAATGGGTGAGTTAGTTGCTAACGACGGTGAATCATACAAATATTTAGCTGAATCAATTCGTATGCACCCAGATCAAGAAACACTAAAAGCAATGATGAACGAGGCTGGATTTGAGCAAACCACCTATCAAAATCTCACCGGTGGTATTGTAGCATTACATCGTGGCTTTAAATATTAAGCGTCACACCAGCTAGTAAAGTTTATTGCTAAGGTATTGTATGTTAAATAATTTCATGGTCGCACTCGTCGAAAGGGTTTTAAATACGGCGCTTAAACTCGATCCCACTCTTAGCGATAGACTGTCGTCAATATCCCAACAACGTTTATTAATTGATATACGCGATTGGCAACAGCAGTTTTTAGTGGTGTTTACTGGCCAACAACTGCATTTATACAACACTACCGAAACGCAATATGACTGCATGATAAGCGCCGATATTAATACTTTAATGGCACTTAAAAACCCTGCAATGCTGACTCAGTTAATCCGCCAAGATAAACTCGATTTGCAAGGTGATCTAAATATTGCACAAGGGTTTAGTAATGCTTTCGCTGCGCTTAATATCGATTGGCCTGAACACTTATCTGATTATCTTGGTGACGCAGCGGCACAGCAACTATGGAAGTTAGTTAAACAAACTCAACAGCAAAGTCAAAAAGCCAACAAGAAACTCTCTACAACGCTAACTACTTTATGCCAAGACGAGCTCAAAGTGACCATTCATCCTTTAGAGCTTGAGCAATTTAAGCAACACACGCGTCAACTCAAAGCACATGTTGCGCAACTTGAGTTACGTATCAACCAACTACTTCAAGCAAAATGAATCAGTAAGGATTATCTGTGTCAGCTGCTCGGCTTTATAACATCACAAAAACCCTCCTTAGCTATGGTTTGGATGAACTGATCCCATCACAAAAAATACCTTGGTATGGCAAAGTTGGCCGTGCATGTCTATTTTGGCTAACCAATAAGCACCCAGAAAAACCAGCAGGGTTAAGACTGCGTTTAGCATTACAACAATTGGGGCCAGTATGGATCAAATTTGGCCAAATGTTATCTACTCGGCGCGATTTATTACCACTAGATATCGCTTTAGAGCTAGCCTTGCTGCAAGATCAAGTACAGCCATTTGATGGTGTGTTAGCACAACAACTAATTGAAAATGCACTCGAAATCGATGATATCAGTGAATACTTTAGTGATTTTGAGCAAACCCCTTTAGCTTCAGCATCCATTGCCCAAGTACATACAGCCACTTTAGTGGATGAGCATAATCAACCACAAAAGGTGGTTATCAAAGTCATTCGCCCTGATATCAGAGAACAAATTGACGCTGATTTAGCATTAATGGAACAATTTTCTAAAATAGTGGCCAAGTTAATCAATGAAGCGAAAAGGTTACGCCCTGTTGAAGTAGTCAAAGAGTATAAGAAAACCTTACTTGATGAACTTGATCTGATGCGTGAAGGCGCAAACGCCATTCAATTAAAGCGTAATTTTGAAGGTTCTGATTCGCTTTATATTCCCTATGTTTACAGTGACTATAGTCGCGTAAATGTACTAGTCATGGAGCGAATTTACGGCATTCCAGTGTCTGATACTGAGGCATTAGTTGCGCAAAACACCAATATGAAACTACTGGCTGAACGCGGTGTGGAGGTGTTTTTCACCCAAGTGTTCCGTGATAGTTTTTTTCATGCTGATATGCACCCTGGTAATGTATTTGTATCCTATGAAAGCCCTGAAAACCCCAAATTTATCGGTATCGATTGTGGCATCGTGGGCACGCTAAACAAAGAAGACAAACGTTACTTAGCCGAAAACTTTATTGCCTTTTTTAATCGCGATTATCGTCAAGTCGCACAATTACATGTCGATTCTGGCTGGGTACCTAAAGACACCAGCGTGGAAGAATTTGAGTTTGCCATTCGCACTGTCTGCGAGCCGATTTTTAATAAGCCATTAGCAGAGATTTCATTTGGCCATGTCTTAGTTAATCTATTTAATACCGCTCGTCGCTTTAATATGCAAGTTCAACCCCAATTAGTTCTACTACAAAAAACCTTGTTGTATGTTGAAGGCCTTGGGCGTCAGCTATATCCGCAACTAGATTTATGGAAAACAGCTAAACCCTTTTTAGAAGACTGGGTAAAGCAACAGGTTGGTCCTTGGTCGGTATTTAAACAGGTATACGCAAATTTGCCATTTTGGGCAGAAAAAATGCCCGAGTTACCTGATTTGATCTATCACAACTTAAAACAACAGCGCAACAGTCCTGCACCACTGCCACAGCCATCGCACAAGCCATTATTACTTGGTCTTTTTGCTGGCTCAGCAATGATAGTATCAGGGTTATGTTATTTGCAGCATGACCTTGTCGCTGCAGGTATTGCTGCGATATGCTCTTTAAGCGGCTTTATACTTGCTTGGCGCAGCGCTGCATAAACTAAGTGCTATTTAGTGCTCGGTGAGTATAATCAGTACAATAATTTTAATTCACAGTATTTAATTAAGTGGAGAACATCATGGGTTTTGGCGGCATTAGTATTTGGCAATTGTTAATTGTTTTGGCAATCATAGTGTTACTTTTTGGTACGAAAAAATTGCGTGGTATTGGCGGTGATTTAGGTAACGCTGTAAAAGGGTTTAAAAAAGCAGTCTCTGAAGATGAGCAAAATAAACCAGCAGAACCAATTGAACAAGCAAATAACCCAATACAAAACAAAGAGTCTGTTGATAAAAGTAAAGAAGACCATAAGGCTTAATTAGCATGGGTATGTGGGAACTTGTTGTGGTGTTAATCGTCGGCTTAGTGGTACTTGGCCCTGAGCGGTTGCCAGTTGCTATTCGTACTGTTAGCCGTTGGATAAAAACTATAAAATCGCTGGCTAATTCGGTTAAGGCTGAAGTTAATGAAGAATTAAGAGTGCATGAGTTACACCAAAATTTAAAAAAAGCCGAACAACAAGGCATGCAGGACTTAAGTCCTGCAATAAAAGATTCAGTCAGCGAATTGCAAAAGGCTGCGGACTCGGTCACCCATAGTTATAAAAGAAATCCTCCTGAGCAAGCAGATAAAGTGAATGTTGATGAACAAAAATGAAATTATTTTTGTTAGCTATGGTCTATATATCGGTAACGAGTTAAATTATGACTGAACAAGTTAAATCAGGCTTTGTAAGTCATTTAATTGAATTGCGAAATAGGCTCATGAAAGCCTTATTAGCCATATTAGTATTTTTTATTGCGCTGGTTTACTTTGCAAACGATATTTACGGTTTTGTAGCGGCTCCATTAGTTGCGCACTTACCAAGTACAGCAACCATGATCGCTACAGATGTAACTGCACCGTTTTTTGCGCCGTTTAAGTTAACCTTATTTGTCGCTTTATTTGCAGCGTTTCCGTTAATTTTACACCAAATCTGGGGCTTTATTGCGCCAGGGTTATACCAACATGAAAAACGTATGTTAATGCCTGTTTTGGCATCAAGCATTATTCTTTTTTATAGTGGTATCGCATTTTGTTACTTTGTAGTGCTGCCCATTATTCTTGGCTTTTTTACTAGCGTTGGTCCAGAAATGATGACCTTGGCACCAGACATTAGTAGCTACTTAAGTTTTGCATTGAAGCTCTTTTTTGCCTTTGGGGTCGCTTTTGAGATTCCGGTAGCTATTATGCTGTTATGTTTTAGTGGCGCTACCACAACACAAAGTTTAAAAGAGAAACGCCCTTATATTGTAGTCGGGGTTTTTGTTGTAGCAATGTTTTTAACGCCACCTGATGTGCTATCACAATCTTTATTAGCATTTCCAATGCTGCTGTTATTTGAATTGGGTTTAATCTTAGCATCCTTTTATAAGGCTAAACCTCAACAAGATGAATCAGAGGAATAAATGAAAAAACAACTTTTACCAATACTTGCCTTGTTAAGCATTCCAACTGTTCATGCCAATGAAGTTAACTTACAAGCTTTACAAGCCTGTACATTTATTGAAAATGACTTCAATCGCTTGCTTTGTTACGACAATACCATGGCAGGCAAGTCATTAACTAAACCAGAAACAACAAAAACCTTAACTCCACCTGCAAGTTCAGTCACCGCAACAGCGGATGTAGCTGTTGCTAGTAAGCAAATAGTTAAAGTTAAAAATGAAGATTTTGGCTTAGAGCATAAAGAACTAGTAAAAGAAAACGACAATGAAATTACTGCCGTCGTGACTAACGTAAAAGAAGCACCTTACGGTGAGTTAATAATTAGTTTAAATAACGGCCAACAATGGCGCCAAATTGGCTCAGATAGCTTGCGTATCGACCAAGATGATACTGTAATTATTGAGCGCGGTATGTTCAACTCATTTTTATTGAAAAAAGCAGGTCAGAATCGCTCAATCCGCGTTAAGCGCACTAATTAATGACCACATCACTTATTGATGCTGGCGTAAATCTTACCAATCATCAATTTGATGCTCAACATTCGGCTATCATTACTCGTGCAAAAGCGCAAAATGTTAGCCAGATGCTGTTAATTGGTTGCGATATAAACTCCAGCCAGCAAGCTCTTCACTTAGCACAACAGTACCACCTACTTGCTACCGCCGGTGTTCACCCTCATGACGCAAAATCAGCCGATGAAAAACTAGAAATACAATTGTGCGCTCTTGCTGCAAATCCTGAGATTGTAGCAATTGGTGAATGCGGGTTAGATTACAACCGCGACTTTTCGCCTCGTGAAACTCAACGTTCTGTGTTACACCGACAACTCGCTTTAGCGGTAGAGTTAAATCTTCCGGTATATTTACATGAGCGAGATGCGAGCGAAGATATGCTGGCGATACTGCAACAGTATTCGGTGCGAGGAGTATTACATTGTTTTACCGGTGATCAACACGCCTTAGAGCAATACTTATCACTTGGTTTATACATTGGTATTACTGGTTGGGTCTGTGACGAACGTCGTGGTAAATCACTACAACAACTGGTGCCTATGCTGCCATTAGAGCGTCTATTAATTGAAACAGATGCGCCGTTTTTGATCCCACGCTCGTTAACTCCAAAACCAAAATCGCATCGCAATGAACCAAGCTATTTACCACATATATGCCAAACAATTGCGTCCTTAAAAGGTCTAGAGTTTGCAACTGTTGCAAAGCAAACTACACTTAACTTCCAACAGTTATTCAACCACAAGGGCTGATAATGAAGCGTGTTTGGTTGCTGCTTTATAGCTTTGTACTTATTTCATTCTCAGCCAATGCAACGCAGATCACCTTAGATAAGCATTTTGAACATATATTAAATATTCCTTTTGAATATTCTCAACAACCTTTAACAATAGAGCAAGCTAAGCTAGCCCCTACTCAGCAATGGCAACAACTTCCTGAGCAATCGCTCAATTTAGGACTAACCAATCAAGCCGTGTGGCTGCGCCTACAACTGGTCAACGCTGAGGATTCAGATCTACAAATTTTACTGTCCATTGATAATCCGTTATTAGATAAAGTGGCTGTATACCATTACTTTAAGCAAAACAGATTATTGTTTAAAGAAATTGGTGATGCATTACCACTCAATAACCGACAAATTAAAACAGAATCATTATTAGTAAAGCTAACACTCCCACCGAAAAGTAACTCAACATTACTACTTCATATTAAAAGTCTAGATGGTGTCAGAGTGCCGTTAAGTCTTTGGCAATATGATGAATATTTAAAATATAAAAGTAAGTTTAATTTAATGTATGGCTTGCTAGTCGGGTTTATTTTATCTTTAGCGATCACTTGCTTGGTTATGTTTGGTTTTTCACGAAAGCGCTACTTTGCACTCTGTGGCACTATTTTAATGACTTTATGGTTATTACTGATTTACTTATATGGCTTTGGCTATCGCTATTTTCACCCGTCTTTGCCTAGTCTGCAGCAGCTTGCAGTTCCAAGCATGTTGATATTAACCACTTGCTTATTCAAACTATTATTTGAACAATTACGACTGTCCACGAAAATGTGGCTGCAACCCTTACATAGATTGAGTAACTGGTTACTTTTTATCAGCCTATTTTTTATTTGGTTATTACCAACAAATATCATGCTTTATTACAGTCTACTCTTGCCCGCGCTAGTTATGTTATTACACATAGCGGCGTTAGGGATCGATATTAAGCAACAGCGAACACAGCCACTATGTGCGCTGCTATGTGGAGCGTTGATGTTTTTTTCCGCACAGCTTTACATGATTATTGTTGTGTTTAATTTCTATGATTTTAATGCGCGTGGTTTACCGTTTGTATTTTTTAGCTTTTTAATCTGCTCACTCAGTTTAAGCTTTGCTACCATCAAACACTTTTTAATCGAACGCGATGCTCAAGTTACTGCACAGCAGAGTAAAATAGCCCAAAGTGAAGCACAAGATGCTTTATTGCAAGAGCGTTTAGCACTACAAGAACAAGCTAGGTTAGATTTAGAAGCAAATATAGAAGAGCGAACGTTTGAACTTCAGGTCACCCTGCGAGAGCTTGAAGAAAAGAATCGCGCACTTGAACAAATCAATATGGAAGATCCATTAACACAAATAAAAAATCGCCGCTATTTCGATAAAAAGCTAGTAATGGACTTGCGTCGCTCTCGTCGAGAGCAAACGCCTTTAAGTGTGGTCATGCTCGATATTGATCACTTTAAGAGCATTAACGACACCTACGGGCACTTAATTGGCGACCAAACTATCCGTGCTGTGGCTGACATTATAAAAAGCCATTTAAAACGCCCACTTGACGAAGTAGCCCGTTATGGTGGCGAAGAGTTTGTGATCTTACTACCTAACACCATCCTCGGCGGTGCAGTAGAAATAGCAGAGCAAATCCGCCAAGCAATCATGGATGCCACAATTACAGTGGCAAACACCCAGATAAAGTTTACCATTAGTGCTGGTGTATATAGCGCCATTGCAGAAGACATTCATAATCCGGGATTATTCACCGACTGCGCCGACAAAGCACTTTATCATGCCAAGCAAAGTGGGCGTAATCGTGTAGTTAGTTTTCCAATTTTAGACTAGGAGCAAATAATGGCCCAATCAGGTCTCGACCTTTTCCCTTATACTCGCATGCGCAGAATGCGCCGCAATGATTTTTCGCGCCGCTTGATGGCCGAAAATCAACTCAGTGTAAATGACTTAATTTATCCAGTATTTGTACTTGAAGGTAACAATCGCCGTGAAGCCATTGCATCGATGCCAGGCATAGATCGCTTATCGATTGACTTACTGCTGATTGAAGCAAAAGAGTTGGTTGAATTAGGTATTCCTGCAATCGCTATTTTTCCGGTCACCCCTGCGGACAAAAAATCATTGCTTGCTGAAGAAGCTTACAATGATGATGCACTGGCACAACGCACTGTACGCGCACTCAAAGAAGCCTATCCAGAATTAGGGGTAATCACCGATGTGGCGCTTGATCCATTTACTGTGCATGGACAAGACGGCATTATCGACGATAATGGCTATGTAATTAACGACATCACGACTGAAATATTAGTTAAACAAGCGATATCTCATGCACAAGCGGGTGCAGATATTGTTGCCCCTTCAGATATGATGGATGGCCGCATTGGCGCGATCCGCGAAGCGCTCGAGGCCGAAGGTCACATTCATACACGCATTATGGCTTATTCAGCTAAATATGCCTCAAGTTACTATGGACCATTTCGTGATGCCGTCGGCTCTGCTGGTAACTTAAAAGGTGCGGACAAAAAAACCTACCAAATGGACCCTGCTAATTCTGATGAAGCCATTCGTGAAGTAGCGCTGGATTTACAAGAAGGTGCTGACATGGTGATGGTCAAACCTGGTATGCCTTATTTAGATATTGTACGCCGGGTTAAAGATGAGTTTGGTGTACCTACTTTTGCTTACCAAGTGAGTGGCGAATACGCTATGCATAAAGCGGCGATAGATAATGGCTGGCTTGCTGAAGAAGCCACGATTATGGAGTCATTGCTTGCTTTCAAGCGTGCTGGCGCTGACGGTATTCTTACCTATTTTGCAAAACAAGCTGCACAACTACTTAAAAGATAAGCCTCATAGATATTTAATTTAGAAAAGGGCGATTAACCGCCCTTTTTATTTTCATGTTATTAACATTTTGTATTTTCTTTGTCATAAATTTTCCTTAAACTGTTTGTCCCATTCGGGACACAATACACGGGAAAAAAATAATAATGTTCAAAACAAAAATAACGCCATTGGCGCTTGTTATTGCAAGCCTCAGTGCACCAGCTTCTGCTAATTTAATAATTTCAGAATATGTTGAAGGTGGTAGTAACAATAAAGCAATTGAGCTTTTTAATACCTCTGGCGAAACACTATCGCTTGATGGCTATAACATCTCACTTTTCGCCAATGGCAATGGCGACCTGACAGCTCCAAATAATACACTTGCTCTATCCGGTAGCTTAGCCGCCAATGGCACCTATGTAATCGTAAATGCAGGCTCTGCAGACGAGCTTAAAGCTAAAGCTGATATTGAAGCAACCGTTACTTATTTCAATGGTGATGATGCATTAGTACTTACGAAAGACGGCACTATTGTTGATAGTTTTGGTCAGTTAGGCGTTGACCCTGGTAGCGAATGGTCAGCAGGAGGTGTTAGCACCAAGGACAAAAGCTTACGTCGCAAGCTAAGTATTACTGCAGGTCGTAGCGATGCTACTGCGTCATTTGATCCAAGTGAACAATGGCTACAATTTGATAAAGATGACTTTTCTGGCCTAGGCTTCCACGGTGAAAACAACCAACCAGATCCCGAGCCAGAACCGGAGCCGTTAGTACCATTAGAATGCGGCGCAGCTAAAACCTTGATCAGCGCTGTACAAGGTGAAGGCGGTGATAGCCCTCTATTAAACACAGAAATTGAGCTGGAAGGCGTAGTAACTGCTGATTTTCAAGGTAGTGAGCAATTAAGTGGCTTCTTTATTACATCACTTGATGCAGATATTGACACAAACCCACTTACTTCTGAAGGTGTATTTGTTTATTTTGCTGATACCGATGTCAATGTTGGTGACCACGTGCGAGTTAAAGGCAGTGTCGCAGAATACTTTAATGCCACCCAAATTGCTGATGTTAGTCAAGTAGAAGTGTGTGCTACAGGCTTAACGCCAACAGCAACAAGCATCACTCTCCCTGTTAATAATGTAGCCGATTTAGAAGCTTATGAAGGCATGCTGGTTTCACTAGAACAACCGCTGGTCGTTAGCAACAACTATGGTTTAGGCCGTTATGGTGAAGTAGGTCTTGCCACAGAACGTTTATATCAAGGTACACAAATAGCCCTTCCCGGTGATGCTGCTAACGCTGTTGAAGCCGAAAACATCAAGAAACAAATCTTACTTGATGATGGTTCAACGAAACAAAATCTTGACCCAGTTTCTTACCCAGGTACTGGCTTAGACGCTTATAACACATTACGTTTAGGTGATTCTGTGAACGCAATCACTGGTGTAATGGGTTACAGCTTTGATCGCTATCGCATTCACCCAACAGTACAACCAACTTTTGTTGCAACTAATCCACGTACAGATGCACCAGAACTGCACGCTGATGCAGATCTTCGGATTGCAAGCTTTAATGTGCTTAACTACTTCAATGGTGATGGCCAAGGTGCTGGTTTCCCAACCAGTCGTGGCGCCGATAGTGAAGCTGAATTTATTCGCCAACAAGCGAAAATTGTCAGTGCACTTATTGCTATAGAAGCTGATGTTATCGGCTTAATGGAAATCGAAAACGATGGTTTCAGTGCAAATAGCGCTATTGCTAGTCTAGTTAATGCGTTAAACGATGAAGATAGCAATAATGAATACGCCTTTGTTAATTTTAACGTAGATAAAATTGGTACTGATGAAATTACCACCGCACTGATCTACCGTGCAAATAAAGTCGCACAAGTTGGCACCGCAGCTATCACAACCCAATATCCATTTGACTACAGTAACCGCCCACCTATTGCACAAAGCTTCAAATCACTTGAATCAGAAGAAGTATTTACTGTTGCTGTAGCGCATTTAAAATCCAAAGGTAGCTGTGGCAGTGCTAATGGCAACAATGCTGATTTAGGTGATGGCCAAGCATGTTGGAATGAGATCCGTGTAGCGGGCGCCAATGCTTATGCTGACTGGCTTGATAGCAAGCCAACTGGTGTAGACGATGAAGACATCATTTTAGTAGGCGATATGAATGCCTATGCGATGGAAGATCCAATACGCGCATTTGCTGATAAAGGATTTAAAAATGTCGTCGCAGAATTAGATGGTAATACTCTTGGCTATTCATATAGTTTTTCTGGCCGCATGGGTAGCTTAGATCATGCTGTTGCTAGTCCAAGTTTACTTGCTAAAGTTGTCGCAGCGACAGATTGGCATATCAATGCTGATGAGCCGATCAGTCTGGATTATAACGTAGAGTTTAAATCTGATTCTCAAGTTGCTAGCTTGTATTCAGAGAGTGCTTATCGTGCCTCTGATCATGATCCTGTAATTATTGATATTCAATCTACACCTGCTGTAGAGCCAACGCCTGAGCCACAAGCTCCAGTGCTAGAGCCTGAGCAAAGCTTTAACATCAGTGAAAATAGCCCTATTGGCACTGTCATTGGTCAATTGAGCTTTAGTGATGCCGATGCACAGTACACACCCGTTATTGGCTTCATTGTATCTGGCCACGATGCAGTAACTATAAATGAGCAAGGACAACTAATCGTTGCTGGTGATTTAGACTATGAGTTTGAAAGAAAAATCACATTAATGGTACAAGCAAAAGACAGTGCTGGTAATTTATCAAATGCGCAGCTTGTGTACATTAATATTGCTAATGATGAAACTGATGACGAAGACGATGACTCAGGTTCATTATTTTGGTTAACGTTACTGGCGTTACCACTAACACTCCTGCGCCGTAAAAAAGCGTAGTATAAACTAAACTCTGCTTGAATAGCTTTATTCAGCAGAGTTCAGATTAGTAAAAAGGCCGCTAAACTGCGGCCTTTTCTATGCATTACATTCAGTATGCTGTGAATTATTACAGCGATTCTTCTTTTTGCTATACCAACACCTAATTGACTGCTGGGCTTGCTCGTCAAACTGCCAGTTATAAAAACAAATTTCTTTGTTATTTTCTAAAGAAACCGATAATACAGTTAGTAATTTTAATGAGTTAAATTGAATATCAACAATTTCATCTGCATTAATATATTTTTTACTTAACCCTTGAGAGTAATAAATACCCGCTTTATAACAATGCATAAAACGTAAGTTGACGATACTTAAAATTGAGATAATAAAAATAACAGGAACAATAATTAGGGCTAAAAAAGTCTGATTAACAGCAAAGATGATTGTTAGCAAAAAAGTAACTGTACAAAGGGTTAGTATCATAACTAACTGCAACAGCCAGTTTGGGCTCAATTTAATTGCATTCATATAAACGTCCTAAAAAAGTACACATATATGTCTCTTTATTCGAGAGACTTCCATTTCTCTAATATGCGTATATGGGTGGCATAAGCGGGTATTCTACCTGTATTAGTAACTAAGATTCAAGTAATTGCACTACTTTTTACCTAGTTATAAATAACTAGTTTAATTAGTAAAACAGCCAGCTTTTAAACTACAACTTATGAGTGGAATGACGTTTAAACTGCAGTAATAAATAGTTGATTCTTTTTCTATTATTTAACTGTTTGCTTAAATAACTACTAAAGAGTGCTAACGACTCATTACTAGCATGACAACAAAAAAGTATTCGATTGTTGGAGGGATAATATTTCTGGCAATAAAAAACCCGCAACAGGTGCGGGTTTTTTTAAGAGTTTAAAGGCTAATTACTTAGCAGCTTTTTTCTCTTTTTCTGCAGCGATTACAGTTTCAGCTACGTTTTGTGGACATGGTGCATAGTGTGAGAACTCCATAGAGAACTGACCACGACCTGATGTCATTGTACGTAATGAACCGATGTAACCGAACATTTCTGATAACGGCACGTCAGCTTTAATACGAACGCCTGTTAAACCAGCTTCTTGGTTGCTCAACATACCACGACGACGGTTAAGGTCACCGATTACATCACCAACGTGATCTTCTGGCGTGAACACGTCAACTTTCATGATTGGCTCAAGAAGTTGTGCGCCCGCTTTAGGGATCGATTGGCGGAAAGCGCCTTTAGCAGCGATTTCGAATGCGATTGCAGATGAATCCACGGCGTGGAAGCCACCGTCGATAAGCTCAACTTCAACGTCAAGTACTGGGAAACCAGCTAGAACACCTTGAGTCATCATTGACTTAAAGCCTTTCTCAACTGCAGGCCAGAATTCTTTCGGTACGTTACCACCAACAACTGATGATTTAAACGTGAAGCCTGAAGCAACTTCGCCTGGCTTGATGCGGTAGTCGATTTTACCGAACTGACCAGAACCACCAGATTGTTTCTTATGCGTGTAGCTATCTTCAACTTCTTTAGTGATAGTTTCACGGTAAGCAACCTGTGGTTGACCAACAATAAGGTCTACGCCGTAAGTACGTTTAAGGATATCTACTTTGATATCTAAGTGCAGCTCACCCATACCTTTAAGGATAGTTTCGCCTGAATCTTCATCAGTCTCAACTTGGAAAGATGGATCTTCTGCAACCATTTTACCGATAGCAACACCCATTTTCTCATTACCGCCCTTATCTTTAGGCTGTACAGCAATCGAGATTACTGGAGTTGGGAATACCATTGGCTCAAGTGTTACTGGGTGCTTAGGATCACATAGAGTGTGACCAGTTTGCACGTTTTTCATACCTACGATTGCAATGATGTCACCAGCTTGTGCGCTAGTTAATTCGTTACGATCGTTTGCTTGCATCTCAACCATACGGCCAACACGCTCAGTTTTACCTGTAAACGCGTTAAGGATAGTGTCACCCTTGTTAAGTTTACCTGAGTAAATACGTACGAACGTTAATGCACCAAAGCGGTCATCCATGATTTTGAACGCTAACGCTTTAAATGGTTCATCTACAGATACAACTGCAAACTCGCCGTTTTCGTTACCTTCTTCATCCATAAGCGGTTGAGGATCAACTTCTGTAGGAGATGGCAAGTAATCAACAACAGCGTCAAGTACCAATTGCATACCTTTGTTCTTGAAAGCAGAACCACAGTATGTAGGGAAGAAAGCAAGGTCACGAGTACCTTTACGGATACAACGCTTAAGATCTTCAAGAGAAGGTGCTTCACCTTCCATATACGCTTCAAGTAGTTCGTCGTCTTGCTCTACAGCAGTTTCAACAAGCATTTCATAGTATTCATCAACTTTGTCTACCATGTCAGCTGGAACATCTTCAATTGTGTAGTTCTCTGGAAGACCTGAATCATCCCAGATGTATGCTTTTTTAGTTAAAACATCAACAACACCACAGAACTCATCTTCGATACCGATTGGTAACGTCATGATTAGTGGATTTGCGCCAAGTACTTTACGTACTTGCTCTGTTACACGGTAAAAATCAGCACCCATACGGTCTAATTTATTTACGAAAATAACACGCGCAACTTCTGAATCGTTAGCATAACGCCAGTTAGTTTCTGATTGTGGCTCAACACCACCAGAACCACAGAATACACCGATGCCGCCATCAAGTACTTTTAATGAACGGTATACTTCAACTGTGAAGTCAACGTGTCCAGGAGTATCGATAACGTTAAAACGGTGATCTTTCCAGAAACAGCTTACAGCCGCAGACTGGATAGTAATACCGCGCTCAGCTTCTTGTTCCATGAAGTCAGTTGTTGATTCACCATCATGAACCTCACCAGTTTTATGGATTTGACCAGTAAGCTTTAGGATACGCTCAGTAGTCGTGGTTTTACCCGCATCAACGTGCGCGAAAATACCAATGTTTCTGTACTTCGATAAATCTGCCATTATTTTACTCTTAATAAAGTCGAAAAATTATTCGGCGGGAGTATAGCATTACTTATAGCGAACATCACCATACATGTCGCTTAAAATGCAATCAATTTTATAATATTTTACTTTCTATGGTCTTTAACGCTAGTGACTGAACACTTTAGCCATTATTAGCGGTTCTCAAAAAGCACCTTTGACCTTTTACATAGGTCGCTTGAATAGTAAAATTGCTATCTAAAATAGCAAAGTTTGCGTGTTTAGTGGTTGCTAAAGAGCCTACTTCATCTGCAATATTTAAAAATTGCGCAGGTACAATACTGGCCATATTGATGGCTTCAAGTAACGCAACACTGCCTAGCTGATGCATGTTTTTAACTGCTTGCTCAAGCGTTAAAGTGCTGCCAGCTAACGAGCCGGTGGCAGTTCTCGCCACACCTTGTTGCACAACAACATCCATTTTACCCAATTTATACTCACCATCATTTAGTCCACCGGCATTGATACAATCACTGATCAAAGCGATTTTTTGTGGACCTTTTAGCTTATAGATCAGCTTTAAAATTGTAGGATGAAGATGTACACCATCTGCAATCACTTCAACAAATGCGTCATCATTCATCAATACCGCGCCGGCACAACCTGGATCACGATGATGAATGCCACGCATCCCATTAAAAACATGCACCCCACCACATGCGCCATGCTCAAGCGCGCTTTGAGTTTGTTCATAATTGGCATCACAATGCCCCAACATCACTCTAATACCTTGCTCGGTAAGAAACTTGATTAACGCATTGGCTCCGGGCTTTTCTGGCGCCAACGCAACCACTTTTAAGCTGCCATTGGCTGCATTAATCATCGCTTCTAAATGCGACTGTGATAGCTCTAAAAAGTAATCTTGATTGTGCGCACCTTTATGAACTTCACTGAAAAACAACCCCTCACTATAACCACCAAGCACCTGTGCACCACTGGGTTGCTGCGTGTATGCCTGACCAATTACACTCATAGCATTAAGTGTTTGTTGCCAATCGGTGGTCACAGTCGTTGCTAAAAAGCCTGTCACGCCATGCTCTGCAAGTGAGCATGAAATCGTTTCAATACTACTCATTTTACAATCAATCACATCACAACCTTCGCGACCATGAATGTGTAAATCAATTAAGCCTGGAATAATTGCAGCATTACCATAATCATCAATAGGCACACCGGCTTTAGGGTTTTGCGTAAAGTGACTAATAATGCCATTTTCAACTAACATGAAGTGATTTTTAAGTACTCGTTCTTGACAATAAATTACATCAGCTTTGACGTAAAAAACGGATCCAATCATGCCAGCGCTCCCACTTGTTCTTTGGCCAAAATAGCGGCACCGCGAGCGCCACTGGCATCGCCAAATTCAGCAAGCACTATTTTTGGCACCCGAATATCAGCAAATACATACGGTACGATTGCCTCTTCAAGCTTGCTCATTAGTTCATCAACTAAAGACATACCGCCACCAACTACAATCACCTCAGGGTCATAGGCCATAATAATTGCCGCAAAAGTACTGCCAATTAAATCCAAATAACAGGCAAAGCTTTGTTGGCAAAATACGTCGCCTTTTCTCAACCCTTCAACAATTTCAAAAGTAGTTAATACTTCGCCAGAAAAGTGCTGGTAAATTCTCGCCAAGCCAGGGCCTGCAATATAACTTTCAATGCACCCTGTTAAACCACAGCCACATTTTAAAATAGGTAACTGGTACTTCTGCTGTAACACTGCAGAAAGTGCGTAATGACCGTATTCACCTGCAATTCCCTGGGCGCTTTTATACAATTGACCATCAATACACAGCCCACCACCCGCACCAGTACCAAGAATTGCACCGAACACCCGAGTATGTTGCAAACCAACGCTGCTGCGCGCTTCTGAGAGTGCAAAACAGCGGCAATCGTTTTCGATCGCAACCGGGCGATTTATTAACTGAGCTAAATCTTGCGCGGCATTTTTACCGGTCGCATGAGGCACGTTAGCCGACAGTACTTGTTGGTTCGCATTAACAATGCCAGGCATACCAATACCGACCGCACCGTGACATTGATATTTATGATCGGCACTTAAAATCATACCTACTAACGCATTTAGAAAGTCTTGATAACTATTTTGCGGAGTCGCAATGCGCCATGATTCAAGTTGCTTTAATGAAGCGTCAAATACAGCAAGTTCAATTTTACTACCGCCAATATCAATGCCATAAATATACTGCTTAGTCATTAATATCACCTTGTTTTAGCGGGTAAATCGTCACCCCTTGCACCACTCTGTTTACTTCACCAGTTGGGCATGGGTTATCTACTGTAATGCCTAGTTGCCACGCTTTATAGAACGACATTATTTGCGCGCAGACCATATAATATAAGCCATTAAATACATCGTCTAATTGCTGCATCACCGCGTCATCTGGCAGCGTAAAGGCGTGAACATCAATAGCTTTATTATCGCGACGTAACTCATTCAACAAATCAATATCGTACTGCTTGGTATAGGTATTAGTTGAGCCAAATAAAACAATTAAAGTTTTATCATCAACCAATGATTTTGGGCCGTGACGAAAACCAAGCGGGGATTCAAAATACCCCATAACTTGACCCGCACTTAATTCTAATAATTTTAATGCTGATTCTTGCGCATAGCCTTTTAAGGATCCTGCGCCTAAATACACTAAGCGATGTATAGGCAGTTCAGCCAATGTTTTTAGTTCAGCTAATTTACCAGCAATATTTTTTTCAACCGCTTCTGCAATAGTTAAAACAGCGTTATCTGCATCACTAAATATTGCCACACTTGCCACCAACATTGAGGTAAAACTACTGGTCATAGCGAAGCTGTGATCAAGTGTTTGCGTAGGCATCAATAACGAGAAATAGTTTTCATCTTGCGCTACTTGTTTATGCAGTGCTCCATCAGGGTTACAAGTAATAAATAGATGCGCGCAGTGTTTTACATAGTTATTCACTACATCAACAGCGGCAACACTTTCAGGACTATTGCCCGAGCGTGCAAATGACACTAATAAAGTTGACTTATTTGGCTGTAAATACTGCTCTGGGCAGGCAACAAGCTCTGTGCTACTAACACTTCGACAAGCAATATCCAATTGTTGATTCAAATAACCAACAACCGCCTCACCAACATAAGCTGAGGTACCGGCACCGGTAAAAATTATTTGCGCATTTGGCTTATCTAATACGCCCGCAAGCCAACTATCTAGCTGCGCTCGCGCAGCTTTTACAATACTGAGCGTTGCTCGCCAACAATCGGGCTGCTGCATAATTTCTTTTGCAGTCCATAAACTATTTTTAGCTTCTAAAAGGGTTTCATCAATTGCTAAATAACTAGACATTACTACCTCACTTACGTCTATTGTTGTTTAAAACACGCATCTGCGTAGCGACTGGTTACTTGCATTATGTGATGAAGTACCAAAGATTTAGGGCTGTTTTGCAGGGTGTTATTTCGCACTGCAAGATACTGCAATGGCATATATTGGCTTAGTAACGGCAGTGGTATCGGTTGTTTTTGTAAATTACAAAATAGCTTATCAACGGCAGCTTGATTGCCTTGTTGTCCCCAGTAATAACGGATTCGATCACTAAAACTAAAGCGACGATAAAGCTGCTGCACTGATTTATCAACTTGATAAAAACGCTGCCAATTTTTCGGAAACTGCTGCATATCGGCATCAATAACAGTGCGTATATGTGAACATTGCTCGGTGTCTATTAGCGCATCTTCAATATGGCTTAATGCAAATAATGCCTCACGCAAAGCAAAGGTAAGCTCTGGGCCCACTTTTAAAATCGCAAAATGATCATTTACTAATTGTTGATACGCAATGGGCGTTTGATAATCAGTTGAATGTGCTTCAAAGGCAATGCCATCAACGGCCTTTATATATTGCTTTAGCCGTTGCGCTTTAGCGCTATCATAATCAAATACTTGCGTGTTATCGAATTCCACACCTGGCTGTACAACCAAGCCAACTACTCGCTGCCATGCCGATGATAACCCCTGCTGTAAAAATGCATCGTGATGCAATGCCAATGTACTAGCAACATGGTCAGTTTCTGTGACTGCAAGCGTATCTATTTGCTCATCGGCACCACCGGGCGGCGGCACCTCAGTACCAATAACATAGACTAAGTCACTGCGGCCAAAGGTATCTAATGCTGTTTGTTCAGCCACTGCACACAACTGCGCCGCACGTGTTGCAACTGTTTCATCAGCTAAAATTAATTCATCATCGGCGCAGCGCATACTGGTGTCTAAGTGAATTTTTTTGAATCCTGCACCAACATAACTGGCGATCAACTGCTCAGCTTTTTGCATCGCCGATTCAGCGCTTTCATCACACCAACACACAGGGCCTAAATGGTCACCGCCAAGGATCAGCTTATCAATTGCAAACTCTTGCTTTGTCGCAAGCTGCTCAATAAATGCCATAAAATCAGCAGGTAACATACCCGTATAACCACCAAACTGATTGACCTGATTAGCGGTTGCTTCGATTAATAAATAACTATTATCTTGTTTGGCTTGCAATATGGCAGCTTCTAGCACCAATGGATGAGCGGAACAAACGGCATAAATACCCTGTTTTTCGCCGCGTTTATTCGCTGCGATTAATTGCTGTAATATCGTCATTGCAAGCCTCTTCGTTAGATAATCTTTGTTTAGTTATGAAAGTTAAAGATCGAGAATATGTAACCGCACACCTGCATCTTCGAGCGCGGTTTTTATCTCTGCTGGAATTCCACTGTCTGTAACCAGTACGTTTATTTCACTGGCGGCAATAATTTTATGCACGCCTTTACGATTAAATTTACTAGAATCTGTTACTACTATGATCTCTCGCGATACTTCACACATCACCCGATTTAGCAGAGCTTCAAGCTCAAAGTGCGTTGTAATACCAATATCTTTTTCAAAGCCATCAACACCCAAAATTAACTTATCAAAGTGATATTGTTGTAAGTGCTGTTCAGCTTGGCGGCCATAAAATGACAGTGATTTTTTACGTAGCGTGCCACCAGTCATTAACACTTCAACCGATGGCGCATTAAGTAGTGAGTGCGCCACATTTAAGCCATTGGTCATCACAACTACGCCGTGGTGGCTGGTTAGATTTTTAGCGACTTCTTCAGTTGTTGTCCCTGAGTCTAAAATAATCGATTCACCATCCTTAATTAGACTCGCTGCAAATTTACCTAAGCGCTCTTTAATACCGCGATTTGCATCGTGTTTTTCTTTTAATGATAATTCTTGAGTTAAGCGATTACTGGCAACTGCACCACCACGGGACCGTACCAACAATCCTTTTTCATCCAACTCATTTAAGTCGTTACGGATAGTTACCGTTGAAACACCAAACAACTGAGCTAACTCAGGAACCTGCACCCGCTCTTGTTTGTAGACCAATTGCACAATCTCATGACGCCTTTCGATAGTGTTAAGCATGCCCGCTCTCTTTCATTGTTAACTTTCATTCATTGTACGCAGCTTTCGTTTACTTTCAATTCAATTTTTTTACATTTATCTTTAAACATTAAAAAGTGCAATTAAACCATTGTAAATAAAGACTTTAAAATAAAAAATAAAAAACAACACCACTAAAACGAAAGTAAATGAAAGATTTTTATCTTGCATTGACATTTCATTGTGTGTACAAATAAAAGCCTGCGAAAACAAATTTACAAATAATAAACAATAAGGGCAATGTTATGGGCGATCTCAACCGTAGACGATTTTTACAATCAATGGCCGCAATTGCAGCAACCAGCGCGGCTTTGGGTTGTACCTCTACCACCAATTCCAAATCAATATTAAGAACCGCACAACAAGGACGTTCAACCCTTGGCTTAACAGTGCCAAAAATGGACGTAGTAAGGGTTGGCTTTATTGGCGTGGGTGAACGTGGTGTTGGTGCTGTTAAGCATTTTTGTCATCTCGATGGCGTTGAAATTAAAGCAATTTGCGATACCCATCAGGCCGTTGTAGACAGGGCCGTGAAGATTGTCGTTGATAAAGGTTTTAAAAAACCAGATACCTATGGCAAAAACGATCACGATTACCGTCGCATGCTAGAACGCCAAGACATTGATATTGTTATTATTTCAACGCCATGGCAGTGGCATACGCCGATGGCTGTCGATACCATGGAAAGCGGCAAGCATGCTTTTGTTGAAGTACCAGCAGCTGTGACTGTAGAAGAGGCATGGCAACTAGTAAACACCTCTGAGCGAACTCAAAAAAACTGCATGATGTTGGAAAATGTTTGCTACGGACGCGACGAATTAATGGTTCTTAATATGGTTCGCCAAGGCGTTTTTGGTGAATTGTTGCATGGTGAAGCAGCATATATCCATGAGCTACGCTGGCAAATGAAAGAAATTGACCATAAAACAGGTTCTTGGCGTACACCATGGCATGCAGCGGTTAATGGTAATTTATACCCAACTCATGGCTTAGGCCCTGTTTCACAATACATGAATATCAATCGTGGCGATCGTTTTGACTATATAAGCTCGATGAGCTCGCCATCATTAGGCCGTGCAGCCTACGCTAAAAAAGAATTCCCCGCAGATCATAGCCGCAACAAACTTAACTATATTGCGGGTGATATGAATACCAGCATTATTAAAACGGTTAAAGGTCGCAGCATTATGGTGCAACACGATACCACCACCCCACGTCCTTATTCTCGTCATAACTTAATTCAAGGCACTAACGGTGTTTTTGCTGGCTTTCCAAATAGGATCGCACTTGAGCAAGGTGGCAGTAAAAGCTATCACGAGTGGGATTACGACATGGCTGATTGGTATAACAAATACGATCATCCGCTCTGGCAAAAAATGGGCGCTGAGGCTGAACGCAACGGCGGCCATGGTGGCATGGACTTCTTGATGTTTTGGCGGATTATTTTTTGCCTACGCAATGGCGAACCACTTGATCAAGATGTGTATGACGCAGCAGCATGGTCAGCTGTTTTCCCGCTATCTGTTGATTCTGTAGCCGATAGAAGTAACAGCAAAGACTTCCCAGATTTCACCCGTGGTCTTTGGCAGCAAGCAAAACCACTTGGCATTATTTCGTAATTAACCTCACGCGTGTTGGAGAAAAATACACTCAACACGCGTGGCAATAACTCAATAAAAAAACAACCATCAACAAGTAAAATACAGGTAACTATTATGAAAGCACAACTAAAACTGTCCACACTGTTTTTGTCTATGAGCGCCATCTTCAGTGGCACCTCGCTGGCAGCTGATGAAGACAAAAAAAAAGAAAAAGAAGCCGAAGCAGAGCAAGTCGAAGTAATTGAAGTTAGAGGTGTTCGCTCGAGTATTAAAGAATCCCTGTATTTAAAACAACAAGCTGTGGGGGTTATGGATGCTATCGTTGCAGAAGATATCGGTAAGTTTCCCGACCAAAACATTGCCGAGGCATTGCAACGGATGACGGGGATTGCAATTACCCGTAACGGCGGCGAGGGCCAAAATGTTACCGTGCGAGGTTTAGGTGGTGACTACAACGTTACCACCGTTAATGGCCGACGTATGGCATCAGAGCATTCTAGCCGTAACTTTAATTTTGATTTAATCGCCCCCGAAATAGTCCAATCCCTCGAAGTATACAAATCCCCACAAAGTAAAACACAAGAAGGCGGCATTGGCTCAGTTATCAATATCAAAACCCGCAAACCTTTGGATTTAGATGGTTTCACTTTATCAGGCAGTGCCAAAGGCATTTATGAAGAACGTACTGGCGACACCAATCCACAAGCTTCGTTTTTAATTAGTGATACCTTTTTTGATAATACCTTTGGAGCGCTGTTTACAGCGGTATATTCTGAACGTACACAGCGTGAAGACTCTTATGAAGGTGAAGGTTTTTATGATCCAGACGAGAATGTTGATGTACGTATCCCAATCGATAGTAACGGTAACGGCAAGCTTGAAGATAATGAGCAATCATACCCATCGATTATTCCAGGCTACGTTCGTTATTCAAATTGGCAGGATACGCGTGAGCGACTGGGTGCAAGCTTAGCGCTGCAATGGCGCCCGTCAGATAGTATAGATGTTAACTTTGACAGCATGTACTCACAATACGAAACCAATGGTGAGCAATATCAAATTTCATTTGTAACCTATGATGAATCTTGGACACCGGGGATCCCCGCTATCGGTGAAGTAAAGTTCAATGAAGATGGTAACGCTAATTATGTAGAACTAGTTGATGGCGCAATGGCTGAGCTGTTAAATGTGTCTGTGCCACGTAATACAGATACTTGGCAATGGGGTTTTAATACGGTTTGGTATGCCACAGAGAGCTTAACGGTTGATTTAGATATTTCACAGTCACAAGCTAAAAATGTCAGCAATGGTAACAATCGTTTTATTGTTGCACGTGGTTTTGTTGATGGTATCACTATCGACCAAACCGGTAGTAATATGCTGCCAGATGTGACCATGACCCCAGCACTGAGTGCAGAACAACCTTTTGGTGCGCATTACAGCTACAATTCAGGCACCGATGTGAAAGACCAAATAGAAGAGGTGCGCTTAGCAGCAACCTATATTCCCTCTTTTGAACTAGTGAAAGATATTCAATTTGGCGTTCATTACGGCAAACAAACCAAAGAACGCAGTGTTTATAAATCAAAAAATGCATCAATGTTCAGTAATGGTGGCGCTTATTTTAAAAACTCAGAATACGACAGTTTTGACGACTCAAGTGTTGAAGAGCTAGGCGGCTTAAACTTATTTCGTTTACCAGCAGATGTACTCGTGCCAGCTAACTTTGATAACTTCTTAGATGGTGAGCCTGGTAAACATCCTGATCCATGGGCAAGCTTTAATTACGACAAACTGTATGCTTTTTATGAATCAATTAATCCACAAGCGGCGCAAGATAAAATTGTCGCAAAGAACAGCCCAAAGGATTCATTCGCCCTTACTGAGCAGACCTTAGCGGCTTTTGTTGAAGCAAATTTACAAGGCGATATTGCTAAACTGCCTTTTGCACTAAACATGGGCGTCCGTGTAATACAAACCGATGTCACATCAGATGGTTACATCTTTGATGTTGATAATGTTCGTTACAATATAACCGAAAAAGATGGCGCATTAAGCTATCGCGTTGAGGGTGAAATTGAAGATTATTACACCCGCTCCACCACTGAAGAAAGCTACACCGACGTACTACCGAGCTTAAACTTTAAATTGCATCTACGTGATGACTTACTCTATCGTTTTAGTGCGGCTAAAGTAATCACACGGCCAAACTTAGATTATCTATCGCCTTATAGCTACTTAGATTTTAATAATGCCGAATACCATGCCTCAAACCCGGGTATTAAGCCACTAAGAGCCAATCAAATAGATACGACGATTGAATGGTATTTCTCTGACTATGGTGCACTAACCTTTGCAGCCTACTATAAAGACATCGAATCAGTGATTGCCCGCGGCCGAGTAGGCACTGCGCAAGTGGGTAATTATTTTAAAGATGGAGTGGCTGTAGAAGGCCCAGTTTTTACAAAAATCTCACCTACATCGGAAAAAGGCGCAACAATTTTAGGCTTTGAAACAGCTTATCAGCAGTCTTTTGACGAAATACTTCCAGCACCATTCGATGGCCTGGGTGTACAAATAAACTATACTTTCACAGACAGCAGCTATGACGACGAAGAGCTAAATGATCTGCCATTTGTGGGGATGTCTGAGCACTCGTATAACGCGGTTATTTATTATGAAAAAGGTGATTATCAAACTCGTATTGCTTATAACTGGCGCGACGACTACTTAGTCTATCCTGATGCATGGGGCGGACCAGAGTGGGCGGCAGACTACGGCCAATACGATTTCAGTGCCAGTTACAATATCACTGAGAAAGTGCGAGTTGATTTAAGCGTAACCAACTTAACCAATGAAAGACAGTGGTCATACGTAAAAACAGAAGAACAAATTCGTCGCTTAGCGCGCTATGGTCGCTCGATTAGCCTTGGCTTTTCAGCATCATTTTAAGCTTATACCCAAACCACCTCAAGATGCAAAATTCACATCTTGAGGAGGCTTGGGTATACCCTCTTATATTAGCGCCGTTTGTCGGCGCTTTTTATGGAGCTCACTATGAGAGTTTTACTATTTATTGGTTCATTATTATGGACTTCATTTTCGCCATTTGCAGTGGCAAACCAAACCACGGATTACTTTATTCCCAGTTATGGCAATAGTGCTACTAGCCATAGTATCGCAGCAAATAAAAAACTGATTAGTGATGTGGGGATCACGCACTGGCAAGACTCTACAATACCAGTTAATCACTACTTTTACCTGCCAACAAAAGCGGCTTTTAATTTAAAGTTGCGCGTAAAAGTTGCAGGCGATCGCAGCCAGCTTAAAGTCGACTTTAATCAACAGAGTCAGTTAATTACGCTCACTAATCAGCAATTTCAAGATATCGATCTTGGCGAGTTTCTGCCAGATCAAATCGGATACCAACAATTGCAACTTACCGGTATCGCTAAAACAGCTGACACCTTTGCTGATATTCAAGGTCTTATTGTCACGCTAGATAAAGAGTCGGCGGCGCCTTTATATGTAAAAGATGATATTTATTGGGGTCGTCGCGGGCCTTCCGTGCATTTAAACTATCCCATACCTGACAAGACTAAAAACTATCAATGGTTCTATTCAGAGCTGAGCGTACCACAAGGGTATGATCATCAAGGCTCGTATTTTATGGCCAATGGTTTTGCTGAGGGTTACTTTGGTATGCAAGTAAACTCTGACACTGAACGCCGTGTATTATTTTCAGTATGGAGTCCTTTTCAGACCGATGATCCAGCTGCTATTCCTGTGGAAATGCGTATTCAGCAATTAGCTAAAGGGCATGATGTGTATACCGGTAAGTTTGGTAATGAAGGTTCTGGCGGGCAAAGCTATTTAGTATTCCCTTGGCAAGCAGAACAAACCTACCGCTTTTTATTGAAAGTAAATCCGACTGAAAACCTTGCTAATCATACCGACTACAGCGCATATTTTTATGACCCTATCGCCGCAAAGTGGCTGTTCATTGCTTCATTTAGACGCCCTAGTACAGATACATATGTGGCAAGGCCACACAGCTTCTTAGAAAACTTCATCCCTGATGCAGGGCAATTCGAGCGCAAAGCGCTATACAGTAATCAGTGGCTCAGAGATACTCAAGGCCAATGGCACTCGCTTGATAAAGCACAATTTACTTATGATGCAACGGCTGCCAAGCAATCGAGAATGGATTATCAAGGAGGCACTGAAAACGCAGGTTTTTACTTACGCAACACTGGCTTTTTTACAGGCCCAACTAAATTACACAGTGAATTTGAACGCCCAGTTGGTCAAGCGCCTGAGGTAGACTTAAGCGCTTTGCCAGATAACTAAGCCATTTTATAACAGCGCTCTGGCCGACCTATGCTGCCATAGCTTTGGTCGGCACTGACTTGCTCTGCCTCTAGTAAATACTCTAAGTAACGGCGTGCCGTAGAGCGACTTACTCCTACAAGATCGCCCATTTGCTGTGCTGTAAAGGGCGTTTTTTTGTGCTCTTTAAATGCATCAATAATCTTTTTTAAAGTAAGCTGATCAACCCCTTTAGGCAGTCTAACCGGTGCTTTACTTTGTTCGCTTGAGCCAAATAAAGTGTCGACCATAGATTGGGTCACCTCGTTAGCATCAGACAAACACTGCTGGCGTGACTCAAATCGCGCTAACGCCTGATCAAGTCGATTAAGCATCAAAGGTTTAACCAAAAAATCACAGGCCCCTAACTGCATCGCTTTTTCAAGAGTTTCGACTTCTTTGGCGGCAGTCAGTAGCATCACTTCACTTTTAATTGAGCGCCGACGCAAGTCGGTTAATAACTCAAGGCCATTGCCATCTGGTAGATGGATATCAAGTAAGATCAAATCGGGCTCTATCGCCTGTAATAGCGCGGTAGCAGTACTTAAGTTTGCTGCAATACCAACTACCTGATACTGACCTTGACGCAAGCTTTGTCGCGCAGTTTGGTTCCCCGCAACCCCATTCGGTAAAAGCAGGTATTGAGCAAGAAGTTGTGCAACTTCGAGCTCATCTTCGATGATAACTACTGAATATGTCATTTTTTATTACTCATTTTAGCGTTGCAATGTTAGCCCATTTACTTTTATTATTGTTTGCTTGGCCACTGCTTATTAGCCTAAATTACCTTAGGGTTATTTAGGAATATAGACGCTTAATCGCGCGCCTTTTAAATCTGACTCACCAATTTCTAAACTACCACCACACGAATCTAAATTAGTTTTCACTAAATATAAACCAATGCCATGCTCTGCCCCTGCTTTTGAACTGTATTGTGGGGTAAATATCACTTCATGGTCATTACCCAAGCCAAAACCACTGTCTTCGACATCAAACAATAATGTCTTACTCGTTTCATCAACCGTGACTCGTACATGAGGTTCTCGATCTTTACTGGCTCTGATCGCCGCATCAATGGCGTTATCAATTAAGTTGCCCAAGATTGATACTACTCGTTCTAACATTTCAGTACGTGCGATGGCACCAAGTAGACTTTCTGGGTTTAATTCCAATACTACGTTTAACTCGCGGGCTTTATGGTATTTACCCACCAGCAAACCGGCTAACACAGGATCTTGAATACGTTCTAATAAATGGTGGATCTGTGCTTGTGAACCTTGGCTTTCTTGGCCGATCAATTCGATTGCTTGCTCATTTTTACCCATTTGAATAAGCGCCCCAATTAGATTTAGCTTATTCGAATAGTCATGGGTTTGCACCCTTAGCAACTCGGCAAATGCTTGTACTTTAGTAAGTTGCTGGCTCAAGTATTCAAGCTCATCAGCTGGGCGCAGAGTGAGTAAAATACCATCAGCCTGCCCTTGCACTTGCAATGAAAAACGCGACAACACCAAACGTTTATCCGCAGCAAACAACTCAAAGCCAACCATTTTACGACGCTGATTGCGTAATAAAAACTCAGCATGCTCTGGCAGTAAATCTTTCAGAGTTAATGACTGATTAATACAGGCAACTGGTTTATCTAAAATTTCGCAGGCACGCTGAGTCAGTTTGCGTACTCGTCCGTCGGGATCAAGTGCAATAACACCGCTACGCATGGTATTTAAAATAGCGTCCTGCTCTGAAAACAACCTCGCTATT
The DNA here is from genome assembly GCF_014163985.1 of Pseudoalteromonas sp. SR41-4. Classification (NCBI taxonomy): domain Bacteria; kingdom Pseudomonadati; phylum Pseudomonadota; class Gammaproteobacteria; order Alteromonadales; family Pseudoalteromonadaceae; genus Pseudoalteromonas; species Pseudoalteromonas sp. SR41-4. The sequence goes on along the minus strand of NZ_JACJEI010000005.1, from coordinate 122,784 downwards.
TCATCTGGTTGCAAACCAAAGATGGCATTTCTTACTCGCTGACCAATAAAGATAGCGGCAATAATACTCAAAGCAACTAACAACAAACCCCAAATCATAATTTCAACAATCCGCTCACGGATCAACGGCTCAACCGATTGCACTAAAAAACCGACCGAGACCAAACCAATAATATTTTGTTGCTCATCGTATACCGGCACTTTACCGCGAATGGATTCACCTAAGCTGCCCTGCGCCACTGAAATATAACGCTCGCCGTGTAACGCGTCTTGGCTATCACCGCCAACCATTTTTTTACCGAGTTTATTGCTATCTGGATGGACGATTCGATGCGCATTTTTATCACCAATAACAATAAAATCTGCGCCAGTTAGCTGGCGCAGATTTTCTATTTCTTGGTTGATTGCCACCAAGTTACTAGGGTTCTTTAAAGCTTTAACGACATCATCGCTTGATGCAATACTCGTCGCCACAGCGAGTGCTTTGTCACCAATGTGATCATGCAAACTTTGTGCGGTAATTCGATACACCAAACCGCCAAATAACACCGCTTGTAATACACACAGCCCTGTAACCCAAATTATTAACCGCGTTTCTAAACGCTTAGGCTTTTTAACTATGTTTTGCAGCGGATTTTGCGTCTTGGTGTAGCTCATTTTTTACCTCAATTATGCATGCTCTTGCTTCACTTTGAGCGCCGCTTTATCTGCCCGGCGTTGGGTTATAAAGTCTTTTAATGGAAATAACAACACTAATATTGAGATAACAAAAATGCTCAATGTTAGTGGGCGTTCCCATAAGAAGCTTAATGAACCATCCGAGATCATCATTGAACGACGGAAGTTACGCTCAATCATGTCGCCTAAAATAAAGCCTAGTAGTAATGGTGCCATTGGGAAAGCCAGTAATCGTAATACCAACGCCACCACAGCAAAGCCAACCATCATAAATAAATCAAAGGTATTAAAGGAAACTAAATACACACCAATTAAGCTGAAGAACAAAATCATTATCGTTAATACTGATTTTGGCATCGCTAATACTTTTGCAAAATATGGGATCAAAGGAAGATTCAAAATCAGCAATACGATGTTACCAAAGTACATGCTAACGATAACCGCCCAAAATACACTTGGGTTTTCTTGCATCAGCATTGGACCTGGCTGAATACCGTAAGCAATTAAGGCACCTAACATAATAGCGGTAGTACCCGAGCCTGGAATACCTAATGTCAATAATGGTACAAATGAACCGGTACATGCTGCATTATTTGCAGACTCTGGCGCTGCCAAGCCTCGTAATGAACCCTTACCAAACTTTTCTTTTAAGCCTTTAGGCGCTAAGTTACGTTCCGTCGCATACGCCATAAAGCTAGCGATAGTGGCACCTGCACCCGGCAATACGCCAACAATAAAACCAAGTATAGACGAGCGGCCAATAACTGGCGCAATGTCTTTGATCTCTTCTTTGGTCAATTTAGTTGAACCGATTTGCGGTGTGTCTGAATCATTAATACTTTTAGTTTCTTTTTTCTCTGGACGCACTACATTAATAAGCGCCTCAGCCAGTGCAAAAGTAGCCATTGCCACTAATAAAAAGCTAATGCCATCAAGTAAGTCAGCTTGGCCTAACGTAAAACGCTCAGTACCAGATGATGGATCAATCCCCACAGTCGCGAGCATTAAGCCAAATACTGTCATCATCATGGCTTTTAAAAATTGCCCTTTATTAGAAAACGCCGCGATCGCTGTTAAACCTAAAAACATCAGTACAACGTAATCTGGAGATTGAAAACTCAGCGATACTTTTGCCAACAAGGGGGCTGCAACCATCAATAAAATTGCGCCTATGGTTCCGCCGATAAAGGAGGAGTAAGCGGCTATCGCCAATGCTTTTCCAGCATGACCTTGTTTAGCCAGCGGATAGCCATCAAAGGAGGACGCAACTGTACCCGCCACCCCTGGGGCATTAATTAAAATAGATGATGTTGAACCGCCAAAAATTGCACCGTAATACACCCCCGCCATCAGAATCATCCCTGAATCGGCACCGATGCTATAAGTAATTGGGATCATTAACGCAATAGCAGTAATTGGCCCAAGCCCCGGAAGCATGCCGATAAAGGTACCAACAAAACAACCCACTATGACATACAATAAATTGTTCCAGTCGAGTACGGTCGACAAGCCCAGCATAATTCCATCAAACATAACTTAACTCCACAGGTTGCCAGGAACCAAATAAATACCGAGCACTTGGGTCATTAAAAACCAAAACACTACAGCAACAGGGATAGAGGCCAATAAGAGAATAGCCTTGCGGCGCTCACCCATAACAAAAAAGCCAACTAATAAAAACGCACTGGTTGAGATTAAAAAGCCAATAGGCTCAAGCGCTGCGCTATATATCACCATCAATATAAGCAACCCGATTGTTCGCAATACATGTGACTTTTCGAGCGCATTATCTTCATCAACGGCTGCAGTTGGTTTAAGTAAAGTAGCCCCGATAGAAAGCAGACAAACGATAATACCAAATGCCGCATATACTTTAGGTAAGGTGGCAGAAGTAACCGTTTCATACTCTTCAAATGGGAGTAACGGAATTTGCCATGCAACAATGGCGTAGAGGGTAAATAGCGCCAAGAATAAACTTGGCCCTAGTAGTTCGCGATTCAACATAAAAGCCTCGATTAACGTGACGTACGAATAAAGCCGAGTTCTTCCATAACAACTTTAAGCTGTGCTTCTTGCTGTTCAAGTGACTTTATAAATTGATCTTTTTCTTGGAATAGGTTTAACCAACCGTTACGTGCACGGACTACTTCCCACTCTGGAGTGGTTTGTAATTTACGTAACTTCTCGGTGTATTCTGCAAGTTTATCAGCCGGTAAATTAGGTGCCGCGAAGAAACCACGCCAATTAACAAACTCCATATCATAACCAAGTGATTTTAAGGTTGGAATTTGTGGATAATCTGGTAGTGCCTCACCAGAGGTCACAGCTAGAATGCGCGCTTGACCGCCATTAGCGACTTCTAACGCTTCGCTAAGTCCGGTAGAAAGTAAGTTAACCTCGCCAGATAACAACCCTGCTTTGGCTTTACCACCCGCGTCATAAGGGATATAACGCAAACGACGTCCGTCAAGGCCTGCCGCTTTAACTGCTTGCGCTGCAACTAAGTGATCCATGCTGCCACGTGCAGAGCCACCAGCTACTTTTACAGAGCCTGAATCTTCTTTCATTGCTGCGATCACATCCTGCCAGGTTTTAAATGGCGAATCGTTACGTACTACAAACGCACCGTAGTCGGCAATCATACTGGCAACGGGAGTTAAATCACGGTAGCTGTAAGGAATTTTACCGGTTAGTGCCCGCAACACGATAGGTGTTGAGTTAACCATTAAGATATCGCCTTTTTTAGTACCAGACTCAATCAGATAAGCGATTGCACGGCCACCGCCGCCGCCCGACATATTTTGAAAAGACGCATTATCTTCAATACCCGCTTTCACTAAACCTTCACCCACACCGCGTGCTGTGGTATCCCAGCCGCCACCAGGGCCGCCCGGTACTAAAAAGTGAATGTCAGCCATAGCAAACGGACTGCTTAGTACTAACGATGCCGCAAGTACCGTAGTTTTAAATGATTTAAATGATTTTTTAAGTAAGTTCATCTCAATTTACTCCTAAAATAAATACTGCATGCGCGCACTAAAGCCCATACCTGAGTCTTCATCACCCACTAACGCAGTTGCGCCTGGGCCCTCTACATCGCTGTAGACCAAGTTGCCCATAAATTTGATATCGCTGCTGATATAATAGGATGTGCCTAGGGTATAAGTAGTTACTTCAGTACCTTGCGTGCTACTTGTTGCATCCATTTGTGATACTCGGGCGACAAGCTCCCACGCATCTTTAATGCCTTTAGGTTGTACAAATAATGCTGAACCGGCTTTGTACCTGCGTTGCTCACCACCTAAGAAGTAGCTCGCTGATACATGAAAACCATCATAACGCTCGCCATCAAGCGGGTCGGCGCCATTAACAGCATCGAGTGTGCGGCTTGCGTATTCAGCCTCTAGCGTTAATGCATCAGCTTGATACGCAAACTCAAGACCACTTTGCGACAAACTATCCAATGCCACGGCATTACCACCCACCGCATAATCAACAAGACGTACATTGGCTTCACGTATTTCGCCACGGGCAAAGCGCGCACCTAACTCGTTACCACCCATATCACGGTATGAATGCCACGCACCTAAATGAATCACATCGCCTGGGGCTGCGCTTGACCAAGTAATACGTCCCGTTGCAGCGAGTGTTAGTTGATCATCTTCGTCATGACCCGTCGCACCAAAGGCATCATTTTTATAAACACCAACGGCATAACGAAAACCACTGTCTTTAAAGTATTGAGACGCTGACGCTCCCCAACGGAAGAACGGCGAAAAAGTATTGGCTAGCGTACTGCGCTCTATAGTATTGGTATGCTTAGAGCTCGTTAAGCCATTTAAAGTGATGTCTTCACGGATTTTACCCGCTTTAATTTTTAGACCATTATCGAAATTATAACGAACTCGCGCCATCACGATTTCTGCTGTACCTTCGGCAAACTCAAGCAGTAACTTGTGATCCCAGTTACCATGCTCACTTTCAACATAAGTACGAATACGACGCGCAAAAAAATCACCGCCCGCATCACCGTCATTATTCGCGTTATATGCACCATCAAAATAGTTGTAATCAAGTTGCACTCGACCACCAAATTCCAAATTAAAGCCGCTAGACTTCTTCAGCGCAGCGACTTCTTTTTGTAGTTCGTCTAGTTGCTGCTGTAATTTTTCAGTGTCATTGGCAGCGAATGCTGAGGTACTTGCTAGCGCTGCTGCAATGGCTAAAGCCAATTGTGTGTTACTTGCTTTCATTGGTTGTTCTCTCCACACCTGTTGATGATTTTGTTGTCGTTAGATGAGCGACTACACACTGCTATCTGTCTTCGAGCATAGTGTTAACGTCAGATTAACGAAATGTTTAGAATTTAAGCTGCATTGATCTGCTTAAAATGCATTTAGCGCATAAAAATCACGCACAATATGCACAAAACTACAGTTTAATAACTCGTTGATAGTAATTGATTATTTATTGAGGTTTAGCTAAAAGAGGCATCTTAAGGGGTGATAAATAATTCACCCCCTTGATAATACTTATACTTTAAAGTTGCTTACTAGGTTGTCTAACCGTTGACACTGCTGTGCCAATGCTTGGCATGCACGCTCAGCCTGATCCACTTTGTCTAGCATATTGCCACTTGATGTAGCGATACGTTGCACATTGATATTCACATCTTCACTCACTTGGCTTTGCTGCGTGGCAGCGGTGGCAATTTGCATGTTCATATCGTTAATAATGGTAACTGCGTCATTAATACGCTGCACCGATTGCGCGGCACCGCGAGAGTGCTCAATCGTTTGTTGACCGCTTTTGGTACTGGCTTGCATTGCACCAACCGCTTGATTGGTGCCTTGTTGGAGCTTTTCAATCATGGCGTTGATCTCTCCGGTACTATCTTGCGTGCGACTCGCTAATGAACGCACCTCGTCAGCAACGACCGCAAAGCCTCGCCCCTGCTCACCCGCGCGCGCGGCTTCAATGGCCGCATTTAACGCTAACAAGTTTGTTTGATCAGCAATACCACGGATAACATCAAGCACAGTGGCGATATTCATTACATCTTGCTCTAAGGTGTTTATTACGTCGCTCGATGCCGAAATGTCGGTCACCAGTTGATTAATTAACGAAATGGTTTCTTCAATTGTGGCTTTTGCTACATTGGCATCATTATTAGCAGTACTTGTGGCACTGGCCGCATCATTAGCGTTTTGGCTTACGTTATCACTGGTCGTGCTCATTTCATTTACCGCAGCTGCCACTTGCTCACTTTCTATTTGCTGATTACTGGCTTCACTTAATACACTTGCAGTAATAATGCGCAAACTTTCAGTTTCATTGCGCACCTGTTCAGCCGAGCCGACAACCGCCAATACTGTGTTATGAATTTTACTGATAAAGGTATTAAACGAACGCGCAAGCGCACCCATTTCATCGTTTGACTTACTGTTTAACCGTTGCGTGAGATCGCCTTGGCCACTAGCTATGTTTTCTAATGCTAACTGCATTTTCTTTAACGGCGCCAAAATAACGGTAGACAGCAGCCAAGTTGCAGCTATTGATAAAACAAAGCTCAATACAATACCAAACTGCAAAGCAAAGCTAGCAGACTCTTGATTAGCGGTTACTTCAATTAAAGAATTTGTAAGTTTGGCATCTATTTCATCACGCATGCTAGTAACATTTTTGCGAATACGCGCTAACACTGCTTCCATATCTTGTTTATGCTCAGCTAAGTAACTAGCCGCAAGCTGGTGATCACTAAAAAGTGCTTGGTAGTAACGAGACCAAATAGCGACATCGGCTTTGATATTCGTAACCCGCTGTGCATTGATCGCATCAATGTAGCCAGACTTCACCAGCTTTAATGGGCTAGAAAGGCGCGCGTCGATACGAACTATATTATCTCGGTACTCTGCAAGCTGTACTATATAGTTTTGTTTGTCACCTTGTCCTAGCACCATGCTCAAACCTGCCGTTTTCACCTGAAAGAGATCACGATAGCCGTCTTCAAGATCGTCCAGCACCGTTCGCACCTCTAAGCTTATAAAACTGTTAAGTCGAGCTTGCTCTTTAAACGTATACAACACGTAACCCGACAACACCGAAAAAATAACTAAGGCGACGACGACAGGAATAGCAAATTTAACTCGAAAGCTAAGGTTATTTATAAATTGGCTCATTTTTATCACTTATCAGTTTGCGGGCAATGGGAGGGTCTGTTTAAAAGAAAAATAGCGCTATGTACCTGAAAAAACAAATAAACTAAATGAACAAAAAGAATTAAAAAACCTAATAGCCACGACCATTCCAAGTATATTTATTAAGCCCTATAAGCCACACTCCCACTTTTAATTTTATTTTCCCAAAGCTGGGAAACTGCTTCTAACAATAAAAAAGCAAACCAAGTAATTTCAATCACTTATAGTTTGGCATGTTATTCGCTTTAGGTTATTCAATTGCCTTAACAACAAATTACCAATGCCATGGATATAGATAACACCTTAAAACGCAGCACCAAACCGAGTCAGCGTAAAAAACTCATATTTGGTACCTTACTTATTAGCATAGCGCTTATTATTTGGCTGATTTACTCATGGCTAGCACCTACCACATTGGCGGCTAATCAACTGCAAATAGCCACCGTAACTCAAGCTGATTTTGTAATAAAAATACGTGGCTTTGGCCGTTTAAAATCAAAGTATCAGCGTTATTTAACCAATACCGATAGCGCCATGGTCGAAGCTATTCATGTATACCCCGGCACCCGCGTCAATAAAGACACCGTTATTTTAACCCTGGTAAATCCACTACAAGCGCAACGTTTATCAGTCGCACGGCTCGAATTGGCAAGACAAAAAGCCAGCGCTAACGAACAAATAATCAATCAAAAGAGTCAGCTATTAGAGCGCCAAGCAAGCCTGACTATTTTAAAAAGCGAGCTTGAAAGTGCCCAACTGCGTGCACAGGCCGAAAGTAAATTAATCGAGCAAGGCATTGTTTCAAGCCTTGATTACAAGCGCAGTTTATTAACCGTGAAGCAGCTAGAGCAACGTGTTGATATTGAAAAGCAACGCTTAGTCCAATTAGCCGATATGCACCATCAGCGCAGTAAAATTCAACAAGAGCTATTAAGCCAATTTGAATTGAACTATCAAGTACAACAGCAAGCCTTTGATGACTTACAGGTCACCGCCGGCATTGACGGCATGCTGCAAGAGCTTAATGTTGAGCTTGGTCAAAACCTTACACCAGGTACACGGCTCGCCATAGTAGGCTCAGATACCGCTCTCAAGGCTGAGCTTAGTGTGCAACAAAGCGATGCAGAAAAAATAGCTTTAAATATGCCAGCAAGAGTAAACACGTTTAGCACGGGTAATAGTGGCGAAGTAATCGCAACTGTCACCCGTATTGACCCTATCGTCAGTGATGGCCGCGTGATGATTGAACTTGATTTAACAGGTTCGTTGCCAGCTAACGCACGCCCAGATTTAAGTATTGAAGGGTATGTAATAAGCCACGTCATACCCAATGCACTCACCGTTAACTTACCCACCAAAGTGCAAGCCGATACTGACGCTACGCTTTTTAAACTCAACCCGACTACCCATTTAGCACACCCCACGCAAATTGAATTTGGTACACTCAGTGATAACAAAATTCAACTGCTGAGCGGCGCTAAAGTGGGTGAACAGCTGATCATTTCAGATCTCTCTAAATGGCAGCATTTGGCAACTATAAAAATAGAACAGGAAAGTTTATGAACACCAATACACTTATCTCATTAAAAAATATCGCCAAGGTTTATCGCAGCCAAAATGTTGAAACCTACGCCCTCAAAAATATCGACCTTGAAATAAATCAAGGCGATTATATTTGCATTAGTGGCCCATCAGGTTGTGGTAAATCAACGCTGTTATCTTTACTTGGCTTGCTAGACAGCCCTACCGAGGGGCAATATTTTATTAAAAACGTCGATACCAACACCCTCGACATGGACCAACAGGCAGAGCTGCGTAATTTACATATTGGCTTTATTTTTCAGTCATTTAATTTAATAGATGAACTTTCGGTGTTTGATAACGTAGCATTGCCGCTGACCTATCGTGAGCCTGCTATGAGCCAAGCTGATATTCAGAGCGCAGTAAAGCATGCTCTTGATGAGGTTGAAATGGGGCACCGCGCCCAACATAAACCTAATCAGCTCTCTGGTGGGCAACAACAACGTATTGCTATTGCCCGCGCCCTTGCCGGTAAACCCAGTATTTTATTGGTTGATGAGCCAACCGGTAACCTTGACTCTAAAAATGGTGATGCAGTGATGGACTTGCTCGACGCACTGAATCAAAAAGGCACTACCATTTGTATGGTAACCCATGATTTACGTTACGCAGGACGCGCAAAAACTCAGCTAAAACTACTCGATGGCGAAATTATCTCGTATTCGCAAGCACGCCAAGATACGCACACTGAAAATACCAGCGCTGTATCCGCTGATACTGCCGAGGTGATTTAACATGAGCCGTTTAACTAAAACACGTAGTCAACTGCGCTTGGCGTGGGCATCACTGATGAACGCACCGGGGTTTGTTACCGCCGTTGTAGCCACATTGGCGCTCACTCTCGCGACCTTATTTGTAGTGCTAAGCCTAGTAAATAGTTACTTTTTAAAACCCCTTGATGTATTTGACGAAACCCGCATGGTGGTGGTTGAGCAAAGCCTAACCTATGACGACTACGATGCGGTTGGCTTTCAAAGTTATCAATCGATGGTGCACTGGCTTAAAAACAATCAAAGCTTTGAGCAAGCTTTTATGATGAATGCCGCTGAAAATGTTTTTTTATACTTAGACGGCCAACCAAAAAAGGATGTGCTGTATGTCGGTGGTGAATATTTTGAGCTCCTACATACTCCTTTTTTACTCGGACATGGCTTTAAAAAGGGCGGAACTTTAGAAGAAGCTGATAATAGCGCGGTCATTTCAGAGAAGTTCTGGAAAGAACATTTTAATAGTGACCCTGATGTAATTGGTAAGCCCTTAAAAACAGCCAGTGAGATTGAAGGTGATGGGCATATAATAACGGGGGTTGTAGCGGCTAATTTCAGCCCACCTTACATGATTAAAGCGGGCTCTGTTGATGTGTGGTATCCAACCAGTTCTGACCGTCGATTTTTCCATAATGATGACTGGCAAAGCCCGTGGACCAACACGTTTAGAAACTTAAAACTGATTGCAGTATTAAAGCCTGGCGTCACTAACGAGCAAGTAAAAACCGACTTAAAAGCCCAAATTGATAACATTAAATCTGAGTGGCTCAATAATGGCGGCATTACTGATGTAAAGCCCGTTGTAACACCGTATCGTGAAGTTGAGCTTGGCAATAACGATCAACTTAGTTTAATGATGCTTGCAGGCGCGGTGGGGCTATTGGTCATCGCTGTACTAAACGTCAGCACCTTGTTTTTTTCACGCGCGTTAGCACAGCATAAAACCTTAGCGCTGCAAGCTGTACTGGGCGCAAAACGTAAAACTTTATTTAGCAGCATTTTACTGCAATCACTCATTTTAATGAGTATATCGGTCAGCATTGCACTGTTTTTATCTATTTGGGGTATTCGGTTATTCAAAGTACTTGCAGAAGGACGCTTGCCACTGGTGAACAGCTTGGCTGTTGACCTTAATTTGGTGCTGATAGCGGTAGTTATGTGTATTGCTTTAGCGTACATATTCTCAGTGATCACTGCACGTTTAGTTAACTACAAAACCTTAAATAGCAAAATGCAAAACAGTGGCAAAGGCGGCGTGTCGCAAGTATCTGGTCGTACTGTGCGTATACTAATTGGCACACAAATGTTTGTGGCAGCCTTATTAGTTAGCTTTTCAATTATGATTGTTAGCAAAGCACTCGACACCATTAATCGCCCACTGGGTAGCGACACTGAAAACCTGTACTTTGCACAGTTATTTCAAACCAATAACAATGCAACACTGGCTGAGCGCTACGAGCAAATTAAGCAGTATCAAAAAGTATTACAAAATAGCGAAGGCATTAAAGATGTTGCTCTTGGGCAAAGCCCAGTGTCAGCAAGGCAAAATGCCAATACCCTAACCGATGTTGCAGGTAAAAGCTCAATCTTCTTTCCAAGCCAGTGGGTCGGGCCTGATTACTTTGATTTAGTGGGCACAAAAATACTCGCTGGGCGTACTTTTAGTGAGCAAGCAATGCGCGGTGAAACTAACGAGTTATTGGTATCTATCAGTGTCGCTAAATGGCTATTACCCGACCAGGAGTACACAAATGTTATCGGTAAAAGCTACAAAGGCCTTGAAGATAAAATGTTTGAAATTGTCGGCATAACGGAGGACTTTAACCATCCTAAATACTACGACGAATCATTTGGTCGGCACATGTGGTGGCCCGCACAGCCTTGGAGCTATATGTTTGTTATTGAAACAGAGCAAGGTGTTGAGCTGACCAGCAAGCAAGTTTTAAGTTTATTAAGAAAAGCCAATAGTCACTTAACTTTATGGCAATTTAGAGACTTACAACAAGAGTACGATGATTTATTGTATATGAGCCACCTAACAGTAGTACTGTGTAGTACCTTGGCATTATTTACTCTATTATTAGCAGCAATAGGTATCTTTGGCGTGCTGAGCTATAACCTAGGTCTGCGCCGTTATGAGTTTGGTATTCGCATGGCGCTCGGCGCTAAAAAGATACGCTTATTTAAATTAATGAGCAAAGAGGCGGTGATCCCTGTGCTGGTTGGCTTTGCCCTTGCAATAATAACCGTGTTAGCTGGTTATTTTATACTTCAAGAACAGCTAATGTCATGGCTAATCATGGATGTCCGGCTGCAATTAATGGCATGGACAATTACCTTAATTATTGCCATGTTCGCGTGTTTTAGGCCATTATTACTGTTAATTAAAGCAAAACCCATGGCTGCGCTTCGTAACGACTAAGCAATATGATGTGATAACCAAGCAAAAGTAAAGCAATTTGCTTTTGCTTGAAACAAGAAGAACAAAATGGACACAATTTTAGTTATCGACGACCAAGCCGATGTACGCATGGCGGCCATCGTGGCATTAAATCAAATTGGCTATCAATGCATTGAAGCACAAGGCCCAGAGCAGGCGCTGGAAATAATCAGCAGCACAGCTATAAGCCTTATTTTGCTAGATATGAACTTTAAACTCGACACCACATCCGGCGCTGAAGGACTGCGATTTTTACAGCAACTGCAGACCCTGAGCGCTAATATCCCGGTGGTAGTCATGACCGCATGGGCAAGCGTTGATGTTGCTGTAAAAGCCATGCAGTTGGGTGCGGTCGATTTTGTTGAAAAGCCATGGAACAACCTGCGCTTAACTGCGGTGGTACAACAGCAGCTGAAACAACAAAAAACCAACCACGACAATGCTTGTTTAAAAGCATTGCATAGCACCAGCGATGCTAATTACATTGCCCTGTCAGCCACTATGCAACAGTTATTAGCCCGAGCTAAACGCGCAGCCCAAACCAATGCCAGCATTTTAATTACTGGCGAAAATGGCACTGGCAAGAGCCTCTTAGCACATTACATACATCAACATTCAAACCGCAGTGAGCAACGCTTCGTTAGCGTAAACATTGGTGCTATTGCCCCTTCATTATTTGAAAGTGAATTATTTGGTCATAAAAAAGGCGCTTTTACTGATGCCAAAGAAGACCGCTTAGGCCGCTTTGAAATAGCCAATAGCGGTACCTTATTTTTAGATGAAATAGCCACTTTGCCGCTGGAGTTGCAAAGTAAAATGCTGCGCGTACTCGAAAGCCAAGAATTTGAAGTGCTCGGTTCCAGTCAAACCAAAATTGCCGACGTTCGTATTATTGCTGCAACCAATGCAGAGCTTGCCAAAGCCATTGAAGAAGGCGAATTTCGCCGCGATTTGCTGTTTCGACTCAACACCATTGAACTACACATTCCGCCCCTGCGCGAACGCCCAGAAGATATCGTTGAGCTGGCTAATCACTTGTTGGCAACACACAGTAAAAAATATCAGCGCAGCGGCATGACACTGACTGGCGAAGCGACGCTGGCGCTTACCCAGTACCATTGGCCTGGTAATGTAAGAGAGCTTAGCCATTGTGTTGAGCGAGCCGTGATTATGAGCGACAACGACAATATTGGCGCCTGTGATTTAATTCTTGCACAACCCAGTAGTGAAGCAAGCATCAGCCATAGCGCAGCAGCCAATCAATCATTACCGCTATTACCGCTGGAGGAGCTAGAAAAACAAATGATCCAAAAAGCACTGGCTGAATTTAATGGCAATGTTATTGCTGCTGGGGAATTTTTAGGATTAAGTAAATCAGCTATTTACAGGCGCATCGATAAGCATCAGCTTGATTTAAAAGAAGCAGACAGTTAAATGCCAACCAACCAGTCACTTGAACAGCACCTTAAACGCTACCTTTATTTGATGGTTTTTATCCTGCTGACGTTATGTATTTTGCTTACGATCAGCTGGGATTTAGATTGGTTTGCCAGTATCAGTATATTATTGCCGTTGGTCACTCTAACGGTACTTGCGGCGCTAAAAAGTTATCGGCTAGTTACTGATGTACTCGATCGGTTTGGCTTACAACTTGATGCCCTTGCGAATAACGAAAGCAATAGCTGGCACTTAGCCAAATACCAAGGTGGGCGCATTACAAGCTTAAAAGCCGACTTTAATAAACTCAGTAACAAAATTGCTAAAAATAAACGTCATTACATACAAACCGAAGAGTTTGTATTTGAGTTTGTTGGCATGCTTGATTTACCCATTGTTATTTTAGACCCGCACGGATTAGTCTATTTCACTAATCAAGCATTCTTAAATAGTTTAACCACTCCTGACGTTGCAGGTTTAACAGCAAATAATCTCGGCCTCATATATAACCAAGGCATGTGGCAACAACATGATGATTCATGTTTTGAGCAGCGTTTTCATATCTCATCACAAACATTTTGGCGTGCAGGGCGAAGCTACGAATTACTGACATTATTTTCGATTGAGCAACAACTACGTAGCAACGAGCAACAAGTATGGCAGCGATTAATACGCGTACTTAATCATGAAGTTAGAAACTCCCTCACACCGATTTACTCAATGAGTCAGTCTCTTCAGATCATGAAGCAGCAAGGACAGATCAGTAATGCACCTGATTTAGCCAGCGACATGCTACAAGTGATTGAAAAACGCGCCCAGCATTTGCTCGACTTTGTAGCCAGTTACAGTGCCTTTTCACAGCTGCCTGCCGCTAATAAGCAAGCCGTAACCACAGAACAAATCAATCTGAGATTACATGCCTTATTTCCACAGTTAGTTATTCAAGCAACTGAACCTCAGCACTTCAATGTAGATTTAGGCCAGTTAGAACAAGCACTGATCAACCTAATTAAAAATGCCTTTGAAGCCGGAGGTAGAAGCGCACCTACTCTTAGCTGGCAACAACATAAAGATAAAGTTGTTATTAAGCTGCTCGATAGCGGCACTGGTATTACAAATCCTGAAAACCTATTTGTGCCTTTTTATTCAACAAAAGCGCAAGGCGCAGGGATCGGTTTAGTGATCAGCCGCGAACTCATTCGTAATCAAGGTGGTCAGTTACAATTTTTAGCCAATCCTGAAGGTCAAGGTACTCGTGTATTAGTTACCTTACCAAGATAATGCCCTGTATTTTATTGGCTTATAAGCCATAGCTTGGTAATCTAACAACAATAGGGACACTTAAAACCAGCCAAAAAGAAGAACAATAATGAAATGGACTCAATTAACGAGCCTCACACTCAGTGTGTGTTTTTTAGTTATAAGTTTTTATAGCACCAGCCAAGAATACCAAATCCAAGCTGCAGATGATTGGGTGAAACAACAGCCACTGATTAAAACGGAAATCCCAGTCAACCAAATCGTCGATGGTACTTATTACCGATTACTTGATACCCAAATAAAAGTATCTGCTCAACATCCTCAGCAGCGCTTCACGCGTACTGTGATGCAGGCGGTGAACCAAACTGGCATCGATTACATTAGCCAACTTAATTTAGACTTTGATCCCAGTTATCAAACCCTCACGCTCAATAGTCTTGGCCTTATCCGAGATGGGCAATACATAAATAAACTCGCTAGCGCACAATTTAAGGTCTTACAACGAGAAACCGAATTAGCCAATGGAATTTACAACGGCAGCCTAAGTTTAAATATTATTGTTGATGATATGCGCATTAACGACCAGCTCGATTACAGCTTTACGATTACTGGCCGCAACCCTATTTACCAACATTTTAGCGCGTCTCGCACATTAAACTGGTCGGTACCGGTGGCGCAACAATTTATGCGTGTGTTATGGCAAAAACCCACACCACTTTATATCAATACAATTAACGGCGAGGTTGACATAAAAGACACCCCGCTCGCTGTTGGTCATGACTATCAAATCAGCTTACACAATCAAGCAACAATCACATCTTCAAGCCAAACACCATATTGGTATAACCCGTATAAACAGGTTTTTTTCTCTGAATTAAAATCATGGCAGGAAGTTGCTAACTGGGCAGCCCCTTTATATCAATCCGCAATAGAAGTAACAGATCCTGTAACACTCATTGCCGATGAAATAGCCATGCGTAATCCACAAGCCTCCGATCGTATCGCCGCTGCATTAAAATTCAGTCAAGACGAGGTTCGTTATTTAGGCTTGGAGATGGGTACTAACTCCCACCAACCAACGTCGGCATCTGAAACTCTGGCACTTCGTTATGGTGATTGTAAAGACAAAACCGTACTGCTAATTTCATTACTTAAAGCAATGGGGATCAAAGCCTATCCTGCATTAGTGAACACTGACGAAGGTAAACGGTTAATTGAACTACCAGCCTCAGCACAAATATTTGATCATGTCATTGTCACGCTTGAGCATGCAGGTCAACGTTATTGGCTAGATCCAACAATAAACTATCAAACCGGAACTTTAGCGCATTTAGCACAACCAAATTATGGTTATGCCTTGATTGTTAAACCTTTTGAGCAACAGCTTACAAAAATGAGTCCCCCTGTAGATGGTATTACAATTAAAACACATGATAACTACACCATAGCTCTTAAACCTGAACAGCCAACAACATTTCAAACTAGTTACATATATAGCCAGTTTGATGCTGTAAATAGACGCAGTTCATTAGCCCGCAATGGACTCGATAAAATAGCGAAAGATTACCTAGAATATTACCAAGGCTATTTTCAAGGCATAGCCATTGATAAGCCGATGACGGTAACTGAGAATACAAATAACGGCGAGCTGTTAAGTGACGAGTTTTACCTTATTAATGATTTTTGGCAACCTGACGACGAAGGACTCAGAGCTGACTTTTATGCCTCAGAGATACAAAATAGCGTTTACGAACCCGATCAAATTAATCGCACAACGCCGCTGTATTTTAAGTACCCAAATAATATTGAAACAACTATTAAAATAAAATTTGAAGAACCAAATTGGCACTTTGATAATAAGCAAAGTGAAATTGATAATGCGTTCTTTAATTTCAAAAAGAATATCCACTTTACGGACAATATATTAACACTCGATTTTTCATTTAGCGCCAAACAAGATCATATTCCAGCTGATCAGATTAAACTGTACCTGAGCGAACGAGACAAGCTAATCGACAATGCGCAGTTTGGCATTGTTAAATATGTAACTGCAGATACCACTAGCAGTTTTGATTTAAACGATAATTGGATCATTGTAGTATTACTTGCTTACCTGCTCGCACTGATATTTTTTATTGTGGCATGGCGTATCGAGTCAGCAAAGCGCCCAACATTTAGTGATGCGCAGTTTTACCCAGTTACTAATGCAAAGTTTATTCTTTATAGTATTTTTACTTTAGGACTTTTTATTAACTACTGGAGTTATCGCAACTGGAAAGCAATTAAAATACAGCAAAATAGTCATATCATGCCGATTGCTCGCGGGATTTTCGCGATATTTTTTTATTACTCTTTATATTTAGAGCTAGTTGCACACAGCCAAACGCAGCACAATAAAAATAAAATCATGCCAAACGTCTTGGCAATTATTGCGTGGTTACTGGTTATTTTGGCAAGTCTCATGACCCGTATTGACGAAGCAACTACTATAGCTATTTGTATCCTGCCATTTTTATGGCTGCCATTAGTTAATTACATTCAACACCTAAACCAATCATCTGACGCACTTGCATACAATTCTAAATGGCGAGTAAGAAATATAGTTATCGCCATAATCTGGGTACCTATTTTATTTTTAAGCTTACTGGAAGAAGTCTATTTATTACCGAGTACCGCTATCGTAAAAGGCGATAAATTGTGGTCATTTCAAATGCAATTCTTAAAACGCCATCAATTAGTACCTATTGATGAAGATGTTTTATATTTTTACAGCGATGCGTGGGTAGATTTTCGTAACGACGGCAATGGTATAAGCGACAACTACATTTTTAGCTATTGGCAAAATGAACAAGGCCAACTTGAATCAAACTTAAAACACTTTAAGGATGTTACTAGCGTCGAAGTCACTTATGGCAGAACACAACTTGATAATACAGTGATTAAAGTTATCGACAAACAAGGCGAGCACTTTTTACTTATAGTTAATAGCGAAGGAAGCAAAGATAAAGAATTGGTAGAACAAATAAATAACCGCATTGCAAGTAATAAGACGCCATAAGCATTAGCAATGCAAAATAATCTAATATCAGCAAGAAGTCGGGCTGTGTAATATTAATGCCAACAAAGTGCTTTATTTGTTGTTTTTATCAGCAAATAAAATAAATGAGAATTATTTGCAAATGGGTGTTGACAGATCATAAGATCTAACTGATAATCAATATCAACAAGACGCAAAGCACAACGACTTGTACGGAATAAACTGATTTGTTTCTCGACCCTGAAACACGTGTGGCGCACGTAAACAGCTAAGGTTACCTGTTACTAACCGCAACGCCCCTTGATGTTGGTGACAGGTAACCGCCCTACTATTTTACTTGCTACATTGCTCATATCGGTGACGGTAGATATGAAACTAAAAAAGCCCTTACGGGCTTTTTTTATGTCTGTAATTTAGTGAGCTAACCAGTGGAAAAACAATTACCGGCGGTTTTTACGTGCTCGTGCTCGACGTTGTTTTTTCTCTTCTTCTTTAGCGGCTTTTTTAGCCTCAGCTGCAGCACGAAGCCCTGCAACCATCACTTCTTCTTCTTCACGCATAGCTGGAGTTTCCATAGTGATACGACCAATTATGCCATCGCGTAATTCATTAATTAGAATTTCTGACATTTTATAAGTATCAATTTGGTTACCACCACGAATACAACCACGCTTTTTACCCGCCATTTCAACAAATTCCCAATCATTTTCAGGTAATTCATCAATTTTATAACGCGCTTTTAAAAGTTCAGGATACGCCCGCAATAGATATTCAGCGGTGTAACTAGCGACTTCTTCATATTCAAGTGCGGTATCACGTATCGCACCTGTAGCACCTAAACGGTAGCCTGAGTTTTCATTTTCAACTTTTGGCCACAACATACCCGGTGTGTCGTAAAGCATGATGCCGTCTTCTAGCTTAATACGTTGCTGCGCTTTAGTAACCGCCGGTTCGTTGCCTGTTTTCGCAACAATACGACCCGCTAACACATTAATTAACGTAGATTTACCCACGTTAGGAATACCCATGATCATGGCTTTAATTTGCTTATCAGCACCGACTTTGTGTGGTACTAATTTTTTACACAGTTCATTAATACGATGAACTTCAGCCGCTTTATCATTACCAAACGCAATCGCTTTTACGCCATTTTCTTGCTCAAAGTAATCCTTCCACGTTTGCGTCATTTTAGGATCGGCTAAATCAGCTTTATTCAAAATTTTGATGACCGGCTTACCTTCACGCAACGTCGCCACCATCGGGTTTTCACTACTGTAAGGAATGCGCGCATCAAGCACTTCAATGATCACATCCATTTGTGGCATTATTTCTTTAATTTCATTACGGGCTTTATTCATATGCCCAGGGAACCACTGTATTCCTGCTCTACTCATTTGATTTTTAAACCTTTTAATTCAACCCATAACACCATGGGGTACTGTGTGGGGTACTGGGTGAATAATTTCGATTTATCACCTCAACTAATAGTGCGTAGTTTACTACATAATCCCTTTAAACTTCTCGTATAAATAAAACCAGTAGTATATCTCAGCTACATAAGTACAATTTATGTTTATGGACAAAAATACACCAATGGTTTATATTTGCGACAAACATATAAATTTTATAAACCACGAGGTATATATATACATGTTTGCTGAACGATTCACTCGTGCCCGAAAAGCCTCAGGCCTATCAATGCAAGCGCTAGCTACCGCAGTTGGTATATCTGCTAATGCTATAAAAAAATATGAGCATGGTACTGCTATGCCATCTTCTTCTAATTTATTAAAGCTTGCAAGCGCACTTGAAGTGCGCACTGAATACTTTTTCCGTCCTATAAAAGTAAAGTTAGAAGGTGTGGAATATCGTAAGCGTGCAAGCACACCACAGAAAATTTTAGATCGTATAAATGGTGATGTTTTAGATCAGGCTGAGCGCTGGCAAGAGCTTTTAAACTTTTATCCAGACTCGATTAAACCTATTACGCCATTTTCACTACCAAGTACATTACCTGATGTGATTGATTCATATGAGCAGCTAGAAGATGTAGCAACCACTATGCGCAACGAATGGGGTTTAGGCTTAAATCCTATTCATGACATGATTGATACGCTGGAATCGAAAGGTGTAATGATAATTTGCACTGATGTAGAAACCAGCAAAAAATTTGATGGTCTCGCGGGTAACATTAATGGACTACCTGTTGTTGTTATCTCTACGGCACAAAGTGGTGATCGTCAACGGTTTACACTCGCTCATGAATTGGGTCACTTAGTATTGCACAACCGACTGTCTGAAGAGCTAGATGAAGAAAAGGCATGTAATCACTTCGCAGGTGCTTTTTTATTACCAAGCACTAGCTTAATACAACACTTAGGTAAAAGCCGAACTCAATTAGAAGCACAAGAGCTATACATGCTCAAGCATGAGTACGGCATAAGCATGCTTGCCTCTTTGTATCGTGCTTCACAGTCTGGTGTAATTTCACACCAAACTCAAAAAAACATGTTCATTTGGTTTGGCAAGCAAGGGTGGCGCACTCAGGAACCTGGCGAACCTTATCCTCATGAAGCTACTTACCTATACAAGCAGCTAGTATATCGTGCCCTAAGTGAAGAATACATTGGTATATCTAAAGCAGCAGAGCTATTAGGAGTATCACTTTCAAGCTTTCACAAAGAACGAAAGTTAGAGGTGCTTAATGCAGCAGCTACTAATTAGTGATGCCAATATATTAATAGATATGGAAGAAGGTGAGCTACTAACCCAACTTTTTCAGCTGCCTTACCAATTCGCCATACCTGACATTTTATTTGTTGAAGAGCTTGAGGAAGAACACGCACATTTACCTGCTATGGGCTTAACTTTAGAAGAGCTATCACCTGATTCAATGATGCATGCAATGGAGTTAATTCCGCTGTATTTAAATGCCAGCCGTAACGATATATTTGCTTTGTGTTTAGCTAAGCAAAAAAACTGCCCTCTTGTAACTGGCGATATGGCTTTAAGAAAAGCCGCTGAAAAAGAAGGCATTGTTGTTCAAGGCACTATTTCATTAATAACGCAGCTTGTTAGGCAGCAAATAGTAACGAAAGAAACTGCATTAAAGGCCTACGAGAAAATGAAGCTATCAGGCCGAAGACTTCCTTGGAAGGTGGCTATAGAGCATTTAAACGCCTTATAACGCAAGTACGGCATAGAGCCAGTGCTACACGCACTGGCTAAATTACTTTTTTAAGAAGGAAACAATATGTCACTTTATAAACAAGAATTTGGTCAAAATTTTGACCTCGGCTTTGACTTAAAAGATCACCCTTATCTAATAGATAAAAGCTGGCACAATGATCAATGCCCTAGCTTCTACTTAAAAGTAGGCGAACAGTATTATGTACTATGGGTAGATTATGCTGACATAGAGCAAAGAGAAGAAGAGACGCCTAGATATGTAATAGTTGAAGCAATCAATGAAGGATCTAATGAAGAGCCAGAGATCTATGCTAGTGATGGGGCAATCACTTTTGAGTGTGAAAATTATGCTGGTTTAAAGCTCTTTTTAGACAGCCTGCTAAGTAAAAACCAAAGCCACTAAAATCAGTTTAACGTTTGAGAATAAACTTTCTCAACCTCTTGAAATACAGATATCTTTTCAAGGTTAGATAACGTAGTGAGCTTCATAGTCTTATCTATTGGCCGATGCGGTACAGATTCAACTGGTGAATTAAGAGTGAGGGGTTTACCAAGCTTAAACAAAACACATTCTTCGGCACTACTCTTCAATTTACCCGCTTGCTCAATTGTTAAACTGCTTCGCGCTACTATTTGGCAATCAATTACAGGCCATACTTTTTTTATAGATTTAGTTCGAGAGTTAATAGCACTCGTAGAGGCAATAGCTAAATACCTTATTTCCTTTAACACATTGAGTTTTGATTTTTTTGTTGCTGAATTAAAAGTAGCTAATGGGGTGTGATACCAAGATGCTGAGCCATTTTCGAAGCGCTCAAAATAACTTTTATCTCGCCCTGCTAGCCCACCTAAAGCGGCTGTAAAAACCAAATCAGAATATAGCATCTGCTTCATACCTGCATATGGAATTCGGGCTGCTTCTTGAACATATAAACTCTCTTCTATCTCCTGAGAGTTCTTAACATAGCTATTATTCCCATCACCCAACTGTTTACGTAAAAATTCAGCAAGCCAATAACTACCACTTTTCCCACCAGCACTTGGCAACAATGCAAATGCACCTATACCTACCTCATGAATAGCTTCGTCATAAGGGTTGCTTTGTGGGTTAGCCTCTTGTTTAAAGTAGCCTGGATATAAAGCAAATGCACCAAATATGGGTCTGCTCTTGCTTATGCTTTCTGATCGGCTTTCTCTATTTATATGAATCAACGCATCCCTGTAGCGGTGCATTTGATTTATAGCATCATCAGGCACAAAGTCTGTTTTATCAATATTGTCTTCATCATAGCGGCCTTGCTTCGTTTTAATACGGTACTTGGCATCAAATATCCAAATGAATCGCTTAGAGTTGGGCTTGGATAACGTTACTTCAAGTACAATATCTGGCTCTTGACTAACTAAATATGACTTAATAGGCTTACCCTTTTTAGTAAACCTTGGCTCGTGTGCTAATCTTGCTTTTAGACCATCCTCACGCTCAAATTCAAACGCACCTGCAAAACCGTCTTTTAATTGATACTCTAAAAAATCGTTTAACTGTAAATTAGTTAGCTTTTTTGTTTTATCTTCAAAGCGCAGTTCATTTATTAAAATATTTCGAATCTCTAAAAAGCACCACACTTCGTATATTTCAGCGACAGACTTCATTGATACGCTTGATTGTTCTTCAAACACATCCAAATAGTATTTTAATTCTTGCCACACGCGATACACAGCGCTATAGCCCGTTTTTTGCTGCAAAACTAAAGATTCGCTATTAAGCCCCGTATACGTGCTCACCTCTTTAAAAAAGCTCTGATTTAGTGTTTTTTGTAAAGGTTTTTGCCACTCTTGTAATTCATTTAAAAAGCTATCTGAAAGGCGTTGCTTATCCGGTGCTTTATTTGCTTCTCTTAGTTTATTTTCAAATTTGGCAATACACTTTTTACTATTTGTAACCACCATTTTTATAAAACGGTTTTCAGGTGTATTTACACTAAGCTGCCTTTTTTCAACTTTATACCGCTTAGCGAACTGCTTACTTTTTATATCTTCTTTAACCTTTTCACTTAAACGTTGAGGTAAACGCCCTTTCAACCTATCCGCTTTTGAATATGAAACATATGACTGTAAGCGACTGTGCGGAGCTTGAGTAATAACCTTAAGGCCATCTTCAAACCGTTTGCGTAAATTATTAAAGTTAGCAAGCCACAGCAGAGGAAAGTGACCTCTTTGCTGGCCCTTAGAAGCATTCTGTTCTGTTTTTTCAAGTAAGCTAAAGCGCCATAGTGGAAATTCTTTATCAATCATTTTATACATAGCAGGTAAATCGCTATGCATATCCATTTTTGTTGGCAGCACTTCAAAGGAAATATTACTTTTAAATACCTTTCCACCTGCAATAAACTCAAGCGGCAAACGCATCCAACCAACATCATTTCCCGTATTTAATGTACCTGTTAATCGTGCTGAAGAAGTTAAGCTAGCTCTTTTAAAGCGAAAGCTATCATTAATGTTTTGGCTACGATGGGATAAATAAGCACTTTCAACTTCAGAGCTAAACTCCCATTCAAATTGATATTGTGTATTTTCAAAAAAAATAGGCTCGGCAATACCTATGCTATTAGCGTGATTAGTCGCTTCATATTCTTTTTTATCTACTACTAACGTATCAACATCTAAGGAAGGGGAAAGCTTAATTGCATAAGTCGATTCTTTGGCGAGTGTTTCAAGATCTGAACAAGCGAGATTGCGTTTACCAAACGTGGCTTGGTAAACCTGTTTTCGTTTAAAAATATCGTTCGTCCATATAGATAATTCAAACTGTGATGATTGCAGATATAAAAGCTCTTGCATTCCTTAGCACTCCATCCAGTTTAATTAAGGCCAAAAACTTGTAAAACCAAATGTTGCTAACCTACTTTCCATCCAGTTTATTTTTTCTTTGCTCCGGCAAGCAATATGAATTAATTTATCGCCATCTACATTTTCACGGTACAAATCAGGTCTTGCTTTATCTGAGCCAGGCAATTCATTCCAAAAGCTACCAAATTCACTTTTAAGAATTTCTTCCAATTGTTTCAATATCGATATATCGACAGCTCCAATTGCGGCAAGCTTCTCAGTATCACCTTCAATACGAGGTAAAACCTTACACATTAAAAAGTCATCCCATACCGCTTTTAAGTCAATTTCTTCTTCTGGTTCGCTACTTATAACTGCTAATAGCAGCTCGTTAAGCGCTCTGTATGCAAGCTTAAATGGCGTATGTGCCAATACGTTATTTATTGCATTAATAAATGCGATGCTTTTACAACCATCTATATCGATTTTAGGGAGTTTATCGGCACTAGTCCGTGCATCAGAGTAAATAGGGTAACTCAATGCCTTATTGGTGGTTGTAGGTGCGAAAAAGTTATCGAAATCGTTAGGGAAAAAGTCGCCAAAGTCAAAACTTAGCGCTCGGTCTATTACTTTACGAGAAAAGCCATGGGTAGTTTCATCCATATTTACTGTGCCAGCAACTATCAAGTTAAACGGAATACTTAAACCATATTCACAAATATGTTGCCACGCATCATCATAATTCGCATCCGCAAACCCCAGTTCCTCACGTAGCCTTTCAATATTATCGATTGATTGAATTGTAGTAGCTTTTAATAGTGGGTCACACGAGTATTGAAAATCATCTTCATCCCAAGCCCAACACCTTGTTTCAATAACTGATAAGTAATCCGCAAAGTACTGTTCAACAGGCGCTAAATTCATTTCGTCTAAGCAAAGCCAATATGGTTTTATCGCATCAATATCTGATACGCCACCTTGAAGGCATAAAAGCTTTTCATTTACTGATAATGAAATACCTTTATCAAGTATTTCACGCCATGCTTTAGCAATAAATTTAAGTACATCCGTTACTACAAACTCAGCACTCCCACTTAAACGAGACACATACCCCAGTAAATCACTAGGCTCATGCCAGTCAGGTCGCACAGATGTTAAGCAGTAAGTCTCAGCTAAGGAGCCTGTTTGCTTCGCCTGCTCTCTGACAAAGCGAGTTTTACCTGTTCCTGATATACCAGCTAAAAGCAGAAAAGGTTTTGATAAAAATGATATCTCATCGGGACTATATGAACTTAAAAGATAAGGTTTATAATAATCATCAGAAACATCTAAAATATCACCTAAATTATGCACTTCCTCACTCATTAGTTGGATTACTTTGTTTGAACTTTTATTTCGGCCCTTTTTGTTTTCCATATAGCCGACCGTAGGAAAATTTGCAAAAATTGTTTCTATTACTGTTCGATAATTCCCCCCCCCTCTTAATACGCTATCAACATGTACAGGCTTACCTGTGTTTAACTGTTCGAGAACAGTTTCAAAATTATCAAATGAAATCGTTAACTTCTGATCATTATTGCGTATTACAACAATTTTACCATTGCCGGACCAATCTGCACTATCTATTACAAAGAAGTTTCGCCCTGAAATATAGCTCAACCGCTTCCCAACGAGATTGTCTATCCAAGATTTAATTAATCTAATTTCTTCTTCTGTAATCATAGTTTACATTTCCAAGTAATCTTTTATTGTTGATGCTATACCATAAGAAAACAAATACGGAACACCATTTCCAATAGTTTTAAACATCGCACTTAAAGTCATTTCTTGAGGAAACTGAAACTCCTTTGGTAAAGATTGTATCGCAAGAGCCTCAGCCGCAGATAACCGTCTTGCTTTGTATGGATGAAGATGAACCTCATTATTACCGTATGCCGCAGTTGGTGAATATCTATATCGATGTAACCGCTTATAAGATTTTTTAGAGGTATCACCTTCTTCGATCACTAAAAATTTAGCGAGGCCAGCCCTTGGCGTAAAATGAGCTTTAGCATTTGGGTGAGTTTCGACTTCGTTTTTATTAAACCAATATTGTATAGTAAGATCTTCAGGAAAATCGGCCGGAAAAGTTGGTGTTTCACCAAACTTATTAGTTCCAGGCCAATCAAAATTAAATGCAACTCCGTTGGGGTACTTCATATATTTTTCCCATTCGAACTTAGCTTCTGAGTTTATTTTTGTTTTTTTAATGCCGAACAATATAATTCTATCGCGATCTTGAGCAACACCAAATTCTAATGAATTAATTAATCTATTATCTAATACATACCCAGCATTTGATAATTCGCTTTTTAAGCTTTCGTAGAACTCACGATGCTTTTTTGTTCTCCAAAGCCCTTTTACATTTTCAAAAACAAACCAATCTGGCTCAAACTTTTTAATGCAATCAATGTACGATTGTGAAAGTTTACCATTTTCACCAGCTTGCCCTTTATTCTTTCCACCTACGGAAAAGTCAGGACAAGGAGGGCCTCCAACAAACCCAACTAATTTTCCGCTAGCCTGCTCTGCCTTAACGCTCTCAGCTAACGAGCATTCATCACGTTCTTCTAAATAATCATCTATTGAACCCGTATGATAACCATATTTGGGGATGGAATGGCCCATCAATTGACGACTATATTCATATGCATTAATAAATGATTTATTTATTTCATTAACAAAAACAACATCAAATCCAGCTTTCTCAAAGCCTAAATCTAAAAAACCTGAACCAGAAAAAAAAGAAAAGATAACACTATTCAAAATACTTACCTATTAATAAGCTCTTAAAGCTTTGATAAAACTTACTCACCTTAAGTTATTTTTCCTATACCCTATACAAGCTAAATCCATAGATTATTGGCTCTTAAACAAGCTTATGAGTTAAAAAAGAACTACTTTGGTGGCAGCTTAAAATGATGAGTCATAGTATCAATTCGCAATTATTAGGCAAGCTTTCAATAACTTTAAGAGTACAGTGCTGATAGGTTGCTTTTTATCACCTCACCTAGCTTTTCCAACTCAACATTAGCAACTAAATTTCGTCCTAAAAAAGGCGCAAGTATTAGTATGGGTAATCCGCGAGCTTTAAGAATTTTTAATTCGTTTTTAATCCCTAAAAATACTCGACCTTCAGTACATTCAATCTCATCATAGATACAGCCCCAAAAAGCCATTTTATATTCTTCAACATACTTTGGCCCAAAGCAAACTATAACTTTTGGTGCAAACTCTTTTACTAAGGCATTAAACAATTTAAACCGAGTAATTGAACAATGTGTTTGATAGTGATATTTGATCTTAGTTTTAGTTAATTCGACATGTTCCGCAGTCCATGTGTTCATATTCTTGCAAGGAAGAGGGAACAAATTTAACTTAAACTCATTCGAATCAAAATTACAGTAGTGATTTTTCATGTACTGTTTATACTCACCTTCAAATTCAAAGGCCTTACAAAGAATTTTTGCTATTTTTTGGTCGAATTGCCATTTGTAAAAATTCAGGTTTTCAGCTTTCCACTCAGAAGAAAGGTGAGGAACGCAATAACCATGTACTTCGTGGGTTGGCCGTGTTATTTCAGAGGTAACCTTCTCATCAGCGCCACCCCATTCAAGCCCTGAAAGCCATAAAGGTGCACTAATATTCCCGCCATCCATCCCTGATAGCTTTTTTATTAAATCATTATAAAATGAGTTCATAACCTTTCCTCGCTTTTGAATAAGTAGCCAATATAACACCTACGATTTTAAGACTATAAATTACCTCTAATACCTTTACAGATAGGTATGTTATTACTAAGTTTAATAAGCACTTTTCAATTAATACAATCATTGTAATAACAGGGCTTTATTGAATCACCTATTCAGTAATAGAAGTAGCTTTTTAGGTAAACTTTCAGAGGATATAAAAATGTCTACAACAGGGGAAAAACCGGGTACTGGTACTTACCAATGTGATAATTGCGGCAAAACTGTAACACTTGACGATCATGATGATACTTTGCCACCTTGCCCTAAATGCCATGAAACAGAATATACACCATAAAGCTTTCAATATTCTTGCATTAAATAGTCGATAAAAACAAAAGAGCGCACGTATGGAGTGCGCTCTTTTAAGTTTTATATAAGTAACTAATTTTCAACAGTGCCGCAATCTCGACACTTTCTTTTTCCTTGAATCTTTAAGTCGCGCCCCATGAGCTGCGTCCAGTTATGTGAAGTACTTCCTAGTTCCTCTTCGTGGCAAACTGAGCACTGCTTAATTATTCTACAACTTGAGTTTTTACCTTTTTCTTTAAACTCATGCAGCCTCTTAGTTTCTTGAGCATCACAATGTATGCAGCTTCTAAATGAATCGCATTTATGGCTATGAACCGAGTTAATATATTGCCATTCATTAAATTTATGCTTGATCGCTGTTATATATTTATTGCAATCAGGGCATGTCTTCTCAACATTACACTGAGGCTTGCCCGTTATAGGGCTGTAGTCTCCAGCATGCCAGCCTGTTAAGCATTTTGCAGAAGTTGCAGCACTTTTTACTTTATCCCAAAATCCCATGTTAAATCCTTTTGTATAATTATTTTTCGGTAATAAACGTATCTCTAGCGATATTTCCGATCGTATTAGTTGCAACAGAGTCAAATGTCGCGCCAATAATTCCACCAACAAATGGCACTGCTTTTCCTAAGTTAATAACCCCTTTTTCTCCAAATTTAGTGACTAAACGAAATCCTACTTTTTGATTTATCGCTACAATCGTTTTTCCTGATATATTTTTAATTGCACTCGTTGTTAGTTTTGTTCCGGCAACGATTCCTATATCTTTAAGAATATCTTTAGCTGCATTACCAGTTAAACAAGCATATACAAGGGCTTTCACACGATCATCTCTAATATCATGGCCACCGATATGTGCAATTGCAGCGATCATTCTCATTTGCACGAAAATTACACTTGCGACGTTCGCTGGTATTGTAACTGGCATTGTAATTATGCCGCCTAAACCAGTTAAGAAACCTGATGTACCTGCTTTCGTATTTTGCCAACGGATTAGTGAGTTAGCTTGATCATTACGAGAAGCACTACTTTTAATGTAACTCTGAGCTAGTTCACTTGCTGAATCTAACCCAGCAACACCGTTGATAGCTTTTTCATAACTCCATTCAAGCACTTGCATGATCTTTCCTTCAGATACTTTTCCGCTCAAGCTGTTTTCTCCTAAGTGTTTTTCAAAGTTAAATTAAATATATTCCAATAAACTGAGCAAACTTTCTGCTCTGACATTTGCTTGAGACAAAATAGTTGTCGAAGCTTCTTCTAAGATCTGGGTTTGCGTAAGCTTTGTAGTTTCACTAGCAAAATCGACATCTTGAATTCTTTGCCTTGCCGCAGATAAGTTAGTGTTTGAGGCTTGCTGCCTACGAATGGTCGATTCAAAACGATTTTGAGTAGCCCCCATTGTGTTGCGTTGGTTTGAAACCTGCTGTAAAGCAACATCAATAATACGTAGTGAGCGAGCTCGCTCTTCTTCCGAGTCTAGTGTGAGTGAATCTATTGTGGATTTGATACGATCTTCGGAATATAGATTGAAAGCTTCATTATCTTCAAGTTCAGCTTCCATCGTTGTGAACTTATCACCGAAAGACTCAAAACGGATAAATGGTGTATAAACCCCATCGTCAATATCAGGAAACAATGGGCTTAAATTCCTCAGCTCTAATGGATTGGAATTCCCAGTAAAGCCAATACTATTTGCATCTGAGTTTGGATCGAATACTCCATGAAAGTTTAACCCTTGACTGACCATTACATTACGAACTCGATCAAGTACTTCTGCGTAGTAATACCCTTCTTCCCCTCGACTTCTAAGGTTATTTGGAGGGTAAACAATTGTTGGGTCATAAGTGGATATATTGTCACACCGAACATCAATACCATTGACTTGGAATACGTGCGGCAGCTGATTTAAGTCAACGTGCCCAGATACACCATTTCCAGAAGCTTTCTCCGCGATTAATGGCGACTGATTTGGCAATTGAGGTGCAGAATTAATATCTTCAATAAGTTCATCCACGTCTGTATATGGACCTGAAAATGACTGCCCATTAACCACCAGCGGCCCAGCATTAAAAGCTGTCTCTAGATTTAATCCTCTAGCGAAAGATTTAAGTCCACCATCAGGATATCTACTAATAACTTTTATTGACCTTGGCTCCCACTCATAAGACCCCAAGTTTTCCGTTTTTGTATTTAAATCTGTAATCCGAATAGTTTGGAGCGCTTCTTGGCCAACCTGAAAATCATCAAGATAAGTGCCATTAAGTAATGGAGTACCTGCAAAAGTAGTATCTTCAGCTACTCTATCAATTTCGTCTCGAAGTGCCGAGAATTCCTTATAAATGGCATCAACATCAATATCTGTGTTTGCACCATTTCCAGCATTAATGGTTAGTGTTCGCATTCTTTGTAGATTATTAACAACCCCTTCCAACGCCCCATCAACTGACTGCGTGACAGAAATACCATTGAAGCTATTTCTTATTGCTTGATTACTTGCGTTAATATTGGAAGTTAAACGAGATGAAATTTGCAGTCCAGCAGCATCATCTTTTGCACTATTTATGCGTAAGCCAGATGATAAACGCCCTAAACTAGTTTGTTCTTTTAGCTGTATCTTGGATAAGTTATTTCTTGCAGAAAGTGATGCTGCATTATTAATGAGTGATGGCATAAAATCCCTTTGCACTTTCCATCTAATGTATATTGATAAACATAACTTTCATTGTTTACATGAAAGCTCTTTTAATATAAATAACTTAAGGTATTGAATTGATTTTTAGTATGAGGGAGAAGTGGAATTAAGAGAATAAGGGTTTTGGACTAAAATCTAACTTGTTCATCATTAAAGTTACTTTCAATTAGATCATAACCTGAGTAATACAGATAACTAATCACCTCTGCGCGGGAGGAAGTACCTAGCTTATTCATTATCTGTTTTATATGTGCCTCCACTGTTTTAACACTAATACCCAATGTATTTTTTATTTCTTGGTTAGAATAGGTCAATAATAAAAGCTTACATACTGACCACTCTGCCGTTGAGAGTGACTCAATACGAAAGTCATATTCAATGATACTGATTACTCTGTAAACTGATAAGCTAGATATGGATACTTTCAATTTACAATCAATGTTGTATATAGCTGAACTTGCTAATATATTTGAGAGGGTCGAAAAACGGCTATCGAGTGTGCATAACTTATTACAAAAGCTATCAAATTGCTCTGTTTTTCCAATTAGCTCATCATGATTATCAAAGACTGCTCTTTGGTTTCTCGTTACTTTCCAACCAAACCGAATAAACTCCTTAATATGCATCTCAATTGCACCATCTAAATGAGGTGCTAAAAAATCAAGAACCTCAATATCAGTTTTACAAAACTCTTTTTCACTACTCAAACGCAAAAGAATTATGCTTTGAAATTCATCATTACTGCTGAGCGTTATAATTATTGGGGATCTATATTGTTGATAGTCAGGATAATCACATAAAACCTCCAACCACTCATCGTGGGACAATAGTGTTACCTGCGAATTACTAAAGGATGCGACCCGCTGTAAAAATTTTACAGCGATTGATGTTCGCATTCTACTTTTCGCTTCATGAGAGTAATATTTGCTAAAGTGACACACAGGATCATGCTTATTTTCATAGACCCAAATTTGACAAGATGAACTCATCACTCCATTTAGCTGCTCACTAAGTTTTTGTTGGAACAAACTTAGGCCGTAAATGAGAGCCGCTTCATACATTTTACTTAGTGTATTCTGATAATTAAATTGCGTAGATTTTGATATGCTCTGCACACTCAAACCATCCATTCCATTAGTGCTAATACAGCAGCTTCTCTGGTATTTACATTCAGCTTTTGTAGTATGCTATTAACTTGGTTTTTTACCGTATTAGGGCTTCGGCACAAATAATTTGCGATATCTTTATTACTCAATCCATTGAGTAATAATTTACTTACCTCAATTTCTTTTGGACTTAGCAGCTCTTCAACTAGAGGAAGAGTGATCTTAATAAAAAACAGACCTTTTTCATGTTCTATTTGTATTAAATATCGATCCACCCAAAAGCCTGATGATGTAGTAATACCTCCATGGGATTCTAGTTTGAGAACGCCATCATCTAATACATCGCAATGAGTCATTATGCTTATAAATTGATCCTGAGCTTCAATAATAGTACCAAATCGATCAACAACCCCGCGCACTACCCTTACCGAACTGTTTGGTATAAATGAATACAATAAATTGAGTCTAAAAGCTTGGAGTAAAAATGGTAATAGGAAAGTTATCAGCTCCCGCTCTTGTGCGGTAAACTTAAGAGCAAAATCACTTCGGTAGATACTAATTGCATGGCTAACTGATGTATTCTCACTTTTACTAACTAAAGCAGCTAAAGCATTTTCAACGCCATATTGCTTACAGTGCTCAGAGTAATAAACAGAACGCTGCCACTCGTCAACTGAAACGACTTGCCATAAGTCAATGAATTGATTTGGATGATTGATTAAATATACATTCAATAAATCGGGAGTGTCAGCAGTACTTGCGATACTGAAGTAATTTTCCATAAATGCATCTGGCTGATTAAATAAGAAAGAATCATCTACCCAGTGTACATTGACCTTATTGAACATATCTGAACGCGTGGTCCAGAGTCCGCTATCGAATTGAATTACACTCTGCAAGTGCTTAAAACAGTACTCCTTAAACTCCCCGATACCTTTATCCTGAGAAGCCGTAAAAAGCGACTTCAGCCACAAACTTATTTCATATTCACTCAAAGCAAATTCCTTTTTAAATATAACATTACAACGTTTAACTAAATGAAGAATAACAGCTCCATTGAAGCAAGGAACTAATTTTACGCCAAACAGCATAACTGTATGCATTCAATCGCTTTCGTCAATTATTTATTAGCATGGCTCCGGTTAAAACTATATACCAATGTAAGTTGCTGAGGTCCTTCTCAGCTATAGATTCACTTAGATAAAACTAAGAAGTTCAAGCCCCCGCAATAAAATTTTTGGTGACAGGCTTCAACTTTAAAACCGACACTTTGAACTTGCTTAATCAACTCTGTCATTTCAACTAGGTTTGCGTCCCTCTCGTTGATTAACATCAAGTTATACTCTCTGAACTTGTTATAGAAAGGATTTCCTATTAACTCCTTTTTTGCTTGTTTATCTAATAAAATTAGGTCTAATTTTTTGTTTGGTGTAGCTAAAACAAAAGTACCACCTACCTTAATTAAATTGTAAATGTGTTTTAATGTAGCGAGTGGGTTTGGCCATGAATAATAGCTATTTAAGCTAACCCCTGTATCGAAAGATGTAAGATTGTAGTCTTCTATAAATCCATGATAAACGCTTTGCTCGTTTATTGGCTCCATTTTTTTGATTGATTTTCGAGCAATATTAATCATCTCTATCGCTGCATCAATACCAATGTAAGACTCAATTATTTCATTATCAGATAATAACACCCCTACTTTTGCACTGCCGCAACCAAAATCACCGACGTTGCCTTTTAGATACTTCGCAGCCTCTTGCTGGAGCTCCTGCTGAACTTGCGTTTGCACTGAGGAAAACGGCCTCGCATAATCATCCCAGTCTTGAGCTGTAAACGTTTCAGGATTAGTATTTTGAACAATACCAAGCCAGTTATAAAAACGACTGTCTAAGCTATTTAAACGCCACTGAACCAAAGCAAACTCGTGCTCACTACCAAAGGTAAGCTGAGTATTCCTGGCTAATACATCAGCCTTAAACCTTGCTTCATGAAGATGTACATCTTTGCTCTTAACAAGACCTGTAATTGTCGATATATCTAGAGCATCAGCAAGTTCCACAAAACATTTAAAATACAATTTAAGTAATGACTGCCCTTTCACACCTCCAATATAAAACCGCCCAACTTGTAATGTGACGTCATTATTTTTGTTAATTAAAGCTGCCTTTTCCATCCATACTTCAGGCACTATCTCTCCGCTCAGCCATGATATTGACACCGTACTCGTAATCACACCGACTGAGTCTTCAGTATATAAACAAACTGATGTATCAGTATTGATGACTGTCTCATTGACTTGGATTGCGGGGAAGAGAGGTTGATATATACCTTTTAAGAAGTTGCACACTCTTAATTTATCATTTGTTGCAGTAACAACTTTAATCCCTGTAATGTTGCTCAACACTTCCTCTAAGCACGACAACACTTTACCTTTGTTTAATGGAAGATTCATTAGCCTCTCCCCCTAACTTTTTCTTCAATCCAATCATCTACTTCAGATTCAAGCCAAGCTACTGATTTTGCACCAAGCGATACTTGTTTTGGGAATGTGCCTTCAGCAATAAATTTATAAATGCTTGAATGGCCAAGCGATGTTTTTTGCATTACTGTTTTTAGTTTAATGAAACGCATTTTCTCTTCTCCGTTATAGGTTCAAAAGATATGCGTGTTGTGTAAAAAAATACTTTGCCTTGATGCTTAGCTGTATAACCACCAGCCAATCCAAATATTTTCAAATCTATATCACTTTTATGAGCAAACAATTCATAAGAGGTCCACATGTTAAAAAGCCAGCAACTACCAAGCACAAACAATACAATTTTGACTGATGATGAAATTGTTGATTTAGCATCAAGAATTTTATTTAGACGATTAAAAAGAGAAGGGAAAATTAATTCACCTTTAGCAACTGTGGATTTTTTAAAACTGAAGTTAGGTAATTATGAAAGGGAAGTTTTTTCAATCATTTATCTGAGCAATAACAACGAAATCATTGAATATAAAGAGCTCTTCTTTGGCACTATTAATTCAGCATCAGTGTATCCAAGGGAGGTTGTAAAGGACGTTTTAAGAGTTAACGCCGCTAGTGTTATCTTGGCGCATAACCACCCGTCAGGAAACGTTGAGGTATCTAGAGCTGATAAGCTCATAACAGGAAAGCTCATCAAAGCACTGTCATTGATTGACGTAGAGGTGTTGGATCACTTAATTATTGGTAACTCATATGCCTCATTTGCTGAACTTAATTTATTAACTCAACTTAAACAGGAGGTAGAATGCTTAGACGTAATAGAACTGCACAGCTAGTCACACATGTAATTGCAATTTTAATTATATTGCGTGACGTTATTAGTGAAAATTAAGCATAGAGAGAAGGTGAATACCTTCTCTCAACTAATGATTATTTTATTGCAGTAGTACTAGATTTCTTACTCTTCGGTTTGTAAATCAAATATTTACCAACGCCTATTTTTCGACCTTCAAACTCTTTAGTCTCGACTTTAGCCATATAGCAGAGCCTTTTCTTAACATTTTCTAAATCGGCAGAATAGCTATTCCTTTTTCTATCAAGCCAATGTAAAGGTGTTTTACCGAAATAAACTAGCCTTTCAGCCATCATTAGTTCGACTTTAAGTGCTGTAGCCCAAGATTGAACTATGGACTCACGTAAGGTGTTTATTACTTTTTTATTTTCTCTTTTATCCGTCCTGTACTGACCTATAAAACCAAAGTCATCTTTGTTTAAAAAAATACAAATATGGAAGTGCTCTTTATCCTTTTCATTACCTTTTTCTTTTACCCACACATATCTCAAACATTGAGTTTTAGCATGAGCTTTAAACTTAGTATTGTGCTTTATTTTCGATTGTAGGGATGTAAAGAATCGCTTCATAACACCATCTAAAATGATATTTGGATCATCGGTCTTTATATCCGTTATACGTAAGTCAAACCGGATTACAGATAGCCTTGGGTAACTATCTTGAGCCATTTTTAAAGCCTTACGAATTAATAACCAATGATCCCAATAAATAGCCTGCTTTTCATTGTAAGGGTTAATAGCAAGGTTTATGTTTCTCATCTTTTTCTCTAATTTTGAATAACTCATACAAAACTAGGGTTGTGTGAAAAGATACTTACTAGCCAAACCGCATTATCACCACATGATCTTTATTTATAGTCATTATAATAACTATACGAAGTAAGCTCTCATTAAAGAGCTTAGATTGGTAACTTTAAATGCCCTTTTTTGAAAGCTAACCTCCTATTTACTGTTTAAAAATCACTTTTCACTT
Source organism: Pseudoalteromonas sp. SR41-4 (assembly GCF_014163985.1). Taxonomy (NCBI): domain Bacteria; kingdom Pseudomonadati; phylum Pseudomonadota; class Gammaproteobacteria; order Alteromonadales; family Pseudoalteromonadaceae; genus Pseudoalteromonas; species Pseudoalteromonas sp. SR41-4. The sequence goes on along the minus strand of NZ_JACJEI010000005.1, from coordinate 87,174 downwards.
AGCTATACAGTCATAGCCTATGTGTTTATTGACTTAGAACTCAAAAAATGCATATTATTACTTGTTAATAAAACACTTATAAGTAACTAAAAAAACTTTAATAAACCACTACATAAACTACAATAAACTACGGAGTGATATTGATGGGTGTGCATACATTAATTAGTAGTTTGAAAACAGATTATAGAAAGACCCTGTTTTTATATACTGTCTTAGTTAACAAAAAACATAAAACGGAGGCTCACCACAGCGTAAATATTGAAGACCTACATCAAGAGCTTTATCTGTTTCAAATTGATGACTTGAAAACCACTTTAGAAATGTACAAAAAATATAAATTCAACCATACAATCCTTGATCAACTTGGGGGTAATAAGAGGTCTGATGGTAGGTTGGTTCATTACTTACTCAGCTGTTGTTATAACTCCTATACCTATTATAAAACATATATCCCTGAATCTTTAATTTTTACTGACCCCTTGCTGCATCTCCAAGCACTATTAGACTACATAAATTATGAGTCCTATATTTCGATTAAAAAGAAACCCTCTTTTAGTAAAGTAGAAAAAACCGACAATGAAGTTGATTTTTTTTTAAACAAATACAACTCTATTTTTAATAGCAATCAATGGATTAATAACAAAGACGATGATCAATTAAACTGGATAATTAACTACATAAAAAGTTATATAGATCGCAATCTATCTACTACAAATGTAACAGACAGAATGTTACAAAAAAGAATATCAGAGTTTAAAGACTCATACAGATCAAAACCAAGCCTAAATGTTGGGCTTGAATTGAAGGAGAAAGCATTAGGAGTAATGTACTTTTTTGATACTTTACATATGACAACAAAGCCAGAAATTGCTGAAAATCTTAATTTGAAAATTAGAAAAGCCTATTCACAGCGTAAATATAGAAATGAAAGCGAAGGAAAGTCATCATCAAATTACATGCTTCGGGCTGAAGTGAAAGAAAAACTTAAAGAGTTAGCCAAAGCAGAGCGGCTCAAATTAAATGAAACTATAGAATTACTCATAGAAGAAGCACACAAGAAGTTAAAAACTAAGTAAAAACTTACATCAAAATTGTGTAAATTCTTGTGTTACATTTGGAGATGAGTTCTCTATAAATTCACTCCACCAGCCCATTATTGGCCTGCGTTGTTCAAGGTAATCAGAGCGGTTATATGCCGCTCTTGTTTCATTTTCATCTGCGTGAGCTAAGCAGGCTTCAACTAAAAGGCTATCGTAACCTTTTTCATGAAGTGCTGTAGAAGCAACGGATCGTAAACCATGGGCTACCAGCTTATCTTTGTAGCCTAAACTGCGTTTAATGGCTGCATTCACCGTATAGGTACTTGCATGACTCTTTTCATTACGCTCACTCGGGAATACATATTCATGGTGACCGCTGAGTGGTTTCATTTGCTCAAGTATTGCCAAAGTAGCAGACGTTAAAGGTACTCGGTGCGCTCTTCTTCGTTTCATTTCTTCAGCTGGGATCATCCATACCGCTTCTTCAATATTAATGTCAGCCCACTTGGTGCCTGCGGCTTCTTTTGAACGAGTCATAGTGTGTAGTTGCCACAAAATTAAAAACTTAGTTTTGTTCTGGATGGTTTGTGAACTATTCAAAGCTGTTAAAAAGTCAGGGAGCTCGTCAGGTTTAATAGTAGCCATATGCTCTACTGTGTTTTTAGTAAATACTTTTATAATTTTTGCTAGTGGATTGGCACTAATAAATCCGTGGTTTACTGAATAATCCATGATCTGATTTAAGCTTTGGCAAATACGCTTGATTGTGGAGTGCTTTCCATCTGTCTCAAGTGGCCTGAGAATTTCAATGGTATCAATCGCTGTAATACTTTCTAAAGGCGTATCTTGCAACTTGGGGAAAATATACATCTCAAGCGTTCGCCATTCCCTAGCTGCGTGATGAGGCGTCACAGTAGGCTGTTTGCGTTCAAACCAAAGCTCTGCAGCAGCTAAGAATGTATTAGCCAGCTTTCTACTTGCTTCAAGCTTTTTAGTACTTTCGTATTCTTTAGGGTCAATGCCTTTAGCCAAAAGCTGCATATAGTTTACTGCCACACTTCTGGCCTCAGCAAGAGTAACAGCAGGATAAGCACCTAAAGAAAGCTTGGTAACTTTTTTATTAACTGTATATTTAAACCGCCAAGATTTAGTCCCATTTGCTCTAACGCGCAATACTAAACAGTTACCATCTGAGAAGCTTTGCTCTTTACCTGTAGCCACGATTGATTTTATCTTGCGATCAGTTAAACGCATATTTCGCATAACCCATATATTCAATTAATAACATGAGTATATAGCAATTTTATAACTGGGGGTACTGGCTGGGGTACTGAAAGACTCGGATTCAGCAATCACCTTGCGGAAGGTGGCGGAGAAAAATAACACTAAACAATTGATTTTATTTAAACAAAATACTTATAGCGTATACAGGCGGAAGTTAATCCAAGCGCCCAGGGAACCACTGTATTCCTGCTCTACTCATTTGACTTTATGACCTTTAATTTCAGGCCGTAGCCTATGGGTACTAATGTGGGTACTAAAAGCAAAACCATGCTTTTGTACTTTTTGGTTATAAGTAGAGTTTACTATAAAATGACATATAAATTCTTGTTAATATATTAACCATATTTTGGACTTCTCAGCTTTTACTTCTACAGGCTGTTAAAGCAAAATAATTTCAAAACAATAAAAACATTTCATCAGCTTAAATAGGTTTAACAATGGACATGCATGAACTAGATATTCTTCCCGAGGGAACTACAAAGATTGAAGCGCTAATCGAAAAGTACCCTTTATCATTTTTTAACTTGGCCAATTCAAAGAAGCCTGTAATGCCTTGTGAGCTTTCTGAATTAGCTTACTTGGGGGATAAAATAAAAGGTCTAAATATTATATTAGATAATGCCGAACAATACGAAAGTAAAGATTTATGGCCATTTATAGGCCTGGATTATTTGCAGCTTAGCTTTTCTGATACCGATGTTTTTTTTGAAGATTTTGGAAACCTTCAGAATTGGTTACTTAATCTAGATAATTTGAAAGCGATTTATTTCCCACAAATTCATGAAGGCAGCGAACTAACAAATCTCATTATTCACTCTCTGTCTGCAAATAAATCATATCCATTAATAGTTATTTATAAAGCTAAAAAAGGAAAACGAGTCAAGCAACGCAATAAAGAGCCGACTCAAATACAAGTCCCTGGAAACAGAAAAATATATAGAGCAAATAAAGTTGAGTTAACACCAGAAGGAATTAAAAAAATAATCGCAAAAGACAAAAAATTAAGCTCTGCACCTGCAAAAGAACTCTTTTTTTCTGGGCCTTTAGAAGTAGAAGATGGCGAATGGCTTCTTGATGCAGACGGCTTATTTTTCGAAGAAAGTGAAGAAATTATCGTATCACTTTCAGGTACAGATAGCTTAGGCAACTTTAATTGTTCTTGTCGTTGTTACTGGCAACCTGATGAGGGTGGATTTTACTTTGCTTCGCGCGTACCTATTAAATACACAAACTATACCACTGATTCAGATTTTTATATGAGTATAAAATTTTCAGAAGTTAAAATCACAAATTCAGGTATCTGCTATTTGAAAGGCGTATGGTTGCAAAGTAATGAGCAATGGATAATTGAGGGTGAATTATCCAAAAATAAGTTTAAAACAATAGCTCTCTAAACCAAAAATAAAACTAATACATTAAGGTTATTTGATGAATATTTTCCATGTTTTGAGTCAGGGTAAATCAAGGCTGCATGAACCAAGTATGTCAGCAATGCTGGGCTACCTTCTAGATAGCAATAAAGACCATGGACTAGGCGATGCTTTTGTCCGTGTATTTCTAAATTTATTGGATAAAGAACGTTTCAAATCAATATTAGAAATGGACTTTGTTGATGCCCAGGTATCTTTGGAAGAGCCTTATGAACTCAACGGTAGCAGAAAAGACATAGATATACAGTTAACTATTTTGGGAGAAAAGCGCCAAGAAATCCATAGAATAATTATAGAAAATAAAATTAAAGTTGGTGCTGCTAACCCAAAACAATTAAATGATTATTATAAAGCGGTTATTGAAGATGAGCCTAGGATTAAAAATTTCAGCACAGTTTTTGTAACACCAAATGTTGAAAACAACCTTTTATCTGCTGAATATGAAAATTTACACCTTCAAGACTGCCTACATAAAAAGTACTGGATTTATTGGGCATCTGGAGGAAACTGCATAACTGACTTACTCACAAGCTTATTAGCGCAGGAAATGTCTGGTGACATTAACCCTATAAATGAGTATATGCGCCACACGATCAAAGCATTTATACGTCATAGTAAAATGACAACTGAACCAACTATTAGAAAGTCTATTAGAGTAGGCGAGGATATAGGAGAAGTAATTAAAGAGGCACTTATATCTACAAGTTCTGGAGCCTATAAGGTGGTTCTACGTGATAGTTTACAAATTCAGGTTTTTAATCAGGATAGCGGCGATAAAGAAATTGCCAGAAAGATACTTGCGGAGTATATAGATGAAAATGCTCTTTTAATTAATCACTCGAACCTTAATACCAGAGCGATAGGAAGAAAGTTTTTCGAACTTATCGATAAATCTAACCATTGACCTGTATTAGTTCAGACAAGATCTGACAATTCACTTGAAAAAGTGAGAGTTACCCGTTTTGATAAAGGTGTCGAATCTTTAATCAAAATGAAAAGAGGTAACTCTCATGCTACATACTAACAATCCAATCATTAAACACAAAGCTGGTTTACTCAATCTTGCTGAAGAACTTGGTAATGTCTCTAAAGCATGCAAAGTAATGGGCACATCTCGAGATACATTTTATCGCTATAAAGAACTTGTTGATGAAGGTGGCCTTGATGCACTGATTGATAAAAGTCGTAGAGGTGCAAATTTAAAGAACCGTATTGACCCTGTAATTGAAAAAGCAGTTGTCGAATATGCAATTGAATTTCCAGCCCACGGACAGCACAGAGCAAGCAATGAATTACGCAGAAATGGTATATTTGTTTCTGGTAGTGGAGTTCGCTCAATTTGGCTTAGAAATAATCTAGAGAACTTCAAAAAGCGTTTAAAATCACTTGAAGATAAAGTAGCCAAAGAAGGTATCATCTTGACCGAAGCGCAAGTTACTGCGCTGGAAAAGAAGAAAACTGATGATGAGGCCTGTGGTGAAATTGAAACGATACATCCAGGTTATCTTGGGTCACAAGATACTTTCTATGTCGGCAACTTAAAAGGTGTTGGACGCATTTATCAACAAACATTTATTGATACATTTAGCAAAGTTGCATTTGCTAAACTTTATACAACTAAAACGCCCATCACAGCGGCGGACATCCTTAATGACAGAGTACTACCGTACTTCGAAGAATATGAGCTGCCAATGCTCCGAATACTCACTGATAGAGGCACTGAGTATTGTGGTAAGGTAGAGCATCACGATTACCAATTATACTTAGCGATCAATGATATTGAGCATACAAAGACAAAAGCGATGTCACCTCAAACTAACTGTATTTGTGAGAGGTTTCATAAAACGATCTTGAATGAGTTTATCAAGTTACATTTAGGAAAAAGCTCTATGATTCACTTGAGGAATTACAAAAGGATCTGGACGAATGGATGGTTTATTATAATAATGAACGAACTCATCAAGGAAAAATATGTTGTGGTAGAACACCACTTGAAACATTAACAGATGGAAAAACGATTTGGGCTGAGAAAAATTTAGCTCAAATCTAAGCTGACAGACACCATAATAGAATGGGTAACTGTCAGATCAAGTCTGAGCTAGTACAGATTAGATGACTACATGAGCCTATCCCCTTTCACCAATTCTTTCCATTATCCAATCATCAACTTCTGACTCAAGCCAGGCTACAGATTTTGCACCTAGAGAAACTTGCTTTGGAAATGTACCTTTAATCATAAACTCATAAATTGTTGAGCGGCCAAGTGATGTTTTTTCGATTACTTCTTTTAATTTGATTAAACGCATGGATTTCTTCAGTTGGTTATTAGTATATAACTTTACAGAGTATGTAATTTTTAACTGGCTCAGGTCACATACCCAAACCACCTTAAGATCTGAGTTTCAGTTGGAATTAAAAGTGATTTAGGCAAGGCATTGATTGCAAGTAATAGTGGTTCTATTGTTAAAATCAATAACGCAGTATCAATCGCTTTTAAACCAATCCTTAGGACGTTTCACAGCAACTTGATCTCTGCGTTATGACTACTTAACAGTGACTACACTTTTGCAAAGTTACGCCTTGGTATTAACCCCCTGTGAAACGCTGGGCTCTGTATCTTGAGGTGGTTTGGGTATTATTGCGCTATACTGACGCAAATTTTTTTAAATAAACTGTTATGGCTCTTAAATCGACGATTATTAAAGCGCAGTTATCGCTAAGCGATATGGACCGCAACGTATACCAAGACTTTAATTTAACCTTGGCACAACACCCTTCAGAAACCGAGCAACGCTTGATGATCCGCTTGCTTGCCTATGCACTTAATGCCTGTGATGGTTTAGAATTTACTAAGGGTTTATCGGCTGATGATGAACCAGAGCTGTGGCATAAAAGCTATAGCGATGAGATCGAGCTGTGGGTTGAGCTTGGTTTACCTGATGAAAAGCGTGTTAAAAAAGCCTGTAATAAAGCTAAAAAAGTGGTGCTATACACTTATGGTGAAAACAACCAAGCAATTTGGTGGCAAAAGCATCAACCTAAATTGTATGAGTTTAAAAATTTAAGTATTTTTAGTTTAGATTTTGCTACAACTCAAGCGCTGGCAGCGCTGGTTGATCGCAATATATCGCTGACTATTACCATTCAAGATGGTGATGTATGGGTGAGCTCTGATTCAGTTAACATTGAAATAAAACCAGTACAATTAATGTAATTGTAGGTTCAATAGATTAAGAGGGTGTATGACTGTTAAACGCGTTGTGGTATTACACGGATTGTATATGTCTGGCTTTGTAATGCGCCCTTTATGCTCGCAGCTCGAAAAGTCTGGGTTGGATATTCTCAACCTCTCTTACAATACATTGTCTCCCGATCGCGCCGCTATTTTTAAACAGATTGATAATTTTATTAATGATAAAAATACGGCCCTTGTTTGTCATTCAATGGGCGGACTGGTGGCGCGCGCATACCTTGCTGCAAATTCAGAGCAAAGCCAAAACGTAACAAAAGTTATTACTTTAGGCACACCGCATAAAGGCAGCCATATAGCCCGCAGAATGCAGCAAAAAGGCTTTGATATATTTTTAAAAAACAGTGTGGAATTTTTACTGACCGAAAATGGTGATTGGCCATTTAATGCCAAGCTTTATAGTATTGCTGGCGATTTACCGATCGGCCTCATGCCGCTAATTGCCAAAGGTAGTCAATCAGATGGCACGGTATTAATTGATGAAACCAAACTCAAAGGCATGGCAGAACATAAAGTGTTTCATTTAAGTCACACCAGTATGATCTACTCACGCCAAGTGATGAATTATATTGTTGAGTTGCTGGTTTAATCTTCTGCACTAGCAGCCACTTTATAGGCAACAAATGCGATGATTGCTAAGATCAGTGGTGTTGGCGCTGCGATATAACCAAAGGTATCAAAGTTAGCAAAGCTTGCTCCTGCTAAATGGCCGACTAAGCCAACTACAAATGCAATCAACGCTATACCAATAACAACTAATTCCATTTTACTTTCTTTTTGTGTTTTAGCCTGCATGTTATCTCTCCATCAAATTTATCTGTGTTGATTATGCGCCGACTAAAAACGTTAATTTTGACCTAAATCAAATAACCACTCGCCATGTAATAGCTTGCTATAAAAGCTTGTTTTAGATCATCTTATTGTGCTTTTATTAAGCGATTTGCGGTTATTTTGATTTTTGGGGTGGTTTTTTAAAGATTGGAGCCCATCTCTATTGTACGTACAAATTAATTACTACAGCAGGTTGGCTAATAGGTAAAATCTATTAAGGTTATCGATTTTAACCATTTTACAGATTACTAAAAATGGCTGATACTTGCTTCAGTGTTTAGAAAACATCTTATCAGTTTATTAAGGAGAAGTTATGTCACAGGTAAACGCAATTGGTCTTAACAGCGCGAAAAGTGAAGATATCGTCAAGTCACTCAATACCCTGCTAAGTAGTTATCAAATTCAATATATGAATGCCCGCGGTTTTCATTGGAATATTAAAGGTCGCAACTTTTTTGAACTACACATCAAGTTTGAAGAAATTTATAACCTATTACTTTTAAAAGTAGATGAAGTCGCTGAGCGTATTTTAACGCTTGATGGCGCACCACTGCATGCATTTTCTGATTACTTAGAGATCAGCAAAATTAAAGAAGCAAAAAATATCAGTGATGGTGTCGCAGCAGTCGAAAACTTACTCGCTGGTTACAGCATCTTAATTAAAATGCAGCGCGATATTTTAGAGCAAGCAAGTGATGCACAAGATGAAGGTACGGCTTCATTGATGAGTGATTATATTACTGAGCAAGAGAAGCTAGTGTGGATGCTTAAAGCCTATTTAAATTAATTTTTAGATAACCACAAGTAGGCCAGCTTTTAAAGAGCTGGCCTACTTAATAAACATACTCTGTGATGTTTTAAGTTACTTTACCGCTTGAAAAAATTCAGTTCTATTTCGGCCTTGCTCTTTTGCTTGATATACCGCCTTATCTGCTTGGGCGTAAAGCGCGGCAAAAGACATTTTTTCATCAGCAATACTCACACCAATACTTATTGTTATTGGCGTATTTTCAACTTTAATTGTTGCAACTAACGCATGCAGCTTTTGGCAAAATAGTAACGTATTCTCTTGATTTGTATCTGGTAACATAATTAAAAATTCCTCACCACCAATACGCGCAACAAGATCTGTTTTTCTGCACTCGCTGTTAAGCTTAGCACCCAATTCTTTTAGTATGTCATCACCTTTCATATGGCCATAGGTATCATTTATGATTTTAAAAAAGTCTATATCGAGCATTAATAAGCTCACAATCTGATGCGATCTTGCAGCTTGCTCAAGCATTAGCGTGCTTCTGACTTTCATTTCTCTTCGGTTGAGTAATTGCGTTAACTCATCAGTAGCAGCCAGCTGCTTTAACTGTTCGGCTTGTGCTTCCAATACTGAACGTGTTTTTAGTAACTCCTCATAAAGTAAATCTCTCTTCGAGGCATTAAAAAAACTCCAATAAATACAATGATCAGACCCAATATGCGCATTCACTGTAACAGGTAAACGCTCGCCTTTGCCGTTCATTATAAGAAGTTGCATTTCTTCACATTTTTTTTCATGTAATAGGGTGGGAATTAAATAACTTTGAAAAAATATTTTTGATGACTTAGTAAACACCGTATCTACATTTTTCCCCAGCAACACCTCTGGCTGCCATTGGAGTTCGTTGGTAAAGTAACTATTAACGTAAATAATGATTCTGTTAGCGTCAGTCACACAGGCACCACAGGCAAAGTCATCTGGAGTGTAATTAATTTTGTATTGCGTAATTGTATTGTTCACTGAGGTTACTGCAAATATTCAATCATTATTTGCGCAATTTCATTCGGGTGTGTCATGTGCAAACAATGTCCATCAGCTGCAATTACACTAAGCTTGCTGTGTGGTATTCGCTCATGCATATATTCACCCACAGTCACGGCGGCTAATGCATCATTTTGACTTTGAAAAATTAATGTCGGCTGATTAATATCTGTTAATAAGTGTCGGTGATCAGATAAAAACGTTGCTTCTGCAAATGTTTTGGCAATCACAGGATCCGTTGAACAAAAACTGCCTGACAACTCCCGCATAAATTCATGGGTGTTGCTATCTCCAAGCACTAATGGTGCAAGGTAATTAGCCCAGCCAATATAATTTTTATCCATAATACTAAGGAGTTCGAGTAGATCTTGTGTTTCGAATCCCCCTGCATAATCTGGTGGATCATTTAAAAAGCATGGCGACGGGCATATCATAACCAAGTTTGAAAAATATTCAGGCTTTTTATTAGCAGCTATAGCACCAATCATGCTACTAACCGAGTGGCCAACAAATACCACCTTTGATAGCTGTAAGGCGTCACATATATCTATAACATCTTGCGCATACCCGTCTAAATTACTGTAACGTTGTTTGCTGTATTGTGAAATGTCGGACGCGCCCGAGCCAACGTAATCAAATAAAACAATGCTAAAGTTATCGGCTAATGACGCAATTAAAAAGCGCCACATGTTTTGGTCACAACCAAAACCATGAGCCAAAAGCAGCGTTTTCTGCCCTTTCCCAATTATTTTTACGTTATTCCTTCGTTTTATTTCATCAGCTAAACACATAACACGGTTCCTTTGTTATTTAGGGCCTGTTGACCTTTCAGGATTAAAATTTGTTCAATCTAGGGGCGATTTAATCGCGGCGCGAGATTTGTAACCTAGTGGGCTAAGTAAAAATCGAGCAAAGCTACCGCGTCCTGCTATCGCCCCTTACTTACATCCATGTAATAACAAAGAGTTAATCGCCCCTAGGCAGAACCCTTCGGGCAGCGCATGTTTGGCATTTATGCTACGTTATCGCCTATTTATGGGGAATAACCACACTACATAGGCTCTGCCTTGCCTAAAAACCAAACATACTGCGGCAAAAGTAACCTCGAAAGATAAACAGGTCCTATACTTCACACAGCGCACTATAAAAGTAAACCCTGCGGGATTAAAAGTCTATTAGGCTAATAAAAAATGCCATCTCAAGGGCTTTTTCTTCCAAGCTTTTAAAACGCCCTGATGCGCCGCCGTGACCGGCATCCATATCGGTTTTAAACACCAAAATATTATCGTCAGTTTTATATTCACGCATTTTAGCCACCCACTTCATCGGCTCCCAATATTGCACTTGTGAATCATGCAAACCGGTAGTCACTAAAATATGTGGGTATGCCTGTGCGGTAATATTGTCATACGGTGAATACTGAGCAATCACATCATAATAGGCAGGGTCATTTGGATTACCCCATTCATCGTATTCATTGGTAGTTAGAGGTATTGACTCATCCAGCATGGTGGTTAGCACATCTAAAAATGGCACATGGCAGCCAATTCCTAAATAAAGCGCTGGCGCTTGGTTAACAACCGCTCCCATTAGTAAGCCACCGGCACTACCCCCTGAAGCAAACACTTTATCTTGCGCACCATAACCTTGCTCAACCAATGCTTTGGTTACATCAATAAAGTCGTTAAAGCTATTTTGCTTATGTTGTTTTTTGCCTTGCTCGTACCAATCACGGCCCAACATCTCACTACCACGAACATGTGCTATGGCATACACAAAACCACGATCGAGTAAGCTTAATGAGGTACTCGAAAAGCTCGGATCGATGGTTATGCCATACGCCCCATAACCATATTGAAACAGTGGATTAGTGCCATTTTTAGCAAAACTATCTTTACGATAAACCAGCGACACGGGCACTTTAATACCATCACGCGCTGTTACCATTAATCTTTCAGAGGCATAGTTTTGCGGATCAAAACTGCCTAATACTTGCTGTTGTTTTAATAAAGTTTTATCACCATTATTTAAGTCTACTTCAAATAATGAACCTGGCGTGGTGAGACTTGAGTAATAAATACGAGCTACGTGCGTATCATGCTCAGGATTCATTGCAATGGCAGCATAATAACAAGGATCATCAAATTCTAAGGTCATACGCTGCTGTTGCTTATTAATGACCACAAAGCGTGTTTGTCCTTGCTCGCGCTCAGTAAGCACCAAGAAATCGTCAAACAGCTCTACGCCTTCTAATAAAACGCTATCACGATGAGGGGTATGCTCAAGCCACTGTGTTTTATCTGCAATGGTACTTGTATTAGCCGTCATTAAACGAAAGTTTTTAGCTTGCCAATTAGTCACGATATAAAACGTATCGCCGAGTTTATCAACATCAAACTCATGCCCTTCTTCGCGTGGCAGTAACTGAGTAAACACTCCTTGCGGCTGATCAGCATCTAGCACCCAAGTATCGTTCGTTTCTGTAGTGGCTAAATCAATAATGATCAGCCCCTCATCACGGCTTTTACCAAGCCCCATAAAAAAGCTTCGATCTTGCTCTTCATATACCAATACATCGTGCGCTTGCTTAGTACCTAATACATGGCGATAAACTTGATAACCTAATAACGTTTTAAGGTCTTTCTTTACGTAAAAAACCGTTTTATTGTCGTTTGCCCAAACGATTTGCCCTTCGGTGTTTTCTAATACATCTTCAAGTAAATCATCGTTATCAATAACTTTAAACTTTACGGTATAGATACGACGGCCATCGGTATCTTCAGAGTAAGCCAACAATTGTTCATTAGGACTAATTGCCACCTCGCCTAATTCATAAAATTCAAAACCTTCTGCAAGTATATTTACATCTAACAGTAGCTGCTTATCTGCGGCATCCATCTGACGACTACGGTAATGGCGAGAATATTCATCATCGCCACGTACTTCAGAGTGATACCAATACTGGCCATCTTTAACGGGAAAAGTATTATCGTCTTTAACAATCCGCCCTTTTAGTTCTTCGAACAGTTGCTTCTGAAAAGACTGAATAGGCGCTAGTTGCTGTTCACAATAGTCATTTTCAGCAGCTAAATGTGCCAGCATCGCTGGATCTGTACGTTCGTCATCACGCATCCAATAATAATCATCAATGCGTATTTTTTTGTGTGTTGTTAACGTGTGCGGCTGTTTACGCGCAACAGGAGCATTAGGAAGTGAAGACAACGATAAGTTTGATAGAGCCACAGAAAAACCAATAAAAAATTTCGATGGCTGGAGTTTAACATAATTTTCAAAAGTGCATAAAAAAGCCCACTCAATGAGTGGGCCGAAAAATGCTAAATAGCATTAAGGGGAAACTTGCTGCCAAGCAAGGTGCCAACTTTGTCCAACACCGGGCTCGTAAAGTGGATTATTTTCTTCTTTCACATTGCAAAACTGGCTGAAAGGCCAAGGTTTACATTTATAAATTAAGCCTGTTTTTGGCTGTAATACTTTTACACCCGCATTATATACACCACACTTTTCAGGATAGATATAATCATATGCGGGCTTAACAACCTGGTAATCATCACATTTAGCAATACATTGAAAAGTTAATTCCGCACGAGTAATCCCGCAACCTTCGAGTGCATAAATCTGGTTTGAACGATAAGCTACCACTAAACCTTGCTCAGTCATTCTTCCTGCTTCGACTAAGGGTATATGAGTATTAATATATTCCGCGACAAAGCGTGGCCAATTATGTGGCTCACCTTGTTCTTCCGTGATAATTTCATATTGAAATGATAAATCGACTAGCTCTCCTTGCGTGTCATAAAAAGTCACCGTCACCATATCACCTACAAACAATTGGGTATGATGATTTAGACAACCTATTGGCATCCAATTTCCACAGGCCAATGACGTATGCATAAACAAAGCAACACCTTAAGAATATCTAATAGGTACTATCCAGCATTTATTGGATAAAAGAAATACTTTTAACTACATTGTAGGGCTGATGACACACAGTGAGGTTGGTATTACCCTGTGCGACGGCCCCGCTATCTTAGTTTTAATGCTAAAACCTTAGACCGGAAACTTTGCGTCCTAACCTTTCGGTTAGTTTGCCAAAACAGCGTGAGTATAGTGTGACATAGCTCGAAGATCAAACTAAAGAATGTAATCAAAAGTTAAAGCTGACACTTAAGTTTAATTAACCTGCACTCTGGTTAAGAGATTTTCTGTAAAAACAAGGTTAATTTACGTCTCAATAGCTGGCCTCTTGTAATTAAACTCAAAGCTACCAGTATTATAAACAGCTGCTCAAACATGATTTATTACATACAATTCATAAACTTACACTTAGTTGTGTCGACATAAAATAAAAAAGCCAACCTTAAGCTGGTTGGCTTTTTATTATGGTGTAAGCAAAACCTTAACACTCAAAGTTAGCTTACTTTAACCTTTTGGCTAGTAAATGGACGTTTAAACAACCCCCCAATATCCGTTAAAATAATATACAGACATGGCACTAAAATAAGTGTAATTAAGGTTGCAAACATCACAGCAAAACCAAGTGCAACTGCCATAGGTATTACAAATTTAGCCTGTAAGCTGGTTTCAAACATAATCGGCAATACGCCTGCAAATGTAGTAATAGATGTCAGCAATATAGGTCTAAAACGAGCACAACCGGCCTCTATAACCGCATCTTTAATATCTATTCCTGCACGGCGTGCTTGATTAATAAAATCAGTCATTACCAAGGAGTCATTAATAACCACCCCTGCTGCGGCAATTAATCCAAAACCCGACATTAGACTAATGTCTAAGCCAAACCAAAAGTGACCCCAAATTGCTCCTGTCAGACTAAATGGAATAACCGACATTACAATTAAAGGTTGTGAATAACTTTTAAGCGGTACGGCCAATAATATGTAAACTAAAATCATCCCGCCTGCAAAAAACAGTTGCTGCTCATTTGCTTGCGCTTGCTGCTCTTCTATTGCACCGCCTAATTCAGACTTAACACTTGGGTATTCTTCTTGAAGCTGTGGTAGTAAGTTTTCTTTAACTTGTTTGACTACCTCACTCGGTTCAATTGCTTCCTCGTCAATGTTGCCATAAACGTAAACAGTACGATAACCACCTTCACGGCGAATATAACTAATGCCCGGTGTTTCTGTTAGCTCAACCACATCACCTAATAAAACTTCTCGGCCTTGTGGCGTTGTAACAACCGCATGCTTAAGTGATGAAAATGCCTCACGAGTGAGCTTAGGATAACGCACCATCACCCGAACCTCTTCACCACGGCGAATAACGCGCTGCGCTTCACCACCATAAAAGCTTGCACCTACTTGGTTCGCAATTGCCGCCAGATCTAAGCCTAAGTCATAGGCAACTGGTTTTAAGCTCATTTGCACTTCTTTACTGGCAGGATCGATAGTTGAGCTAATATCAAACAAACCTTCTTGCTGTTGTAATAGCTGTATAAAACGACGACCCGCATCATTAAGCGTATCGATATCAGAGCCATATAGTAAATAGCCAAACTCGCCACCACTACCGCCGCCTCCGCCGCCAACATCATCTTGAATAGTTAATGATTTGACACCAGCGATAACCGGCATCGCTTCACGCCAACGTCGAGATAGCTCAAATGCATTATATGGACGCAGTTCTTCGTCAACTAATGGTGCGAGTAATTGCGCTTCAGTGCGACCTTGATTGAACACTAGCACATCACGCACCATCTTCTGGCCTTCTTCACGCTCTGTTTGTCTATCAACCTCTAGCACCATAGCTTCAATTTCACGTATCGCATTAATGGTTTGAATGTCGGATACATTGTCGTTCATTTCTACATTAATTTGCGGGAAGTCATGAGGTACCTTAGGTGAAGGGATCATACGCACTTGATTAGATGAAATTAAACCAAAGGTTAAAATTAACAGCGCAATAAAACCAAACATCACCGTCCAGCGCCATTTTATGCAGTTCACTATAAATTGTTTATAAGGGCCATTAACAAAGCCAAAAAAACGGTTATTAAAACGTGCTCGCCAACCATCAGGATTAATAGGTGAGAAATGCGTATGCGCAATATGTGCTGGTAAAATTAATTTAGATTCAATGAGGCTGAAAACTAAACATAAAATAACCACCACTGAAATACCATAAAAGAAGGCACTTTCAGGACCACTCGAAAGCGTAAACGGAGCAAACACGGCAATAGTTGTTAGTACACCAAAGGTTGCAGGGGTTGCCACTCGCTTAGCGCCATTGACCACATTAACAACACCACCGCCTTTTTTCTCTATTTCGGTGTAGGCACTTTCGCCTATGACTATGGCGTCATCCACCACAATCCCCAGCACCATAATAAAGGCAAACAGGGACACAATATTAATAGTGACACCAAACAGCGGCATCAACATCATCGCCCCTAAAAAACACACAGGTAAGCCAATCATTACCCATAGCGCTAATTTAAAGCGTAAAAATAACGAAAGCATGATTGCTACCAAAATAGCGCCTTGAAATAAGTTAGCTTTCATCATATCTAAGCGCGCATTTAGGTAGTAGGTAAAGTCCATTAATGGCTCTAAACGCACACCGAGCGGTAACTCTTTATTTTTTTGATCAATATACGCTTTTACCGAGTCAGCCACCGGAATAATATTTTGATCTTCGGTTGCTTTTACCGATAAGTAAACCGCATTTTCACCGTTAAACTTAAAGTAACGCTCCCCTTCAGTGAACTGGTCTTTAATAACAGCAATATCTTGTAGTAATACTTTTGCGCCATTAGCGCCAATTTTAACCGGAATTTGTCTAAACTCTTCACCCGAGTAAAACTGATTCTCTACACGAACCGAAATAACTCCTGCATCTGTTTTTAATTGCCCAGCTGAAAAGTTAGCCGAATAACGACGTACAGCATTTACCACGTCCGACAAAGTTAAATTATATTGGCGTAATGTATCTGGTTCAATTTCTATTGCGATCTCATCCAGAGGAACGTCATTAACCACCAATGACACATTAGATAGCTGTAACAGCTCATTCTCAATTTGATTGGCTATAGGTTTTAATTCAATTAAGGGTAAGTCGGCCACCAGCGTCATACCTATTACGTCTTGGCGAAACTCCACTTGACTTATGGTGACCGGTTCCATTCCAGCAGGGAAAGTGGCAATACCATCAACGCGTAGTTTTACCTTATCAAGCACGTCGGTAAGTTCGGCATCAGTGTTTATTTCAAGGCTGGCCGTGCCGCCATTTCGAAATGCGCGATACACCCCTTTTTTTATCTCTGTTATATCTTTTAATGATTCTTCAATTTTTATTAGAATACTTTCTTCAATTTCTTGTGGCGAGGCTCCAGGATAGTTCGCCGACACATTAATATAGTTAATTTCTATATTAGGGAACATTTGTCGCTGAATCGTAAAGTAACTTATCAATCCCATTACAATGATAAAAAACATCATTAAATTAGCAGCAACAGAGTTATTAGCAAAGTAAGCAATTACCCCTGTTTGTTTAGCCTTGTTGGGTAGTTCGGTGTTATTCATAACTCAATCTACCTTTTATAGTTGTTCAGTAGATGCACTTTTCGGTGCCTCTATTTCTTTAGCATCTTGAAGGCCTGCAATTTTTACTGCCATGCCTTTTTGTGGATACTCCGGTAAGGTAACAACTAATTGATCATCAGCCTCTAAACCATCACTAATATAAAAGAACTCTCCTTCTTCGCGGATCACTTTCACTTTACGTGGTTCAAGTTGCTGTTCATCATTAACTATCCATACCATTTGGTTATTCACCAGTTCTTGCGGTAAACGATAGATATTATTAAGCATGGTGCCGGCAAAATTAACTTGTACATAAGTGCCAAACTTAATCGCTGGTTGTTTATTCACTAAACCATACGGATCGTCAATTCGAACAACCAAACTACTCATACGCGTAGCATTATCAACAATACCTAAATCACGATCTATTACCGCTTGGCGAGTAAAACCATTTAAGCCCGTTTTAATCACTGTTGCAGTGACGCCTTTGACGCGCTCAGGTAAAAAAACACTATCAAACCCAGCTATAGGTATGATGACTTCAGCGGTTTCAATATTATTTAATTCAGCAACTTGTGCGCCCATAGAAACAAATTGACCCACACCAACATTACGATTAATAACTAATGCATCGTATGGAGCGGTTACTTCACAGTTGTCTAAATCACGCTGTGCACGTTTTAATCCTGCTTGCGCTGACTTAACTGACGCTTGTGCACTTAGCACTTGTGGCTTACGTAAAAATAAATCGGTGCGTGCTTTGCTAGGGAATCGCTTAGCTTCGTCTTCTGCTACTTTGGCTTGCGCTTGCTCTTCAATTAACATCGCCTGCGCGCGAGCTAGTTCAGCTTCAGCTTGCAGTACAGCCGCTTCGTAATTATCTTTTTCAATAGTAAATAGAACTTCTCCACGTCCAACAATACCACCGGCGACAAAATTAGGATGCCAACTAACAACTTCACCTGACACTTGTGCTGAAAGCTGTGTGTTTTCCAACGGTTTTACTTCACCATAACTGTTAATCATTACTTGGTGATCGTTGGCAGCCACAGCCTCAACTTTTACAACCGGCCGAGTGTCGACTATTTCTTTTTTTTCTGGTTCTTGGGCAATCGCATTAATTCCCACAAAGCCAACAATCCCTATGCCAAGCGCGACAAAAGGAAGTCCCCATTTTAATATCGTTGTTCGCATAATCAGTCCCCTTAATATTTTACTAAAGCCATAATAACAGAGCTGAATGAAACATTAACGTGACATTTGTAAGCAACTGTTACAAAAAAATTGATATCTTTAAAAAGCTTTAAAAAACCATTGTTAATCTATTATTTAATATTTTTTGTTATATTTTGATATAAAAAATAAACCATATAAATCAAAATGATAAAAACAAGCTTAGGAATTTCATCCTAGATTTGTTTCTTCCCGAGTCAGTTTGGGTACACTGAATAAGATTTTAACAAGTAAAATAAAGAGTATAAAATGAAGTTAACAACCATTACGCTAGCATTAAGTTTAGCTTTAGCGACCAACGGCCACGCTTTGGCCGCAGATAAAAAAGACGAAAAAAAAGACAAAACCATTGCCGAGCTGATCAAAGATAAAACCGAGTTTGCGGGGATATTTAGCCTCTATCAAGATGAAAAAACCGGTGATCACTTAATGGTAATTGATGAATCACAGCTTGATACCCCATTTGTGTACTTTGCCCATACTGTCGATGGCGTTACTGATGCTGGTCACTTCCGTGGGGCTTATCGTGAAACAAAGCTTATTGAATTTAGAAAGTATTTTGATCGCATAGATATTATCAGTAAAACACCTCGTTACCAGTTTGATGAAAGTAGTGCTATTGCAAAAGCTGCTAATGCAAACATCAGTGAAGCGGTACTAGCTAGTATTAAGATTGAAAAACAAGAGCAAGGCAAAATTGCTTTTAATGTAAACAAACTATTTTTAAGTGAAGCACTACATAAAGTTTCTCCTTGGCCAAACCCAGATGATAAAAATGCCAAAAAACGCTTTAATCTTGGTAAATTGAGCGACAAAAAGTCACGTATTATCAAACAGCGCCCTTACCCTAATAACCTCGATATTGTTGTTGACTACGTATTTGAAAATGCTAACCCAAGCGTGCGCGGCTCAAGTGCAGTAAGTGATCCTCGCAACGTATCCTTAAAGGTACAGCATTCATTCGTAGCACTGCCAAAGAATGATTACCAATCTCGTATTGACGATGCTCGCATTGGTTATTTCACAAATCAGTTTGATCAAATGACCTCCCCAGACTGGGCACCATATAATGA
This sequence comes from Pseudoalteromonas sp. SR41-4, assembly GCF_014163985.1. Taxonomy (NCBI): domain Bacteria; kingdom Pseudomonadati; phylum Pseudomonadota; class Gammaproteobacteria; order Alteromonadales; family Pseudoalteromonadaceae; genus Pseudoalteromonas; species Pseudoalteromonas sp. SR41-4. The sequence continues at coordinate 67,676 of NZ_JACJEI010000005.1, read as the reverse complement.
TGTGATCAAGCGTTGGGACTTACAAAAGAAAGATCCAAGCGCTGCGTTATCCGAACCTGTAAAACCAATTACTTGGTGGATTGAAAACACCACCCCAATTGAGTGGCGCGACACCATTGCAAAAGCAACCCTGGCATGGAATAGCTCATTTGAAAAGGCTGGTTTTAAAAATGCTATAGAAGTAAAAATCCAGCCGGATGATGCAAAGTGGGACGCAGGCGACATCAACTACAACGTGCTACGTTGGACTTCATCACCAAAGCCACCATTTGGCGGCTACGGTCCAGCCCTAGCAAACCCATTAACCGGTGAAATTTTAGGCTCAGACATCATGCTTGAGTTTGTATTTATGAAAAATCGCTGGATTTACGATACGCTATTTACACAAGGCACTATGAGCCACAGCAATGGTGCTGCTAATACCGGTGAACTAAACTGCTCGCTAGGACATGAAATACAACAAAATATGATGCTAGCAAACAGCCTTTCAACCGATGCAAGCATTGAAGACAAAGAAATTTTACGTCAAGGTTTAACCCAACTAGTGCTACATGAAGTTGGCCACACACTAGGTTTAAACCACAATATGAAATCATCCATTTTGTGGAATGAAAAAGACGTTCACGACAAAAATAAAACACAAGGGATCGTAACAGGTTCAGTGATGGATTATGCCCCTGCTAATATTGCTCCTATTGGTATGGCTCAGGGTGATATTTTCCAAACCAAGCCTGGTCCTTATGATGATTGGGCAATTGAGTTTGGTTACAGCCAAGCATTAGCGGATGAAGCAGCTGAACAGCAACGCCTTGAAAAGATTTTAGCCCGTTCAATCGAACACAAACTTGCGTTTGGTAACGATGCCGATGATATGCGCGCACCCGGTAGGCATATTGATCCTCGCGTGATGATTGGCGATATGTCATCAAACCCAGCAGCGTATGGTGCTGATCGCATGGCGCTAATCAACAAACTGTTTACTGAGCTCAAAGATAAAGCGCGTGTTGCTGGTGAGTCACACCAACAATTACTGATCTCAGCAAACAGCTTATTTGGTCAATATCGCACCCAAGCGAATATAATTTCTCGCCAAATTGGCGGAGTCTACGTAGAGCGCGCTGTTGTGGGTGGTAATGATGCTGTTGCACCATTTACCCCTGTGCCACTAGAGCGCCAACAACAAGCCATGCAAATTTTAGCGAAAAATGTATTTGCCCCAGATGTACTTACCAGCATGCAGCCTCTATATAACTACATGCAACAACAACGTCGCGGCTTTAATCATTACGGCAAAAATGAAGATCCAAAACCACATAAAATGATTTTGGGGATGCAAAAATCAGTATTAGCCCAATTACTCCACCCCGCTGTTATGCAACGCATCTCAGACACGGCACTATACGGTAATGAATATAGCTTAAGTCAGTTTATGAACGATTTAACGGCGAGTATTTTTATTGACAGTAAAGCAGCTAATTCAATCAGTCATAACTTGCAAATTGAATATGTCAATCAGCTAATTGCTATCGCGGGACTAGGTAAACCAAGCAAGCACGATAACTTAGCAAAAACTGCAGCGCTTTATCAATTAACTCAAATTGCAGACAGCAGCACGCCATGGGGTGCAGATACAGCGACAAAAGCACATAAAAAGTATATCGATCGCCTAATCAATAAAGCGCTCGAAGCATAACTAACCACGCAATAATAAGGCCGCACCTTCAAGTGTGGCCTTTTTTATTTTTAAAACCGAACACCTGCGTGTTCGATATCGAACAGCTATCACTTTATAATCACCATATAAAAACTTAACCAACTGAAAATAAACAGTATTTATTTCTGGCATCAAACTTTCATTAACTACACTATCAACCACGTAGATTTGTAGATTATGAATATTAATATTGAGAAAACCACAAAACTAAACAAAGTTAAAATAGCCCTCATTGTTGCCGCACTCATACTGCTTGCAAGCATCAGCTATTTTGCTGTGCAACCTGCTGTGCCGCAGCTAAATGCGAGTACGCTCAATGTGGTGACCGTCCAACAAGGTGATATTGATATTATGACGCCGGTGTATGGTCAATATGCATCACGCTATGAGCGCCTAATTAGTGCCCCTGCAGTTGGTCAAGTTAGTGAAATTTATCTACGTGCTGGCGCAGATGTTGAAGCTGACACTGTGATTGCCAAACTCACCAACCCAGATCTAGAACAGCAATTTTTTGAAGCTCAAGCCAAGCTAGAACGTATGCACTCTGAATTTGCTGCATTTAAATTTCAAAAACAAAATGAGCAGCTGACCTTTCAAGCTGAGCTTGCTGATATTGATAGCCAAATACAAAGCGCTAAATTAGATGTTGATGTCAATCAGCGCTTATCAGAGCAAGGTATCGCCGCCAAAATTGATTTAGAACGAGCTACGTTGAAATACCAACAACTTAAAAAGCGTCTTGAGTTTGCAATCTACCGTTTTGAAAAACAAAAAGAAATGCACAAGTTAGAACTGCAGCAGCAACAAATTTTATTAACACAGCAACAAAAACAAGTAGATTTAGTCAGTAATAAAGTGACGGCATTAACAATCATCGCAGGGATTGCAGGTACATTACAGCGCTTAGATATTGAACTTGGTCAGCGAGTAAGCCAAGGACAAGCTATGGCGCGAGTGGGCTCAAAAAGCCAACTAATGGCTAAATTAAATATTCCGCAACGCATTGCTGAGCGCATAACACTTGGTGCTCGAGTCGAACTAAAACATCCATCAGGCATGTTAAAAGGCACAGTTAAGCAACTAACATCCGTAGTCGAAAACGGCTTTATTATTGCCGAAGTACACCTGAGTGAACCATTACCGACCAATCTGCGTCCTGCGCAGCCTGTCAATGCTTTAGTATTTGTTGAGCGTAAAGAAAATGCCCTCTATGTGAGCCAGCAACCAGGATTAAAACCTCTCGGTGCGCAACTGCTCTATAAACACTCAGCGAATCAAGCGCAATTACAGCAACAAGAGATCACCTTTGGCGAGCTAACGGGCAAAGATTTACTCATCACCGCAGGTGCAAACGCTGGTGAAAAAATTATCACAAATGATTTAAGCCAATGGCATACTTACAGCCACTTGGCGCTAGATACTGCAAAACTTTAAGGAAAAACACCATGACAGCACTCGTTACCATTAACAACATCAATAAAGTGTATAGCAAAGGCCAAGTTAAAACTCATGCGCTACAGGATGTTTCTTTAACAATAAACAAAGGCGAGTTTATCGCTATATCTGGCTCATCTGGCTGCGGAAAATCAACCTTACTGAGTATTTTAGGATTGCTGGATACGCCAACCGATGGCGACTATCAACTGGCGAATATTGACACTCACAGCCTCAATGTTGATCAACGCTCAAGTGTTAGGAATAAGCATATTGGCTATGTATTTCAGTCATTTAACTTGATTGATAGCCTAACCGTATTTGAAAACGTGGCTTTGCCGCTGGAGCACCGAGGTACGCCAAGTAAAGATATTAAGGCCGCCGTAGAGCAACAACTAGCGGCAGTTAACATGAGCGCCCGTTTACATCATAAACCAAGCCAACTCTCTGGCGGACAGCAACAGCGCGTTGCGATTGCTCGCGCGCTAGTTGGCAACCCCGACTTACTACTTGTGGATGAACCAACTGGTAATCTAGATAGCCAAAATGGCGATGCTGTAATGCGACTCTTGCTAGAGCTAAACAAACAAGGTGCCACTGTCGTCATGGTGACCCATGACGAACGGTATAGCCAAATGGCACAGCGTCAAATTCGCTTATTTGACGGCAAAGTACTTGTTGAACATAAGGAAGCGGTAGCATGAGTTTTTACCTTCGCGCTCTGCGCCATGGCGTTTTGAGGCTATTTACTTTGCCGCGCCTATCTTTGCCCATTTTAATTACACTCAGCTTTACGCTGGCAGCCGTGTTGGTTGTGGTCGCAATGAGTAGCAACCTAATTTTTAAACCGCTACCCGATATTAAAGACGAACAAAGTCTCTATACAATTAACCGGACGATGGCTGTCTCAGACGATATGCGAGTATCAATATTTACCACTAAACGCCTTGCACTGTTAGCTGAACAATATAAACAGTATGGCAAATTTGCAGGCTTTCAAGCAGATGAAAGTGCTATAAAAGTGGATGAGGTTGCTTATCCTGTATCGCGCTTTGATGCCAGTGATAACTTTATGACGGTAGTCGGCGGCGAGTTATTAGTTGGCGAACGACCAAGTCAAGAAAATAGCCAAAATGCAGTGTGGATTTCTCAAAGTTTATGGCGCAGTGCATTTCAAAATAATGCTAATGTAATCGGTCAAACCTTACAACTTGAAGGCCAATCACTGCAAGTTCGTGGCGTTGTTACTGATTTTTCATCTTTTTTATCGGAAACTGACGAAAGGTACGCCCAGCAAATATGGCTTTACTACAATTTAGCAGAGCAAGTTTCAAAGCCAACACAAATGACGATTGATGGCAGCCTGCAACCTCTGTTTAGAAAAACTCAGCAAGCAATTACAACAAGCGACATCGAAGATTTCTGGCTGCAATATTACCAACAAGAAAGTGAACAACTTGGCCCGATGAAGCAAATGTTTGAAAGCATGAATCCAGAAAGTACTGCGGTTCTCTATCGAGATAGTTTAATGGCTGAGCAACAAACTATGATCTGGTTTTTACTCGCCGCTGTCACCATTCTACTCATAATGGCAAGCCTAAACCTACTCAATTTATTTATTGCTCACTATCAGCAGCGTGAACAAGAATTTGCAACTCACCTATGCATGGGTGCCACCCGCAACAAGCTACTGGTGATGAGTTTCTTAGAAAATCTCAGCACCTTTTTACTTGCCGCAGTGTTAGGTTTATTAGGTGCTGCGTGGTTGATCCGCATATTACCCATAATCAGTGGCGGTAATATAGAGATGCTCGAACTGGTAAAAATTGACGCCGTAACTATATTGGTTGCACTAGTGGCCGTTTTAACTATCAACTTGTTTTTTGCGTTTCTATCAACCCAGCAATTTGATCAAACGCAGCTGATTAGCAATTTAAATAACGGCAATAAAGGCATTAATGCAGGGAAAATAACCATGCTTAGTCGCATACTGTTTATTGCACAATTAAGCTCTGCCGCCGTGATATTAACAGGTACCGCGATGCTAGCAAATGCGGCTTATAACAGCTTAAATGTCGATTTAGGTTTCACCCCTGGTAATACACTTGTTGCTCAGGTAAACCTACACAATAACGAAAAAGCTCTTTTAACGAATGCCGAGTTGGAAGCACAAAAAGTAGCGCTAGATAATGACCAAGATAGCGAGCAAAAAGCGAAGCAACGCTTTTTGGGCACCCTCGATATAAAGCGCCAATTAAGTCAGACTGTTCAAAAGATTCAACCAAATATAACCATATTACAAAGCCAAGGTGAACCGTTTAATTTTAATACCACAATTAGCATGAATCAGGATGATGAAACCCAAAAAAGGTTCACCTTTATGAATATAAACATAGCGGCTGATTATGTGGATAGCTTTGGTTTAACATTACTAGCTGGGCAAAATATTAGCCAAGCACAATACCAAGATTTAGATGATGTAGCACTTATTAACGAGACCTTTGCCAAACAAATCTCGACTGACGGTACGCTTGAATCTGTGGTAGGAAAAAATATTGCTAGCCGACGTATCATTGGAGTGGTTGCCGATACCTATACTATCATGGCTAAAAACCAAGGCTACCCAGCTATGCTTTATACTGACAAGAGCAACACCTCAACAATAAACTTGGTGATGCAACTGCCAGAAGGGCAAGAGTTTGATAAGAACGCCATTATTCAAGCAATTAAAAGTGCTCATCCACAAGTCAACGAAGTTAAAGCTCGTACACTGACTGAACGTTGGGATGAGCAAACAATGCCAGCTCGCGTACAGTTTTACTTTATCAGTGCATTATCGGTATTAACGCTATTGTTAGCCGCGGTGGGCAGTAATGGTATGGCAATCAGCTTTACAGAACTAAAACGCTTTGAGCTTGCCATCCGTATGGCAACAGGAGCAAGTCGTAGTAATCTGATGAAACGCACCATTAAAAGCTTTAATGGTTTACTGCTGAGCGCACTTGTCATTGCGATTACACTTGCATGTGGTATTTACTTACTATTGCAATTGCAAATACCTTTGTTGCCGGCATTTTCCTGGCAGGCACTTACAATATTTACTAGTTTATTGATTGCTATCGTCTTTATTGCCATTGTTTTGGTAGTATGGCGTATTATAAATGCTGATCCTATGCGTGCGCTTAGAGAGCAATAAATTTAAGGAGTTGGCAGCAGACGCTGCCAATACGACCATTATGAACCAACCCACTATTTTGGTTGTGGATGACGATGACGATATCCGCTTTGCACTCACATTACTGTTAGAGCAAGCCGGTTATCGCGTGGTTGAAGCTGATGGACCGGTGCAATGCATGCAATTGCTTAGCCGATTAACGCCTGCACTGGTGTTATTGGATATGAACTTTACTCGTGATACCACCTCAGGAAAAGAAGGGCTCGCGTTACTTGCACAAATTAACCCATTAAATATTCCCGTCATTTTAATGACCGCTTGGGCTAACATTGAGCTGGCAGTCACTGGTTTACAAAATGGCGCAAAAGATTTTATTGAAAAACCATGGCGTAAAGAAAAATTGCTAAGCCAAATTGCTAATCATATTAAGTCCGTAACGGCAAAGCCTGTAGACACTAGTTGGATTGCTCAATCCAGCGCGATGCAGTCTCTCGAGACACTCATCAAGCAACTGGCGCCGACCGATGCGAATTTATTAATTTTAGGTGAAAACGGTACCGGGAAATCGCAATTAGCAAAGCGAATTCATCTGCTCAGTGGCCGCTGCGAAGCGCCGCTGATAAGTCTCAATATGGGGGCATTAGCAGAGTCGTTATTTGAAAGTGAACTATTCGGTCATCATAAAGGGGCTTTTACCGATGCCAAGCAAGACCGCTTAGGCGCATTTAGCCGTGCTAAAAATGGCACGTTGTTTATGGATGAAATCGGCACTTTACCGTTTCATTTACAGCCTAAATTATTACAGGTGTTAGAAACTGGTGAGTTCACTCCGCTTGGCGCAAACGCCAGCGAAAATATAAACGTGCGACTAATCGCAGCTACCAATCAAGACTTAGCCAGCGCAATTACAAACGGCCAATTTCGCCAAGATTTATATTATCGCTTAAATACCTTTGTCATTCGTCTGCCTGCGCTACGCGAACGTAAAGACGATATCTCTGCGCTGTGCGAACATTTTATCAATCAGTTTGCGGCTAAGTACAACAAGCCCATATTGCCATTATCCGCCAGTGCTCGCGAGTTGCTAAAAAACCACCCTTGGCCTGGCAATATTCGAGAATTAAGTCATGTAATCGAACGTGCTGTGCTGATCTGTAACGGTGAAGCAATTGAAATAAGTCATATCATGCTCGACTATCAAACAACACAAAGTCAATCTATCCCTGCGCTGACTTTAGAGGAGCTAGAAAAACAACGCATAGTCGAAGTACTACAACAACATAATCAGCAGATCACAGCGGCAGCTAAAAGCTTAGGTATTTCTCGCAATGCGCTTTATCGGCGTATGGAAAAATATCAATTAGAGGGTTTGGATGAATCATTTTAAAATGAGCCATAAAGCCAAGATGATTGCCATTTTAAGCGCCATATTTGCCGCAATTCTTATTCCTACTGCTGCTTTAGTGTACCAACTAAGCCAAGACACTCTACTCACCGTCACTTTAGGGGTTTGCTTAAGTTATGCATTGATTGTTTGCGCCTATCGGTTATTCCATAGTCATTTTTCACCCGTGGCACAATTACAAGCTTATATTGATGCAAAACAGCAAGGGCAAAGTAACCTTAGCTTAGGCTACAGTGATCCAAGCTCCCCATGGGCAATACTCGGCGCACAAATAGAAACATTATTTACAACACAACAACCGCAGTCTGAGCACTTAATTGATGGGTTATTTCAGCATTGGCCACACCCTATTGCAGTATTTAACGAGCAAAGCCAACTGATATTTTTTAACCACCCAATGTATGCTCAGCTGAAAACGCCATTACTACGAGGAATGACTTTTACAGAATGTGGTTTTAGCCTTGATAATAACCAATGCAGCCATGCAAAATTAAACCAGGATTGGCAAATACAACGCATTGCCCTGAGCGATGCTAAACAAACACTTATTACCGCCAGCTATATAGGCCATCAGTTACAAGATGCAAAGCGCCAATCACAAGCTGATCTAATTCGTATTTTATCGCATGAATTAAACAACTCACTGACGCCCATGGCCTCAATGACAGATACACTAATGGCGGCAGATGAATTAGACGAAATACAAACGAGACAAGTGCTAACACGGATTAAATCGCGCAGTGAGTCACTGCTGCTTTTTATTAAAGCCTATTCAGAGTTAAGTCGTTTACCGAGCGCAAAACCGCAAACCTTTGATTTAAAAGCGCTCGCAATACTCAACGCCAAAGAACAAAGCGTTCAACTTAACTTCGCAGGTTCCCCATCCTTTTTTGCCGATAAACTACTGATAGAACAATTATTAATTAATGTATTTAAAAACAGCTATGAAGCCTGCGCAGAGCAAGCTTGCATAACATTGCGCTGTTTTGCACAAAGCGACATGCAAATATTACAGCTGACTGATAACGGTCCTGGTTTTGCCAATATTGATAATGCCCTGCAACCTTTATACACCACCAAAAAACAAGGCAACGGCTTAGGCCTTGCCTTGTGTAATGATATTGTGCAAAAGCACAACGGCCAATTGCAGTTAGCTAACACAGCAGATGGCGCGCAAATCACCATTAAACTACCGCAAAATAGCTGTTAAAAACTTACAAATAAATTGTGCCTTGCATATACCGCACTGCGTATCCTGTGAGAGTAACACTATGTTCACTGACTTCGCATTGCATATGGCCGCCACGACTAGAGGCTTGATAAGCCCTTAAGGTTTTTTTAACTAATTGCTGCGCCCAATAAGGCGCAAGACCGGTATGAATTGAGCCGGTAACGTAATCTTCATCACCGCCATTAGCAGGCCAAAAATAACGTGAAATAAAGTCGTATTTTGCGCTTGGTGCGGTTGCAACTACATCAAGTGGAGCTAGTGTTTTTAGCAAGTTTGAATCTGTTTTAAGGTTTAATATATCCTGCTCACTTTCATAAATCGCAAAGTAAGCTTGTTTGTTTTTCAACACCTTAACTGGTTGTATAGACAAGCCAGCAAATAGCTCAGAGGGTATTTCTGTTGTAACAAAAGGAGCTTGTTTTGGAAAAGTCATGGCAAAGCTGCCATCATCATTTTTATTAATCATTAACTGCCCGACCGCATCGGCTTGAAAGCGAATTTGCGATAAGTTGTATTGCTCACACAATACAAAAGCGGCAGCCAACGTGGCGTGTCCGCAAAAATCGATTTCCATCAACGGCGAAAACCAACGGATAGCAAAACTACCGTCAGTTTGACGACAAGTAAACGCGGTTTCGGAGACGTTATTTTCTGCGCCAATTTTTAGCATTAGCTCATTATCAAGCCAATTATCTAAATCAATAACTGCGGCATAGTTACCTTTAAACAGCTCGTTAGTGAAAGCGTCTATTTGATGGATTGTGAGTTGCATTTTTGCTCAATTTATCAGGCTAAGTTTCTAATAACTTGCCACAAATTGAGCTAAAAGAGTATTAAATTTATCTAGCTAATATCAAGCTGCGACAGGGCGCATTTTATAATATTGAATACAACCAAGTTGCGCGGCATTAGTCAGTAAGATCATCACAAACGTTAAAACATGCGAAGTACTTGGTGCTGCCATCGCTAATTCTGCAAATAAACCACATACACCCGCTATAAACTGTAAACTAAAATAACGAGCACTTAAGTTGCTTATATCACCACTGCGCAGCGTTTTATAGGTTTGCGGCATCACTCGTACAGAGCTCATGATCAAACCCACAAAAGTAAGCCATGTGAGTACCTGTGCAGTTTCTAACTGAGGATTAAGCAACAATAAAAATGGTAAGAACGAAAAGCCTAGCATGGCAGTTAATTGAATTCGCTCTCTTGTCTTTGCATTATAACGGGCAAAATAATACAAAATTAAGCCACTTAAGCATCCAGTCACCACAAAAGGCAGCACCATATAAAAGCGCTCAAAGTACAAGTTATATGTAATAAAGTAGACACTTTGGGCAACACCAAAGGCCATCATTAGTAATGATAAACCCGATACACTGCGATTTTTACGAATTTTATTGAGTAACGGTAAAAAGCTAAACACTAAAATAAATGATGATAAAATAGGCAGGTAATGCGCCAAAGTAGACCTCGCTCGTTAGTAGTTGATTAATAAGTTAGCAACTTATAAACAAAACAATAAATCAGTGTAAATTACTGTTTTTATATGCTTTATGTAAGGCGCGGCATTGTAAAGGTCCTATAAAAACAAGCAACCATTTGTACAAAATAAACTCATTGCTAATGCGGCAAGTTAACCTTACAGTTTCCGTTTTTCGACTGACACTTTGCAGTTAGCAAGTAAACATCTCATCGCATAGAATTGAAATAACATTGATAATTGTTATCATGCAACAAATTAATTTTGATAGCTCTTTGCCTTATGAGAAAAACACTTTTTAAAATACACAGTTGGATTGCGCTTTGTGCTTTAGTTCCACTTATTGTGATCAGTATTACTGGCAGCGTATTAGTGTTTAAAAGTGAAATTGATGGCTTACTCATGCCAGATAGTCACTTTGTCGTTGATAGTCACGCAGAACGCAAACCCATTGATAAATTAATAGCGGTTGCTGAGCATGAATTTCCTAGCTATATAGTAGGTAGTTGGGAAATATTTAATGATGATACTGCTGATCGGGTTTATTTAATCGAACGCGGTACCGACACTTGGTATAAATTTCATATCAATCAATATTCTGGCGAAATACTCTCGCAGCCAGTTAGCACCAGTCACTACTTCACAGATTGGTTTTTAGAACTGCATTACACATTTTTGCTAAACGATTTAAAAACTCTACCAGGTCAAACAGGCACCGTCCTTGGGTTCTTTTTTGCAATCTTTCTATTTATCCTCGGCGTTACAGGCTTAATAATTTATCGTAAATTTTGGCAACGTTTATTTTCAGTACGCTTCAAGGCGACGCTGCAAATTGTACTAAGCGATATTCATAAAATGACAGGGGTACTTGGCTCACCCATTATTTTAATTTTGGCGATCACTGGCGGCTACTTTAATTGGGCTGTGTGGTATCACGAAGTAGTCGAACACGCAGAAGAACAGCATTTTATACTCACTAAAAACTTACATAGCGATACCATTAACTTTCAAGCCATTCTAGATGACAGCAAAAAACAAATCCCGACATTTAATGGTACTTTTTTAGTTATGCCACTGGAGCCTGACGAAAACATTACGCTATTTGGTGAAGTTGATAGCAATAATCCACTGGCAAGCGAATACGCTAACACCGTTACTTATGATAAACAAACCGGTGAACATATAGCTAACTGGGATATTCGCGAAGTCGGCATTGGTTGGCAAGTAATTGATAGCTTTAGAAAATTACACTTTGGTTATTTTGCCGGTTTACTCAGTAAAATCTTATGGTGCGTGATTGGACTAAGCCCAGTATGGCTTGCAGGCACTGGTTTTTACTTGTGGCTTAGCCGCCGTAATCGTAAAAAACAATCACAAAGAAATCGCGAGCAAAGGCGAACAGCGACAGCATTTAATACTTGATTAAATTTTTACCTCAGCGTACCTTTATCTAAACGCTGAGGTGACTATGAAACTTTACTTTTCTTTATTATTAATATGTTTATTAACAGCTTGTAAAAGCACAGAACAGCAGAGTTCGGTTGCGCCAACACTAACTAGTTTACTAAATCACACTCTCTTTGAGTTACAGCAAGTCCCTTCAGAACAAGTTATTTTTCAACTGCCCAACGATGAAGCTAAGATCTTTCTATCTTATGTCGAGAATCAACGCCAAGACGGTTTAACTGACGATATTATTCTTTATAACTACATTGAACGCAGCTTTAGTAATTTTAGCTATCATGGCGATACCCTCACAGCAGAGCAAACCCTCGAGTTATCTCATGGTAACTGTATAAGTCTGGCAATATTAACCCAAGCCTATGCAAACTTAATTGATCTGGAAACTGGTTTTCAAGAAATGACAAGCCAGCCTGTTTACGCCAAAGAAGGCAATCTGGTATTTATTGCTAACCATTTTCGTACTAAGTTATATAGCCCTTTCACTGAAGATGAAGATCAAATTACTTTTATTCGACCAGGAGTACTTATTGACTATTTTCCTTCGCGAGGAAGTTTTTATGTTGGCAGTGCTAGTTATGAGGATCTCATTGCCAAATATTATAGTAATTTAGCGGCTGATGCTTTACTGGAAAATGATTATAATCAAGTGTATAGCTTGTTAATTAAGGCTAATCAGTACGCCCCAAATGATGCTGAGTTATTCAATCTTGCGGCTATATTACATCGTCGAATTAACGATAAAACAACCAGTCAATTAATTTACCAAACAGCGCTTGATCAGCAATTACAAAGTTTAAACTTACTAAGCAATTACAAAGTACTCGCAGAAGATATTGGCAATGAAATGTTAGTTGAACAAATTAATTCATTGTTAGGTGCTCAAGAAAAAGATCCTTATGAATTAATTGCTCTTGGTGAAACAGAAGCATTGAGTGGGCGCTTAATGAGCGCTAAAAAACACATAGATGAAGCAATAAACAAGGCACCTTATTTGGCTGATCCCTATGTAGCTCTTGCAAAAATCCGTTATCAACAAGGTAATTTAAATGACGCTCATAAATTACTCAAACAAGCTATGGATCTCGAAAGAGATCATCAACAACGTAGTATTTATGCGGCAAAGCTTGCCGCTATAAGAAGTCACCAATAACCGCCTTGAGTGAAAAGACTCAAGGCGTAAGCGTTTACAACGAATAATAAAACCCGAGCCAGCCTCTAAGCTCATCATCAAAGCTGTCGCCTTCTACTCTGACTAGGCCAAAATCAAGCTTCACATCATTGAGGCCTGCAGGGCCTAAGCCAAAACTAAAGGGGCCTTGCCATTTCACACCATAGCTTTGCCCGTATACCTGTTGGTCAATCTGATGCTGTTGATAGTACAACCATGGCATGCCTTCTGCCCAACTAATACCTCCACCATAACCTTGATAGCGTTTGCCAATAGCGCTGTAAAAGGGCAGTTCAGGTGCAAAAACAAAATCACTGCGAATATTTTTTGATAACAACGAAGAGCTAAAACCACCTAATCGCAACTCACTATCATCTCTATATTGCTGGCTATAATTAGCATACATAGGGATTGCCAGCGCTTTACCAAATAGCTGCGCAGCAACATCATAGCCCTGCCAATTTTGCGTGTCGCTATCGCCACTATACCAACGCGCATCAATCGCTTGGCCAATGGCATAATCTTGTCTGTCATAGCTCCAAGATTGCTTCAAGCCGACTCTAAGCCACTGTGAACTCTGCTCTTGCTTGATATTTGCATCATCTATCTCTGAGTAGTTATAAGCCAGTTCTGGCTGTACTTTAAACTCTCCAAAGCTCAGTGGCAGGCTGGCAGCAATATAGCCGCCTTGCACTGACTGATCAGCCAACAGGCCATGCTGATATTGCTTGCTAGCATTCAAATCATAAGAAAATAACTGGCTGTCAAACTTGATTGCAAGCGCACTGTAACGTGCTTGGGCATAAATGCCTTGCAGTGCAGTGTCATGTAAATCAACACTGTAGCCCAGCTGCCAATCTAATTGCTTGAGTAAATCGCTGCCTTTAATACTCGCTGAAAATAATGCCGCAGAGGCTGAATGATATTGTTCACCTAACGCAAAAGTGGCTTTTTGCTGCCAAATATCGTAGTGCGTTTGCTCACCAATGGGTTGTTGATATACTTGAGCTTTTGGCAAGGTGTGCTCATTCACAAGCAACAAAGGCGCAATACTGCTAGTTGCAAAATCGGTGATTTCTTCTTCGTTATTATTTACCTGTAGCTGCATAATGTCAGGGCCATCACTACTGATTGAAAAATACAGTAAATCCCCGTCAGATAATGCGAGTGGATTAGCAACCGCTTGTTGACCTTGAGTCAGCTTGAACAAACGTTGTGTAGTTAAATCATAACGATAGATATCCGTTGCCTGAGCTAATCCTGCAACAAAATAAAGCTGCTTGCCATCCGCACTCCAACTTGGTTGTGATAAGTATTGATATCCCTTAGGCATTGGTACAGCAATTGATTTTTGTCCATCAATATCTTGTATATACAATTGCCAATTATGATTAAACTCAGTTTTAAGAAAGGCGAGTTGCTGTTGATCGGGGCTAACTACAGGATAATCGTAAACCGTTGCTAGACTTTTTTCGAATAATGGTTGAGCTTGACCGGTTTGTAAATCAACTCGCACTAACTCTGAGTAACCTCCTTTAACCTGTTCTCCATAAAGTGTTTGCCCATTATCTGCAATACTAAAGCGCCGCAGGCCAGCTAAATCAGTTAGTTTGGTAACTTCACCGGTTTGCGTATCCCAGCTAAATATATCTGATATACGCTGATTATCAATATTATCTACGTTGCTGTAGGCTGAAAAATACAACACGTCGTCATTTAGCCATTGTGGGTTTTGAATACCCGCACGGTTGATTTGATTCAAGACTTGCTTTTGCTTACGTTGAAACACCTTGGGTGGTTTATCAGCAACATCTTTAGGATCATCAGCGAGTAGCTCTTGTTGCTCTTGGTTAAACTCTTCTGCAGCTTTGAGGTTATCCTCAGTACTGTAGAGTTTTAACTGAGTCTTGCCGTCTTGATCACGCTCCACCACTGCAAGTTGCTCGCTATTTGGTGATAAAGCAGGACCACTAGCATAGTGATCTAACGCCAACCAAAGCTCACTAGTAAGTGACTGTTCACTTCTTTCTTTACTCATTGCTTGATAGGTATACTCAGCAATAAAACGTCGATACAACTTACTCGCAGAGTCACCAAAGACCCCTTCGAATGCGTCATCAAATTCGCGTTGCTTAACCCCTTGCATACGCGTCCAAACAGCATCAAGGGTTTGCTCTGAATAGTTTTTCTCTAGCCAAGCTAAAAATCGGGCGCCCATTAAATACGCCATAGAGCCAGCCATAAAGCCACCATCTGTACTATTCAACTGATCATAGCGAGGCAATGCACCTTGCTGAGCAAATTCGATTAAAATCGCCTCGCTGTAGTTATCAAATAACCGACCACGCCCCGTCATTTTCGATTCAAGTAATGTTGCGTAACCCTCTGCCACCCAGCGAGGCATCTCGCTGTGTGTTATATCGTATAAATCCCAAATATTCCTGAGCCCTTGACGCCATTTACTGCGGGTAGGTTGTGCTAAATGCACTAGATGAATATATTCGTGCAGTACCAGTAATTGCTGCCAACCACTATTATTTGAGATCACTGTATCTGACTGCGGTGGTGTAGTAAAAAGCGCCATCAATGGCTTATTTGAAACCGGTAATGCAAAACCATTAGCGGCATTGAGTGGATCAAACACCACCACATCAACCGCTTCATCTAAAGCACGGTTTTGTTGCTCAAGCACTTTGCTGCGGACGATTTCTAATTCATTGGCCGCAGAGCGTGCCCAATCTGCATTTTCTTGACTGTAATGAACATTAAAGTGTTCGGTATGAATAGTTTGCCATTGCACGGCGGCCTGTGTATGTGTGGCTAATAATAACGAAGTAGCGAGTAACGTTTTTTTCATCATGTTCCCTGATCTCTTATTTTAAACCCATTATTGTCATAACTTAGTCTAAAAAGAGAGCATAAAAATGTAAGAAAACGTGAGTTACCGCTATTACGCTTTATAACCTAATAAAATACCATCCTAAGAACTTGAAAGCGGTGAATTACATCCAACTTCGTTGATCAGATTCAGCTTGGCAGAGAATAAAGTCGATAATTTCATCGGCTTGCTCTGCTTTGATATAAGGCATAGTCGCTGTGCCCGCAGCGAGTTGTATAGACAAGCTCTTCAAACCACTTTTTCGCATAAAATAAGTGCTTACTGCGCGCGTGCTTTGCACTTTATATAGTTCAAACACTCGATAATGCACACTTATCATGCCACTGCGAAACACTGCGTAATATCGCCCTTGATATTGATAAAAATAATAACCGTATCGTCGATATGATAAGTACACCAAGGAACTTAGTAATACAGCACAAAGCAGGCCATATAACGGGCTGTAACCTTGTCCTGCATAGCCCATAAATGCAATTAAAGCGCTCGGTAACAAAGCATAAAAGCATAGATTTTTGATCAGTAACGCTTTTTCGACACCTTTAAAGTTGAGTGCTTTAAAATCATCACTGGTTAAATTAAGCCAAGGATGTACCCACTGACAAACTTGTTTTACTTGCTCAAGTGAAAGCACTGGCATCACTAAGCTTTGTTTGCTCTTTGCGCCCGCGCTAAAGCCGCCGCTGGTTGCTTGCAAGCACTGCACGGTATAACGTTTAAGTAGTCGTGCAATTAGGTTTTGCTTAATCAGCAGCGATTGTACTTTATCAAGACTCACCGACAACTGATGACGCTCTAATAATCCTGCAATGCGTTTAAATTTTCCGGCCTGAAAGTAAAGCTGAAAATTATAAAAGCGGATTAATGACATTAATACCGATAATAAAACGGCAACCAACACAACAAGCACAAGTATTGAAAACACAGCGAGTGCTGCAGCATCAACCAACACGCCCACTTCTTGCTGATAGAATGATTCTAGGCGATTGATCACCGCTTTTTCTAAAAACTCCAGCACAACATTCATAAAAGGCGCAAGCGCTGCTAATGCCAAAATAGCCATATTCGACATCAAGCCAAATTTTGCAACTTCTTTATTGCTCAGCACCAAACATTGTTGTGGTTCGTTGGTATGTGTATCTTCAGGTTGCTGCTTAGCTGCAGTTTGTTGTTGGGTTTCTTTATAAGCCAATACTCGCTCGCGCATTTGCTCTGCATATAGCGATGTAACCCCGGGTAATACAGCCTCTTGGCTAGTGCTGCCAGCGGCATCAAAAATACAGTTAACCAAACCCAGAGGCTTAAAATAAAACGGTTCGGCAATATTAACATTCTGCACTCGCAAAAAGTTCAAGGTTAAACGCTCTTTTTTAAACACCCCTTTATTGAGTAATATTTCATGCTCATCAGTAATGCAAAAGCGAAAATTAATATAGTAAAAAAATGAATAAATTAACAAGCTAATAATCGCTACCGCTAATGCAACTTGCCCCCAAAACCACTTATTTTCAACTTGCGTAACAAACACAACCATAATAGGTAGTAAGTTAAATACACCGTCTTTGACAAATCGGAAAGCAAAATGCACGATAAAATAAACCAGTGACCAAGACGAAACACGCTGCCATTTCAAATTATCCATTTAACGACTCATCAGTAGCTAATACACTATCACCGGCTTGATTGCTGGTATTGTTAGATACTTGTCTTGCTTCAGTGTACTTTTGAATATACTGACGGATATTTTTACAATCATCATGACTTAAGCCACTAATGTTGAGATCGGCGCTCATTCCGCCAGCACTGTACAAACGCAAGCTAGCCAAGCCCAGTTTTCGCTCCAAAGGGCCACGATGTATTTCTGTGTGCTGCACTCGTGAGAAAGGTAAAATCGTCACCTGCTGCCAAATAACGCCTTTGCGATAAGCTATATCATGCTCACGCATAGCAATTCCTTTAAGTCGCATACTGACAACATTATAAGCTAGCGATAAAACTAAAATAATTGGTAAACCAATCAGTAAGCTCGTTTGTGCCAGTGCTGCAAACTCCTGATTAAAAAAGCAAACAGCGCCTAATATTGCAGTTAATGGTAGATAAAACAGCAGCCAGTTAAGCTGAGCGTGCAGCAACGCTTTATCTGCCAGTGGCTTATATACTATTTGTTGATGTTGGGGTAAGACGTCCAGTTGGTGGTTTTCGAACACTTTTTTTCCTTAACAAGCCAACGATTTGATACGTTGGCTTTGATTTATAGCAAAGTTGCGGCCCAATATTACACCCAGCGAATGGTCGTCGCTAAGGTATGACTTTCGCCTGGCGCTACAATCGCACTATCATCCATTACATTTGCCGCTTCAAGGCACAACATTGTATGGTATTCATCATCAGCAAAATTAGATAAACGCTTAGACTTATCAATCCACGGGTTCCACAGCACACAAGAGCTGGAGTTTTCACGGCCGACTTCAATAATTCCATCCGGAGTAATAATACGCTGGATAGTTGCGGCTTGGGTATAAACCATATCTGTTTCACGAGCAAAACCAACCAGTCCATCTTGATCAAACGGGCCTTCGCTAAACTCAATATATTTGGAACCTTGCAGCCCATCCACTTGAGTTTCTTCAATAGCAGGGGTTGGAAAATAAGTGTGCAGCGCTTGCGTGAAAGTAATAGTTTGGTTACTTAAATTAGTGGTTGTTAAACGCACTTCAAGCTGATTAGTTAGTATAAATTCAACCTTTAGCTTTGATTTGTGTGGCCAGTAGGTTTCATCAACTTGTGCCATTGGCAAGGTTAAGCTAACTCGAATTTCATCGTCTTGCTCTGCAACTTCATCTGCTCGCCATAAGCTCGTACGTGCTACACCGTGAATTGGCCACTCAGGATTTGGATTGACACCAAACCATGGCCAACAAATAGGAATGCCACCACGTATACTTTTACCTTCTTGGTAATCTTCTTCGCTTGATACCCAAATTAATGGCTTTTTGCCACTTGGCGTGAATTCAGTGAGTTGTGCACCTTGTAGAAAAATTTTAGCGCTACAAAGCTCGCTTGCAACATTGATATATTCTAAACCAGTGTCAGTTTGTTCGATGCTTACAGATGGAGATAACTTCATTATACGTCCCATAAAAATGAAAAACCTATCTCACCTTACCCAATCCCCAACCAATTAGTAAATATTATTTAGTGAGTTTTTATGTCAAATTTACAATTTTTCACTCTGTCATGACTTATAGGTAAGCTCAGCACCAAAAACGTTTAATTAAATAATATGCAAATGAACTAAATTTAATTTCAACTCAAAACAAATAAAAAACAGCCACAGTTCTGTGTAAAGCCAATAATACAGTATAAATCGACCTTATCTATTTGAACTCTATTTATTAGATGTGTAATATTTATTGATTGCGCGAGCGCCTTGACCGTAAACCATCTGCGAATGAGATAAAAATGAAAAAATATGACGAATTATTGGTTTCTTTACGTAAAGTGATCCGCGCGATCGACCTCCATTCTAAGCAGTTAAATAAAATCTCCGGCCTTACCGGTCCGCAGCTATTAATTATGACTGAAGTAGCACAAACTGATGGTATTACAGCCAGTCGCATTGCCCAAAATGTAAACCTGAGTCCTGCAACTGTAACTAATATCTTGGATCGCTTAGAAAACCGCGATTTAGTGACGCGTGTTCGCAGCCAATTAGACAAACGTCGAGTGAGTCTTTACCTCACTGCAAATGGTCAAACGATTCTGCAAGCAGCACCACAACCGTTACAAGAACACTTTATTGAAAAGTTCTCAGCCTTAGACGAGTGGGAACAAAGCCAGCTACTATCATCAATGCAGCGTATTGCTACTATGATGGATGCTCAAAGTATAGATGCAGCTCCTTTATTAGAAGTTGGTGTGCTGACCCGCGCCGCTGAAGGCAAACCCACCGAATAAATAGTTTATAAAATCATATTAAACAAATGATTACCCTAGAACGCATGGTTAGTTAACTTGGGTTAAAGGTACAATTAGTCTATTCTATACAGACCTATATCAAGAATAGCGATTTATCATGCTTAAACTATCAAAGTTAGCTTTCGCGACTATGCTAGGCGCAACAAGCAGCGCCTCATATGCTTCAGACATTGATGCTATGCAAGCTCAACTTTCTCAACTCCAACAACAGATGCAGCAACTGCAACAGCAGCTTGCGGCTGAAAAAGCAAAACAAGCTAAAGTTAATCAACAGCTTGAAGAACAGACCAAGACTATCGCAAAGCAAACTCAAGATAATACCGAAACAGCCCTATCCGGAGTTAAATTTGGTGGTGCAATTCGTACTAACTACAGTCACACCTCATATGATGACGGCAATAAAAACCGTGGTGGCGATTTTGATTTTGATATTTTCCGTTTAAATGTTTCTGGCGATATTGGTGGAGTGCTGATCGGCGGAGAGATCCGCTTTTTTGATTACATGACCGCAATAAAATCAGCATGGGCAGGCTATCAATTTACTGACGACTGGCAAGTGCAAGTAGGTATCACAAAAGTGCCGTTTGGTAATGATCCTTATAACTCCCATAACTATTTCTTTAGTGCAAACTACTACGTTGGTTTAGAAGACGATCATGATTTAGGCGTGATGTTTAAACGTAAAGTAGCTGATAACTGGCAGCTCGATTTAGGTTTTTTCAAAAATGACGAACTCGGTGGTGTCGATGGTTATGTTGAAGATCGCAGCCATCGCTATTCGTACGATATTGTTGGTAGTCGCACCGTCGACGAGGGTATTTATGCCGAACCGAGCAAAGGGCTTGGTGAGTATAATACCTTTGCCGGCCGCTACGCCTATTACTTTGAACACGGCAAAGGCATGACCACAGAAGTCGGAATATCAGGCTTAGCCGGTGGCTTACATGACGGCCAAGACCGCGCAGGAAGTTACAACGCATGGGCACTGCATGTAAACAGCGTTATCAATAATTGGAATATTCAGCTACAGCATGGCGAATATGACTACAATATCGATGACACTAATCGTATCGCGGTTGGCGCATATGGGTTTTATGACTCTATTGCGACCGATGCAACCACCAGTAGCTTTAATGTCGCTTACAGCGTACCGGTTGAATGGGGTCCAGTAAGCAACCTGCAATTTTATAATGATTACAGCGCGATCTATAACAAGTCTGATGACACTGCCGATACTTGGATGAATGTTACCGGGGTATCCGTCGCGGCTGGCGGCTTGTTCACTTACTTTGATTTAGTTCATGCCCGCAATCAAGCATTTGTAGGTGGCTCTGTTGCCGGTGATAGTAATGAAACCGAGCGTCGCTTTAATATTAATATTGGCTATTACTTTTAATCTTTAAAGTCAGCCTGTAATTAGGGGGGTTAGTCTTAAGAGGTTACCCCCTCATAAACTCATCCTTCATAACGCTGTAAGCAATGACTGCAAGCAATTACATTCCCATCAACTCATAATAGGATATAAAAAGAACAGCGGCATCAGGTTGAATCGCAAGCTGAGGCGCTGAACGTGGCAGAGTATAACGTCATCGAGTACAATTAACTGACAATGCTGAGTAAACTAGCAGCATATTGTTTAACGTTGCTTGCCAAGCATTTAGCCGTTTTCAACTTTATCAGGCACAAGTCTATTCATGAATTTAAAAGTAATTTTAGCCACTTATAAAAGTATTGGCTATCAACTATTAGGACTAGCCTTGGTTGGGCTGGGAATTATAGGTATTGTTTTACCTGTGATGCCCACCACTATTTTTTTCATTTTGGCATTAGCGTGCTTTACTCGCTCGTCCCCAAAACTCGCTGCTTGGTTACTCAATCATCCTCGTTATGGCGTAACCTTACGCCATTGGCAAAAGTACAAAGTAGTACCCGTAAAGGCGAAGTGGTTTGCGGGTATTGGTATGTCACTTGGCTTTATTGTATTGCTGCTTTGTGCACCGCCGTGGTGGGTTTTACTGCTGGTAGCCTGCATCGAAATAGCGGTTATGGTTTATTTACTCTCTCGCCCTTCAAAATACCTACCAATGTAAATTTCGTAAATAATGTTGTGATAACTAATGCAAATCATTACCATGTAGATAACATTGCTTAACTACTAAATTATTTATGCCGTTAATAAATAAACGAACTTTATATAGTACCAGTCGTGCGTTGCATATTTATCTATCAACAGCACTGCTGTTTTTGCTTACTTTATTTTCTGTCAGTGGGATTGTACTTAATCATGTTGATTGGCTAGAAGGCGATAAAAGTGATGGGCAACTAACCACATCACTCCCAAGTGCATTACTTGAGCAGGGCCAAGAAAACCTAGCAACCTTACCCATTTTATACCCTGAAATAGAAGCTTACTTAGCCAACCAATATGGCTTAACTAAAGTAAAAAGTATCGACTGGGAAAAAGAAGATGCACTCGTGATGCTCGACTACCCACTGCCTGCAGGTTTTGCCTTCGCAGAACTTAATTTCATCAGTGGCGAACTGAATCTCGAATATCAAACTGGCGGCTTTTTAAGCTTAATTGGCGATTTACATAAAGGCCGTCATAGCGGCGAAGCATGGAGCTGGGTGATTGATATATCAGCCGTGTTAATGATTTTTTTTGCTATCACCGGGATGATTATTTTATTTCAAAATAGAAAAAAACGCTTAGTAGGAATATGGCTAACAGTGCTTGGGGTCGCAACACCAGCAGTCATTTATTTATGCTGGGTTCCGCAACTAAAAGGAGTGTCTTAATGCTAAAACTTAATACCTTAATAAGCGCTGTTGTTTTATTTACAGCAGCTTTGTTTCAACCTCATGCGAATGCCGCTGAACTTGAAATAGAACTAACCCTACCTGATCTAGACGTACAACCTTACCATCGACCTTATGTCGCGGTTTGGCTAGAAACCCCAGAGCGTAAGCATGTAACCACGGTTGCCTTATGGGTTGAAAAAGCAGAATGGTTTAAAGACTTACGCCAGTGGTGGCGTAAAGCCGGAAAAAGTGACGCTAACTTTGATGGTGTAACAGGTGCAACAAAGCGCCCAGGTACTTACACCATTAACTGGAATGGCACAGATCTAGATGGCAAAGCCGTAGCTGCAGGCAAGTATTTACTTAATTTAGAAGTCGTTCGCGAAGAAGGTGGCCGTGATTACACCCGTGTAGAACTTGATCTAAATAAAGACGGCAAGATCACCATCGATGGCACCAATGAATTTTCACAAAGCTTCGTCACCATTAAAAGTCAGTAAATGTAGCTGCTAAAACAATTTAAATAAGGAAAGACTATGAAAATCAATTTACTTAAAAGCGCATTTATCGGCGCACTTACTTTCACTGCCCTAGCATCTAGCTATGCCAATGCACATGCTCGCTGGTTAGTGCCTTCGCACACATCTCTTTCAGGCGACAAAGCACATTATGTGATGATCGATGCCAGTATTTCGAATGAAATTTTCGCACCAGATAAAGCATATCGTCCAGCACAAAAAGGCGCGGAATATGATGATAATCTGATTATGGCAATCGGCCCTGATGGCAAACCAGTTAGCGATAAAATTCGTGCATATTATCTGCAACGTAAAAATTCAGCGGCGGTAAAACTAGCTGGGGAAGGTACTTATCATATAACGATGAGCCAAGAACCACGACTAATGACTTTTTATAAAGATGCCAAAGGCGAACGTGGCCGTGTATTTGGCCCTAAAGACAGTAAAGATATCCCAGCTGATGCAACCGATATTAAAACCACAAAATCGATTGCAACGGTAGATACATTTGTAAGCCGCAACGGCACCTCAAAACCTGCGCTACTTGGTCAAGGCTTAGAGATCAGCGGCCCGACTCATCCTAATGATTTATTTGTTGGTGAAGAGGCACGTTTTCAGTTATTAAAAGACGGTAAACCTGCTGCCAACATAGAACTTGCCATCTTAAAAGGTGATACACGTTATCGTAACGAACGTGGCGAAGTTAAAGTAACCACAGATAAAAACGGCTTTTTCACTAACACATGGCAACACCCTGGACTATACCTGATTGAAGCAAGTGTGAGCGAAGGTTCAACTGAAAAAGGTATCGATAGCGTACGTTATTCATTATTTACTACATTAGATGTAGCACCTGAATAAAACCCCTCATTAAAAATAAAGGCCAAGTAACTTAGCTTGGCCTACAACTCTAAATAAACACATAAACAACTTAGCGCCAAAATTTTTCTAAAATTTGAATTTAATTCTTTTATTTTCCCTCTTTTGGGTTCATATTATAAACAATTAAATTAACATAACTATAAAATATTTAACGGAAATAAATATTATGAAAAATGGACTTTATACCAACCTAATTCAAACCAGAAATAATCCTCATTTAAATTTAATAGCAAGCACTACAGGCTTAGCTTTACAGTACCACTAAACACAACAAAACCAACAACAAGGAAAGTAATATGAAATGGAGTTTTTTAATCCAGCTAGCTTTGATCCTAACTCTCACAGCCTGTGGCTCAGGAGGTGGTGACTCAGAAAAAAAACCAACCAATAAAGTCACTAACAATAAACCCGTTGCCATGATCAGTGCACCAACCGGTGAAATGCGGGTAAATACCGCGCTAACATTTAGCGGTACAAAAAGTAGCGATCCCGACGGCGATTCATTAGTTTATAAATGGCGCTTAACCACTGCAGACGGACAAAATGAGCTCGCTCTTGCTGTTGATAATGAAAGTAAAGTTGAAGTATCACTTGCTGAAGCAAAGAGTTATAAACTAATTCTAGTTGTGAGCGATGGCAAACTTTCGAGCGCCCCAGTTGAAAAATTAATTGAAATTAAAGCCGAGCCAACGCAATTAATTGCTCATGCAGGACTTACTCAAACAGTAAAACAAGGTGATGTGGTTGCATTAAATGGTGCGCTAAGTAGCACATCTAACGGTGTAATAAATAAATACTTATGGCAGTTTACGGCAAAGCCTCTTACCAGCAATGCAATCATAGAAAATAATAATAGCGTTACCAGCAAATTCATTGCAGATAAAACAGGTGCTTACGCAATAAAGCTAACCATTACTAATTCACTGGGCGAAACAGCAAGCAACGAGGTAATGATAAAAAGTGAGTCTTTATACGAAAATTCAGCTCCTCAAGCGGTTATTAAAGTACAAAATAAAACCGTCGCTCCTCGCAGCATAGTCACATTAG
Organism: Pseudoalteromonas sp. SR41-4; assembly: GCF_014163985.1. Lineage (NCBI taxonomy): Bacteria > Pseudomonadati > Pseudomonadota > Gammaproteobacteria > Alteromonadales > Pseudoalteromonadaceae > Pseudoalteromonas > Pseudoalteromonas sp. SR41-4. Next base: position 42,476 of record NZ_JACJEI010000005.1, on the reverse strand, counting down.
ATGGCAAGCAAAGCAGTGACCCTGATCAAGGTGATACACTAAGTTATCTGTGGACTATTACCGCACAACCTGCCGATAGCAACCCGACACTCACTGATAACTTAAGCCATACCGCAGGCTTCTCTTCTTTAGACCTCGGTGAGTACACGCTCTCACTAACAGTTAAAGATCAATACGGTGAAACTGATACCGCCACAGTTACTTTAACTGTAGAGATAGCAAATCAAGCTCCTATTGCACAACTTGTAGCTGAGAGAAACATTAACTTAGCTGAAACTATTACTCTGCAATGCGAACAATGCAACGATCCTGAAGGGCAACCCTTGAGCTACCTTTGGCAGATAAAAAGCAGACCTGAGAATAGTATAGCGCAGCTAATCCAAGGTACGACAGCAACCCCTTCTATCAGTGCTGATATTGAAGGTGATTATGTGATCACATTAATCGTATCAGACGGACAGCTTAATTCTGAGCAAGCAACAAGCGTTCTTCACGCTCAAGCCAATGCAAAACCAACAGCGATTATTGCTGATGTAGCACCTATTTTAGTCGATGAAGAAATTCAACTTGATGGCTCACAAAGCACAGATCCTGAAGGCAAAGAGCTTACCTACCAGTGGGAAATTTTATCGCCATTAGGACGTGCTACGCTTTCTAACACAGACGTTGCTAAACCTTACTTTAAAGCATCAGGTGCAGGAAGTTTTGTTATTTCGTTACGTACCAATGATGGTAATAAGGACTCCGATACGCAAACAATTACTATCATAGTTAGAGACAATGCAAAGCCAGTCATTATTTCTAAAGGCGAACAATTACGTCAGGCTTTTGTTGGTAATATAGTAACATTTGATGTTAGCCAAAGTTACGACCCTGAAGAGACCAATCTTAATTATACTTGGGGGCTTACCAAGCCTAATGAGTCAAATGCAGCACTGGTAAACATAAAAGATGGCGTCGCTGAATTTACCCCTGATATTATAGGTAGCTATAATGTAACTGTTACTGTTACTGATGCTGAGGGCAATGCAGCTGTAATGGAGTTTGCGATCTCTGCTACCGATTCCGCTTTACTAACAGGCATAGTTAAAGGACAAATTACCAACGTAGCTAAAGTTGGTATCAATAACGCTATACTGATGATAAATGGTAAGCAGCATACTACAAATAGCAGCGGCTTCTTTGAGGCAATAGTTAGTGTTGAACAGGGCGCAACTGTTAGTATTTCTACAGCAGATGAAAGACTGGCAACTAGCGAGTATAGTTCAGCAGCGATAACACAAAATGATTTTATCATTAATATTAATCAAACAAGCCTACCGGTTTTTCAAGATGTAGAAGTCTCTGTATTCGTCTGTCCTGATTTTACTGGACCCGACACCGTAAATCTGCGCTTTAAAATGATCGATACTATTTTAACGTCGAATAGTTTTCAGGCTCAGTATGATGAAACCAAGCCTTTGATATTACAAAAAAGTAATAACACATATCTAGATAGCACACTAAATATTGCACTCCCTGTAACTGCAACATATGAAATAACCGTGGTTGAAGACAATGTGCGCAATACATCTTATTCAAGTACTGCTATTTACTACTCTCAGTCGCCCCCAAACTTAGCGATAATCACCATTTGTAATAATTAGAAAAAACTAAGCCACTTCACGCGTGTTGAAGTGGCTTAGCGTACCTTCCAGATCCAATCTAAAGAATATTAAGAACAACCCTAAATTTGGTATTTTTGACCACTTATTCGCTATACTTATCTGATAATAAAAATAAAAACCAATAAAAACAAATCATTAAATTTTGGCTTTGTTTTTGCTATAAATTAGCAAATCGTAAAATATAATTAACAATGAGAAAATAAATAATGATCAACAAACCTCTTTCTTTGCTAGCCAAAGCCCTTCCTATTGCCACTAGCCTATTGTTTCTCAGTGGCTGTATTGTGCATGTTTCAACCTCGTCAGCCAATATACAACAACAGCAGCAACGCTCAATATCAGCGTCACAATTACAGCAACTAAGTATTAATGCTGAGGCGGGTTCACTTAAAGTGATCGGCTCAACCACAGCAACTAACATCAGCGTAGATGCCACTATTTATACAGCAAAAAGTGATGACCTTTACATACTTACTCTGGAACAAAAAGGCGATAAAGCCGTACTTATAGCAAAAAATTATAGTTCATCAGGAATAGTGGTATATCAAGGTAATTCACCCAGTATTGATTTAGTTATTACTGTGCCAAGCTCATTTAACCTTGAGATTGACGATGACTCTGGCGATATAGATATTGCTGGTGTACTAGGTAATATCATTATAGATGACGACTCAGGGAGCATTCGTATTGATCAAGGTCATCACGTCACAATTGACGATGATTCAGGGGATATCGATCTGCAAAATATTACTGGTAATGTAGAGATCAGTGATGACTCTGGCAGTATTACTGCACGTAACGTTGCTGGCAATATGACTATTGAAGATGATTCGGGTGATATAACCCTTACTAATATCACTGGCAGCGTAGATATTGACGATAACTCTGGCAGCATCAATGCCAAAACTCTAGGCAGTTACATCACCATTGAAGATGAATCGGGTGATATTTATGTTGAACATGTAAATGGCCTAGTCACCATTGAGGATGGCTCAGGCAGTATTCGTGTTAACGACAGTAAAGGTCTCACCATCATTGACGCTGGCTCTGGTGATTTGAGCATCGATAATATCAACGGCCCAGTAAAACTTAACTAACTCTTGATGTAAAACGGCCAAGTAATTGGCCGTTTTTTACTGTCTAATTTTGTGTTGTCGGTCGTGTGATCACAACAACTGCTATGTTTTGCTAATCGCAAATACCCTCAGCGTCTTATCGCAATGCTTGATGAGCGTAAATGTGTCGTCGCTAGTTTCCCTACCTGCGGTATTTTGCATTAAAAACATCAACAAGTAATAGTAAGCACTGTTTACTACGCATAAAGCTCCTTTTAGTGCCATACAACACACCATTAAAATTCTTTAAAAAAGAATGTTAATGCCTATTTTTACTAATTTTCGTTCTTTTAACCTGAGTATATTATTAATCAAGCATCAATAGTGACACTCGAAATTAAGTGATCATCTATTGTTAGGGCTATAACTTATGTATTCAATTAATCGAATCAACGTGACTCTGCTTGGTCACCTTTAAGGAGCAAAACATGGCTAAAATACTCAACCCAACTGAACATGATATTGGTGGCTTAAACGTAAAGCGCGTACTGCCTAATTTTGATAAAAAAATGGTGGGACCATTTATCTTTTTTGATCACATGGGACCAAACGATTTTCCTGTTGGCCAAGGGATCAATGTTCGCCCTCACCCGCACATAGGCTTATCAACACTCACTTATTTATTTCGCGGCAGCATTTTACATCGCGACTCGCTAGGTAATAATTTAGAAATCCACCCAGGCGATGTGAACTGGATGACGGCAGGTAAAGGCATTGTTCACTCAGAACGAGAAAGCTTTGAAGTGCGCGCTAACCCGCATCATATTGACGGCTTACAATGCTGGATTGCGCTACCAGAAAATATGACTGAGATTGAGCCTTCATTCACCCATATAAAAAAACAGCAACTACCACACATAATTCATGAAGGTATCATGATGCGCTTAATTGTTGGTGAAGCTTACGGATTAAGCTCCCCAGTTAAAACCTACTCCCCCATGTTTTATATTGATGTGGTTGGCAGCGCCAATAGTCAAATTAAGTCGCCTAACCCACAGCAAGAAACCGCGTTATATGTTATTTATGGAAGCGTTACCGTGGGTCAACAGGATTATCAAGCAGGTGATTTTATCCTACTTGATAACCTCGATACTGATATTCACTTTGCCAGTGATGCACGCTTTATTTTGCTCGGTGGCGATAAATTTGAAAAAGTCCCATACTTGCATTGGAACTTTGTTGCTTATAGCAAAGAACGCTTAGAGCAGGCAAAACAAGACTGGCAAACTCAACGTTTCCCAAAAATCCCTGGTGACGATAAAGAATTTATTCCGCTATAGTAAACAGTATTTTAAGGCATAATAAGTTAGCCAGTATTAGCAAAGGACAACTATGTTAGAGATCGCATTAATTTATTTAGCCGCAGCCATTGTTGCGGTGCCTATCGCAAAACGCCTTGGGTTAGGCTCCGTGCTCGGCTATTTGCTGGCAGGTATTTTAATTGGCCCGTATTTGCTGGGGTTAGTGGGCGATCAAACGTCTGTTATGCATTTTGCTGAATTTGGTGTAGTAATGATGCTGTTTTTAGTCGGCCTTGAACTACAACCTGCAAGGCTTTGGAAGTTACGCCACTCTATTTTAGGGCTTGGGGGTTTGCAAGTAACCCTAACAGCCGCGGTAATTTTTGCAATTTGTTATTGGTTTATGGCCATGCATTGGCAAACAGCACTAGCAATTGGTTTAATGCTCGCGCTTTCTTCAACAGCAATTGTGCTACAAAGCCTGGAAGAAAAAGGTTGGCTGAAAAATGAAGCCGGCCAAAATGCGTTTTCGGTACTGCTATTTCAAGATATTGCCGTTATTCCTATTTTAGCATTACTACCATTATTGGCGTTTGAGCCAATGTTAAATGCCACCAGCACGCATAATTCGCTAACTGCCGATTGGCCAGTTTGGGGGCAAGTAACCGCCTCAGTAACAGTGATCGCGGCAATTATTTTAGCTGGTAAGTATATTTCTGCGCCGCTATTTAGGTACATTGCTGAAACCAGAATGCGGGAAATATTCACTGTATTTGCGTTATTTTTAGTGGTAGCGATTGCGCTGATTATGCAAAATGTTGGCTTATCTCCAGCGTTAGGGACTTTTTTAGCTGGTGTGGTACTGGCAGAAAGTGAATTTCGTCATGAGTTAGAGGCCGATATAGAACCCTTTAAAGGACTGTTATTAGGATTGTTTTTTGTCGCTGTCGGTGCCTCTATCGACTTTGCATTGTTATTTAATCAATTTACTTTAGTGGTTACATTGGTTGCAGCTTTAATTGTTGTAAAGGCCGCTGTTTTGTATGCCTTAGCACGAACTTTTAAAATTCATCATACCCAGCAACTGTTATTCACTTTAGCCCTAGCACAAGGTGGTGAGTTTGCTTTTGTGCTCCTGACGATGACTAATACATTGCAAATTTTAACCCCAGAACAAAGCAACTTAACCACCTTAGTCGTGGCCATCTCAATGTTAATAGCCCCTTTACTATTAATGCTTTACGACACATTACAAAAACGTAGCAACACAACAACAAAACCTGAGTTTGATAAACCAGAGCAGATAAGCCCAGCCAAACACGTAATCATTGCTGGGTACGGCCGTTTTGGACAAATTATGGGGCGCTTACTGAGCACCCAAGGGTATGATATTAGTGTCCTTGATCACAGTCCTAGCCAAATTGATCTGCTGCGCCGCTTTGGTAATACGGTGCATTATGGTGATGCAGCACGTAAAGAACTACTCGAAGCCGCTGGAGCTGATACCGCACAATTACTGGTTATTGCTATTGATAATGCCGACAAAACTCTCGAAATAGTTAAACTTGTCCGCAAACACTTTCCGCACTTAAAGATTGTGGCGCGCGCTAAAGATCGTCGCCATGCTTACCAATTACTTAATTTGCACGTTGATGCGTTTAACCGAGAAACCGTTGACTCCGCCATCAACCTTGCCGTTGAAACCCTAGAACTATTAGGAAATTCAAAGGAAGACTCGCAGCGCGCAGGACACTTATTTAGAGAGCACGATCGTGCTTCAGTACTGCAATTAGCAAAACTGTGGGGCGATGATCACAGTTATGGTGTAGCGGTACGCCAACGTACTGAAGATCTAAAACAAGTACTCAATCAAGATAAACGTGCCAGAGAATCACTCAATACCTGTGACCAAGGTGACTGCGAGGACAACCATAAAGATGCTTAAAATAACTTTAGAGCAATGGCGTATGTTTAGGGCTGTGGTTGAACATGGCGGTTTTAATCAAGCATCACTAAAAATTTATAAAAGCCAATCAAGTATTCACAATGCTGTTGGTAAAATTGAGACCGCTTTAGGTGTTAAGTTATTTACTATTGAAGGACGTAAAACAGTGATCACCGAAGCTGGTGAGATGATGATGCGCCGCGCTAATTACCTACTCGATGAAGCCGCCAAAATAGAAGCAATTGGGCAGACTCTCAGTGAGGGGATTGAAAGCAAATTACGTATTGCTGTTGATGAAGTTTTTCCGCAAGCACTGCTTTATAAAGTACTCAACAATACCTCGGCAATGTATCCATTATTACGTATTGAATTATACGAATCAGTACTGACTGGCGCGAATGAATTACTAGAGAACACCAGTGCCGATATTGCAATATCGGGATTCACTGGCAAAGCCGGGTTTAGTGAAGAGTTGTGCAATATCGAGTTTACTGCTGTTGCGCACCCAGATCATGCGTTACATAGCATCACTCGGCCTATCACCCTTGAAGATTTAAAATCGCACCGACAAATTGTGGTACGCGATTCTGCCTTACACAATAAACAAGACGGTGGCTGGTTAGGTGCCGACCAGCGCTGGACAGTAAGCCATATGCGGACTTCCATTGATATGATCAGCAACGGCTTAGGCTTTGCTTGGCTGCCTAGCACAGCGATTACCAATCAGTTAGCACAAAATCAGCTCAAGCCCCTTAATCTTAGCCACAATAGTAAGCGCAGTGCCATGCTACATTTACTGTTTAAAGACGGTGATCGCCTTGGCCCGGCAGCGCGCACATTTATTGGCGAGTTACGATATCAAGTAATGCAGGCTGATCTTGATTGCTAATCAAGGGCTTTCATTCTATTAATTAGAACAAATAGTCCTTTTAAAAGCGATTTTAATCTTCCTTATAAAACTTATACTGCTGCTATTCAAATTAGGGTTTAATCAGGAGTTAAGTTATGCACTACATACGCAAAGCCAGCGAGCGCGGCCAAGTTGATCTTGGTTGGTTACAAAGTCAGCATAGTTTTTCATTTGGCCATTACCATGATCTAAAACACATGGGGGTGTCGGTGCTTAGAGTGATCAACGAAGATAAAGTACTTGCAGGCCAAGGCTTTGGCACTCACGGGCACCGAGATATGGAAATAATTTCCTATGTCATTTCCGGCGCATTAAAACACCAAGACAGCACTGGTAATGAATACATTGTTCCTGCTGGTGACGTGCAGCGGATGAGTGCCGGTAGTGGCATTATGCACAGCGAATATAATGCTTCAAATTCAGCAACAGCGCACTTTTTACAAATTTGGATACAACCCAAATTGCGTGGTATAGCCCCTAGCTATGAGCAAAAAAGTATTCCGCAAACAACTCAGCTTACACCACTTGTTACACCAAATGGCGAACACGGCAGCGTGAGCATCAACCAAGATGCTAGTATCTATCGTTTAAAACTTGATGAGGGTCAATCGCATACATTGCAAACAGCGGATAGAAAAGGTTATTTGCATATTATCTGCGGGCATATAGACGCTAACAAGCAAAATTTTAGTAACGGCGATGCCTTTGCACTAAATCGCAATGAACGGGTAACATTAACAGCCACCAGCAGCTTAGAAGCGCTGTGGTTTGATCTACCAGCATAAAGTAAATAATCAGTAAGTAAAAAAACCAATGACAGTAACAACCCTCTCTATCATCGCATTTGTCGTATTGCTCACCGGCGTGTCAAAATCAGGCTTTGCAGGAGCGCTTGGAGTGTTTAGTGTCCCTTTACTAATGCTAGTGATGCCCCCCGTTGCCGCAATCGGTTTGATGCTACCGGTACTTATTGTTGCCGATGTCTTTAGTTTAAAAAGTTACTGGCAACAATGGGATATACAGCAACTTAAACGCTTACTACCGGGTTTATTGGTAGGCGTAGTTATTGCACATGCGTTAATTGGCTGGTTAGATGCGGCGTTTATAAAAACAGCGATTGCTATTTTATGTATAGTGTTTGCTATTCGCAGTTTAGCCTTTAGCAAGTTTACTTTTAGTGCCTTAAATAGCCGTTTAGGTGCCTTCTCTATGGGCGGTTTAGCCGGTATTGCAAGTACCTTAGTACATGCTGGCGGCCCACCTTTAATAATGTATTTCAGTACCATTAAGTTACCACCGAAACGATTTGTCGCAACTGTGGCGATTATTTTTGCGATGATGAATGCCGTCAAGCTTATTGGCTTTATTAGTCTGGGTTTAATCGAAATAAAGTGGGCATTAATTGCACTTGCCAGCTTGCCGATTGCTTTTTGTGGTAATCGTTTAGGGATCTGGTTGCAGGGCAAACTCAATACTTCGCAGTTTCTGAAAATAATGAATATACTACTCTTGTTGCTGGGTATTTGGTTGTTAGTGATGTGATCTGGCTAGTTAAACATTTCGTAGTTAGGTAAACTGATTCAACAAACGCTATTTAAGGCTCTATTTTGTTAAATAACCAACCACTTCGTAAACCCTTCTCTGTACTGGTTGTTATTTATAAAAAAAATAAAGACTGTTTACTGATCCAACGTACCGATGATGCTAACTTTTGGCAATCAGTCACCGGCGGGATTGATGAAGGCGAAACGCCTGTTGTGACAGCTTACCGTGAGCTATTAGAAGAAACAGGGATAGATGCCCGCGCGCTGGGTTTAACAATACGCGATCACCAAAAAACCAATCAATATACCATTAGAGAGTCATGGCGACACCGCTATCAAGCCAATGCGTTAATTAATACTGAGTATGTTTTTAGTATTTGCGTACCCAATGATATCGCCATTACTTTAGATCCGAATGAGCACACCGATTTTATTTGGCTAACGCAACAACAAGCGGCTGACAAAGCCTGGTCGCCAAGTAATCGCGATGAAATCTTGGCGCTATAGTTTATTTAATTGTTATCAATTAGGTTAACTGCTTACTTGTAGCACTTATTGAAACAATAAGCCCATATTGATTGCTTGTGGCAACCACATCATTGCGTCTGAGGTCAACTCATCGCTAGAAACCTCTAGCTGTAATGCTGTTTGCTTAATCGCCATATTAAAGCTACTTCCTTGTATACAAAAACCGAGTAGCAAATACTGCCAATGAGCTAAAGACCAGACTCTAAATCTATAATGTATACGTGTTAAAGCAAGGTAACATGGTTGCTGAATAGGTAAAATCAACTCATCAGGCATTACTTCTAATTTTACTATGCAGGCTTCAATTTGTGAAATGAGCTCTAAAATAGGGTAATCTAATGTTATTACCCGCAAACAAGGCGCCGCTTGAATATCAGTATTATTTACTAAACACGTGAGCATTTGCTGTTCGATAGAAAGCTCGGTTGCCGTTACATTTTTTTCAAGACCTTGGGCTACTAACACCTCAGACTTGGTGCGTTCAAATAAGGCTATTTGAGCAGGTAAATCGACCATAGTTTGTTGAGCAACATCGATTATACCTTGTGGTTTAGTTTGTGCTAAAAATTCGGCAAATTGCTCACCTAAATAATATAGACTCCAACTTTTAGAAGGCACCGTCACAATAAATGCTTTAGCAAATGTGGAAAATAACGAATCTCCCATATACTGCGCCAACAATGAAAACTCACAACGTAAACAATCCACAAGCCTTAGCACATAACCTGCAGCGTAAATATCTACTCGCTGCTGGGCTGAAATTTTATCTGTACTTTTAATTAGCGTATCAAGCATAACGCCATCATGCGCATATGCCTGTAAGAGTTTATCATCCAAATCACCACGAACAATTAATACTGTTTGCAACCAATGTTGCACTTGCCTCAATGAATGTTCACTCATAATTTCTCTTTAGCTAAAACCAGCGGTGTAGAAATACAACCTTGTTGGTGGCTATTTTGTACTGGAGCATGAGGAATTTGACCCGCTAATACAGTTTTAGCTTTGTTTAACTCAGCGACTAATTTAGGAAACGCAGGAATATTTGCATCCCATTCCAGTAAAGTCGAGACAGGCCCACATAAAGATTGCGCGAGTTGATACAATTCCCATACAGGTTCAGGAACTGGTTTATCATGGGTATCTATCAAACAATGCCCGCTGAGTGTTGGCCCCGCCAAATGCATTTGCACAATACTTTTAAGCGGTAAGTTTTTTATATATGTCCTTGGGCAAAAACCGTGATTATACGCCGACACATAAACATTATTAACGTCTAGCAGCATAGCACACTGTGTTTGTTCGACCAGCTGCGTAAAAAACTCCGGCTCCGTGAGCGACGAGTTTTGAAACTCTAAATAAGTAGAGGGGTTCTCCAGCACTAATGGCCGCTGTAAAAAGTCTTGTACCTGATTAACCCGGTTAATAACATGCTTTAAGCTTTCCTCAGTAAGCGGCATAGGTAGTAAATCGTGGCTATTTACTCCTGCAAAGCCTGTCCAACATAGATGATCTGATATCCACGCTGGTTTTACAAAATCCGCCAATGCTTTTAACTTTTCTAAATAGTCAAAATCAAGCGCAGAGCTACTGCCTATATTCATAGACACACCATGCATAACAATAGGGAAATCAGCCATCAATTGTTCTAATACATGACGGCCATAGCCATAATTATCGATGTAATTTTCACTAATGATCTCAAACCAATCAACCCCTGTTACTGGTTTTTGCATTAAGTACGGATAATGCTCACTGCGCAACCCCAAACCAAAGCCTAGCGGGTTTATTTGCTCAATAGCAGAAGCAGCAAAAGGCTGCTTCTGTATGTATGATGTCATGTATTCAATCCAATTAAGTTGAAGGCGGAAGCGCTAAGCGAATATCATCTGCAGGTGGCGGCGTAGTTTGCACTCCTTTTGCATTACAATAGGCCTGCCACGCGATACTGTAAACCGCATCACCTTCTTTAAATGGCATTTGCTCTAGAACTTTACCTGTTTCTGGGTCGGTATATGGTTTAGCCGTAGATGCATAGTCTGGTCCATCACCAAATTCAAATAATTGCATCTGGGGTTTTGCTGATGGCTCTTTTGGGAATAGCTGCGAGGCAGAAATCGGCACAGCACAGCCACCTAAATTATTACATTTGTTATTTGCAGGAGCGCTAAATGGACCATCAGCAGGGGCGCTACCACCACAGCTTCCTCCCGGTGTTGTGCTATGCACAAACCCACACCCACCTTGCGCTTTGCAATTGTTCGAACCTTTACAGCTGTGGAACACTGTTGCGGGAGGCAAATTATTTGAATTTTCTTTTGTATAATCCATACCTTGGCATGCATGGTATAAAACATCCTTAGACATATCCGCAATACCCGCAACCAGATCTGGAGCCTGCCCTGTTGTAGCCCAACAAATAGATACTCGATCGCCCGAACCACCCATTGCAGGACCTGGAAACTCAGTCGTTTTACCACCCCAATAGCGATCCAATGCTGTGGTAAGTCCTTTTAAAGTGCCAACCGCTGATTCACTAAAAATTTGATGTGTTTGTGCACGACGTTCAGGGCTAGAAAACAAATTATTCAATGCTTTTTCTACATCAACTACAGCAGGTAAATCTGGGTGCTTATGCTTAGCCTTATCGCCACCTTGCGGGTTAAGCATTGCTACTGTAAATTTACCGCACAAGTTATGCCACGTTTGCCAGGTCATATACACTTGGGCCGCGTTGTTATCACTGTAAGATTGACCCTCTTGGTATTCATATTGAATAATCAAATCAAGTACATCAGCAAAGGTAATAAAATGATCTTTTTTAGTATTTGTAATACGTGCGCATGCAATACCAGATAACGGAAGTGGCTTTTGCCCAGCGCTATCCGCTGGGTAATCTTCTTTTAGGTTATCAGCATTAGGTTGAAACTTAGCAGCGACCTGATGATCATCTGCCTCAATCGGTGTGCTTTTCAATGCTACCGTTTGTTGCTGCAAATACGTTATTACCCAACTCTCTGCCGCCCAGCGGCTGCAGATTTCAGAAACAACACCTTTACCTTCACCTTGATCCGTTATTGCATTGATATTATTAACAATTTCAATTTTTAACTTATCTAGATCATTACTTTCATTGATTGAACCATTAATCCCCGGGTATTGCGGTTTATATTCGGCTGAGTCACGAGTATTAAAGTAATCACGTTGCACGGAATCAGGTTTAGCTGGATTCACCAAAATATCAATTAAGCTACTACCATCCTCATACACAATTTCAAGATAGTCCCAATAACAGCAATACATATGCCCGATAGAACCAAACATAGGTAAATCAACTTCTGTATCTGTTGCTTTAAACCAATCAAAAGGAGCTGTTTCAAAGTATTTAGGGCGAACTCCATCTAAATCTTTATTAATTATTAATTTTTTTGCACTTTCCTCGGTTTCTTCAATCAATAAAAACAGTAAAGCCTGCTCTTTTGTCAATGCAGCTGCATTGACTCGCATATCTTGTAGCGTTTGACCCTGAAAGTGAGTTGTAAAGTATTCTTTCACTTTAGGGCTAAGTTTTGATAAATCACGGCTGCAGTCTTTAAAATCTAAGATATGCGGGATTTGCGTTGTATCGTCATAACAATGCCAACCAAACTTTTCTGTTTGCAGTGCATTACTGGTAAATGAAGGAGTTAGATTTAGTTTACTGGCGATATTAGAAGCCAACTGTAAATGCAGCATTTCTTCTATAAACACACTATAAACAGCATTAAACGCCTGTTCATTTACGCTCAGTGGCTTGCTGGGTTTTGGCGTTGGAGTAATATCTAATTTTGCTATTCGTTCATTAGGAATAAAGCCTGCTGTTGCCCCTAACCCAGGCCATAAACGCTCGGGATACAAGCCTTCATCCCCACCTATTGCATGCATGCCTTGTATTGAATACAGACCTGTCATATATAACGGGATGGTAAATAACTCAACGTTAATCGCAGCTTGTGCGATGGCTTTTATACACGCAATATCAGCGTCTTTGTAACTTACGGGACGCTCTTTAATTTTTTTGTATTGTTTGATGCTGACTTTAAGATCAAGATCGAGGTTAATCCTTACCGCCTTTTGTGCACTCTGCATTTTCAATTGCTCCATGATGACAGTTATATGCGACCAAGAAACTTGTCGCGTAAGTCAAATGAGTGTAGAAGGTTTCATCAGCGATGCAGTATTACAATACATTACAAAAGTAGATATTTGGTACAGAAGTAAAACTAATACTTTATTCAAAAACAGTAAAAAGCGCGTTGATAAGCACATTAAAGTGGCGTCCGTTCACCCAACAAGCATTATGCTGTTTCGGCTCAGTAATATCGTTTACCCGCTAGTAGCAATCATTTTACTGCGAATATTTACCTCTATCGGCATCATTGTAGATTTGCAAGTAAGATTTAATACTGAATATCCTTGTTATACCCAGCCCCAAAAGCTAGGTATAACAAGTGGATAAATAGCCGGCGCTATAACCGCTGTTTGTTACTATAAATACTTTAACCAAGGTTTATTTGCTTTGCGCTTATAGTGACTAAATGCCTTAGTTGGCCAATATAAAGTAACGGCTAACACAACCGTAATTAACCAAATCCATGTAATATCATTTACGGCAAAATATGCACCATGATTAGCACCAAAAATAGCACTGCAAATTGTGTATAAAATCAATAAAACGTAAAGATGAAAAATATAAAAGAACATCGGCACCGAGCCATACACTCTTAAAGCATTACTAAAGCGATTTAACGGACGCTCAAAAAACCATAAGCCAAAAAACATCAGCGCTAAAGTAATTAATAAAAAGCTCAATGACGGGGGGTATTTAGTAACGTTAAATATCGACATCGCCGTTTGTGCTGTGCTTGCAAATTGCTGCCAAGGCAAGGTTTCGCCATAAATATTTAAACCTCGTAAAATCACAAATAATGCAGCGCACGCCAAGCCTAAACCAATTAGCCACTGTTTACGATCTTCACTGTCTCGGTTATGTGCATACAGTGGGCCTGCGCAGTAACCAAGTAATATAACCCCAATCCAAGGTAATACAGGGTAACTGATTTTGACATTAACTAAACCACCTTCGGAGATAAAGCCACGATCGTGCAGAATAGTCCATAAGGTATAACCCCACTCATCAGGACTGAAGGTAATTGGTGTAAGTAAGTTATGACCAAAAACGATCAATAAACCCAATGCTAACAATAGTCGTTGCGGTAAGTTAATTAGTAATGCCAGAGCCAACATACACAGGCCAATAGCCCATATCACTTGTAGAAAAATAGTCGGGATAAACCAAATCCACAAAAAGCAAATAACCGTAACTTCAAGGGCAATTAAAAACAACCCCCGCTTAACTAAAAAACTACGTGCAGAGCGTACTTTACCTGAGCTTGGGTGGCTATAAAGCCACGCTGAAAGCCCCGTTAAAAAAATAAAGGTTGGCGCACAAAAGTGCGCAGCAAAACGGCTCCAAAATAATCCCGGTGATGTTACATCAACATTCATTGGATCAGACACCTGCATGTGCAAGAAAAATCGCTCTCGCACATGATCAAGGAGCATCAACAAAATAACCGCACCACGCATGATGTCGATACTGTGAATACGGTTTTTAATTTGCTCAGAAGTCATAGCTTATGCCCAACTTAAACTGTGTTGGTGAGCCAGGGTAGGCCCATAATGCGTTGTAGCTACTGGCTATGTAACTTTCATCAAATATATTATCAATATTCAGTGACACTGCCGTACGATTAGTTGCTTGCCATTTAGCAAATAAACCCACTAACTGATAACTCGGTAGACGAAATGTTAAATCAGCTGGATCACCAAGTCGGTCTGAAATATATTGGTAATGACCACCAATTTTGATGTCTTGCTCAAATACACGGGTATCATGATTTAATGAAAGCGAAAAGTTATTCTCTGGTACGTTAACTAATGGGCTGCCTTTGGGAATTGGTACTAACCAATCAACATTAACTACATCATTCGCTGTTTCAGCTTTTACGTAGGCATATGAGATTGTGTATTCAGTATTTGCATCTAAATAGCCAGTTAAGTCTAGTTCAAAACCTTTACTCGTCGCCTCACCTACCGGTGCTGAATAGCCAACATTCACCGGATCAGCTACCAGCATATTACTTTTACTTGCATCAAATAACGCAAGTGTACCGCTAACGTTGTCAAAGCTAAACTTCATACCCACTTCAAACGAGTCACTTTCTTCAAAGCCAAAAGGTTCACCTTGAGCATCAGTTCCGCTCAGCGGTAAAAAGCCTTCAGAGTAGCTTGTATAAAGGTTGATGGCATCATTTAACTCATAAACTATACCAAAACGAGGGCTGATTCGGTTTTCTTTGCTGTTAGAGGCAACGCCAGACTTAGTTTCAAAAATATCTTGTTCTATTTCATCAAAACGTAAACCCACCATTACTTTGAAGCGCTCGGTAATATCTAATTGGTTTTGTAAATAAATACCATATGCATTTTGCTTTTCGTTGTTTTCATATTGCATGCTTACAGCAGGGCCTGGTTCTGTGCTGTAATTTGGCTCATGAATATCAATTGTATAAGTATCTTTGCCACCTCGGTAACGATACAGACCAGTACGTAATTCGTAATCATAGGCATCAGCGCCAAGCAAAATATGATTAGTTATACCCGCAAAATCAAAGTGACCACTTAATTCAAAACGTATCGATAAATCATCAGATGCATAATCGCGATAACGATGCTGGCGAGTAAGCGTTTTGCCATCATCAAACAGTGACTGGCGTGATGACGATAGCTCAGCATCTGAAGATTGTCCTGTTAGTGTCGCTGTGCGATAACTACTGCCAAGTAAAAGAGACCAATCACGGTTAAAATCATAGTTGTAATTTAGCTGATGTCCACGAGAGTGCACGTTGGTTGGCGTATCATTAGGGTTACCTAAAAAGCGGCTTCTAGGTACAGTATCAAAGTTCTCATTAAGTACAACAATACCACGGTCATACATTTGCTGCTGGTCAACGTACTCAAACTCATACGTTAATGACGATTTATCGTTGATGCTGTAATACACCGAAGGCGTGATCACAAACTTATCATGATGTACGTGATCTCGAAAACTGTCACTATCTTGCCATGCACCATTAATTCGAAATGCAATATCTTCAGTTAGGCCGTTAGTGTAATCACCTTGCACACGTTTATGATCTTCACTGCCAAGTTCAGCTTTTAACTGGCCTTGCTGATAGAACTGTGGTTTTTTAGTAATGATATTAATTGTACCGCCTGGTTCAGAACGACCATAGAGTGCAGAACCAGGACCTTTTAACACTTCAATATATTCAATGTTAGATACATCACGTGGTCCCGCAAAACCTCGCCCACCACTAAAGCCATTAATTAAATAGCCGGATGGCATATTTTCATTACCCGATAGCCCCCTTATAGAGTAGCTATCCCACAATGCCCCACCATTATTTTTGCGAGAAATACTGGCAGAAAAATCAAGTGCATCCCTGAATTTAGTGATGCCATTATCAACCATCATTTCTTTACTTAATGTGGTAATTGACTGCGGCAGCTCTTTAACAGGAATATCTCCTCTAAAGGCTTGTTTATGTGCAATTGTGATGGTTTCTATATCTGATTCTGTGGCATTAGAGCCAAAAGAGAGTGCTGCAAAGGCAAGAGTTAATGCTGAGTACTTCATGATCCACTTTAATGATTGCTAGTCTTGTTTGGATATAATATAACATAATTGCAAAGCAGTGATACAATATAACGTTCAATTTAATAAAAAATAATACCAACCCTAAATGCTATGGTGTCAGCTACTCTGCAACTTGTTCGTAAATGGCATTGGCCTGAGCAAGAGCAAGCGACTAACCTCACTATGCGCTTTGATTATTACTTTGACAAAGATGTCACTCGTGACGAAATAATTAGCCACTGTATTAAGCAATCAAAGCAACTGTGCAGTTAATTTATTTTGATCAGTATATTGAGCCTAAAGCCTGTATTGCCTACAATGGCACACAATATATTCAATGCAGATCACAATTATGACTGATACAAATAAACCAGAATTACCAGATCAACTTTCGATCAACCCACGTAGCAAATTTTATGTAGAAGAAGTATTCGAGCATGAAATCGGCATTACACTTAACGGCAAAGAGCGTTTTGACGTTGAAGAGTACTGCATCAGTGAAGGTTGGATCAAAGTAGCCGCACCTAAAGCACTAGACCGCCGCGGCCAGCCATTACTTATGAAAGTAAAAGGCACAGTAGAAGCGTTTTATAAGTAAACTAACTGTTTACTGTAAATGAAAAAGCCGACTGAAGTCGGCTTTTTTGTGTTTAACTTTTAATTAATTTCACCTTACTAACGAAAGCCAATACAGAGCAAACTTTATAACAAATTATAATTTGTCATTAAGTTTGACAAATTATAATTTGCCAACTAACCTGACAAAATATAATTTGTCACGAGGTGTGTTATGAAAAACATTGTTGGTCAGGCTGCGAGAAGTACGAACTTTTGGGATAGACCCTATGAACTTGCAGACATTTGGGAGGCAATAGACAACGGCAGTCATATTCTTTTATGCGCTCCTCGCCGTGTAGGTAAAACATCAATAATGTATAAAATAGTTGATGAGCCTAAAGCAAATTATATCCCCATTTATATTGATACAGAGTCAGCGGATTCTGAGGCAGAGTTTTGGTCAAAAGTTTTTAATGCGCTAATGGAAGAAGACTTTATTGCAAGCCTAAAAACAAAAGCTAAAAACTTCATGGATCAAATTAAAAATATCAACGTCAGATCTATAACGATGGAAGGCGTTGAGTTTGGTGATGGCGATAAGCTAAATCATAAACAAGCTTTTTATCGACTAATTAAAGATTTAGATCATGATAAAAAGCTCATCATTATGATTGATGAGTTTGCTCAGACCATTGAAAACATAATAAAGTACGAAGAATCTAAAAACGCAATCAGCTTACTAAAAGCCCATAGAGAATTACGACAAGATAAGAAGTTTTCACAAAAAGTGACTTTTATCTACGCAGGCTCTATAGGCTTAGAGAGCGTAGTATCCAAAATTGACGCTATTAAACACATTAACGATTTAAACAATATAAAAGTCCCGCCTTTAACTTTCCCCGAAGCAGAGCAGTTTACTATCGCACTGTTCAAAAGCGCAGAGATTAAAATCAATAAAACTGATATTGATCATTTACTTCATACCATACATTGGCTGATCCCGTTTTATATCCAACTCATCACTCAAGAAATTAAAAAAATATGCCGAAGAGGGCAAAAACTTGACCAAACTGTTATTGATCAAGCAATTCAAAACGCATTAGATAACCGCAATCATTTTGAGAGCTGGCAAAGTAAGCTGAAAACCGCATTAGGCAACAATGAGTATTTATTTTGTAAAGAAGTACTGAATGCTATTTCGAACCAAAAAGAGATTAACTTGCTCGATATTATGAATATTGCCAGTAAACATGACTTAAACGACAGTGAAGCAAAAGATTGCCTGCACTCACTAATATACGATGGCTATATTAACAATAACGACAACAATAAAACCTATCAATTTAACTCTCCGATCTTAAGAATGTGGTGGAACAAAAATGTCGCAAACTAATTACTCACGCTATAAATACACGCCTGATGAAATTGATGAAAAAGAATTTTTAGCTAAGTTTGTTGTGCGAAATCATGATTTTGACGACATTTTTGATGACATAATAAATAGTGATTACACGGTTCCTAGCCAACACTTTATAATTGTCGGTCAGCGAGGTCAGGGCAAAACAACCCTTTTAAGAAAAATAAAACTCGCAGTACAAGCTGAGCCAACGTTAGCTGACTTTTTGATCCCGATAAAATTCTCAGAGGAACAATATCAAATTCGTTCGCTTAGCCGCTTATGGGAAGAAATTGCAGATTATTTACAATGCACAGCTGAAGATAACTTTGCTACCATACATGATGATATGGAAAGCCATTTTGACGATGCCAATTACGAACTAAAAAGCTTTTCATACTTAGAAAAAGCAGTAAAAGCGAAAAATAAAAAACTAATACTGTTGATAGACAACATTGACGAGCTACTAGGCAAATTAAAAGAAAAAGAGCAACGCAGACTCAGAGAAATACTCCTCACATCGCCAACTCTCAAAATCATTGGCGGTTCAACCAAAATGCTAGAGCAGCATTTTGACTACGGAAAACCGTTTTACGAATTTTTCAAAATTATTAAACTTATCGGCTTAAATAAACAAGAGTGTTTTGATTTTCTTGCCAGCATGGGCGATGAACAACAAAAGAAAAAAATAGCCAGTATCATTAAAAATACCCCCGAGCGCATAGAAACTTTACGCCGTTTAACCGGTGGTGTACCAAGAACAATGGTGATGCTATTTGATATTTTTGTCGATGATGGCGGTAATGCATTTGATGACTTATTAAAAATACTCGATGATGCCACCCCTTTATATAAGCACCGCATGGATGACCTACCTGAGACATTACAAGATATAACACACACCATAGCAATGAACTGGGACGGCATCAGCACTAAAGATATTGCTAAAAAAACCCGCTTAGAAAGTAAAACTGTATCAGCTCAGCTTAAGCAATTAGAAACTAAATACGCCATCGTAGAATCTATTTCCATCGGTAAAAATAAGATTTATAAAATTGAAGAGCGATTTTTTAATATTTGGTATTTAATGCGCTTTGGCCGTAAAAAAGATCGCCAAAAAGTCGAGTGGTTAGTTAACTTTTTAACGTCATGGTGCAGCCCTGAAGATCTTGAATGTAGAGCCAAAGGCTTTATGAGTGCTATTCGCGGCGGTAAAATTCATGAGTCTTACGTTTATCACATGTGTGAAGCACTTAGCTACGCTGGTTTAGATATAAACACTGAGCATGAAATGAAGGAAAGCACCAAAGCCTATTTAACTTCAAAAAACTCTAGTTTCGTTAATGACATTTCAGCGTCAGATAAAGAAATTATAACAGAAGCCCTTCAATTAGCTGATGAAAATGAGATTGATGTAGCAATAAGACTACTCATTAATTCACAAAAAAATAGCGCTAAAATTTTATTTTGTATAGGTCTTCTATACCGCACAAACGAAAGCTTTAAAGAGGCCGAATACTATTTTTTACAGTCACTCAAACGCGGAGGTAGTGATGCACTTCTTAGTTTAGGGATGCTGTACCATGAGGAAAAGTGTTTTAAAGAGGCTGAAAAGTACTACCTTAAAGCTGCTGAAAGTGAGGTAACTAAATCATTTATCCATTTAGGCCACTTATATTACGACCAAAAACAGCTCGCTAAAGCTGAAACTTATTATTTAAAAGCCAGTGATAGTAGTGACAATAACGCACTATTCTATTTAGGTCATTTATACGCTAAGCAAGCTCAGTTTGAAAAGGCTGAAAATTACTATCAACTAGCAATAAAATTTGGAGATAACAATGCATTTCTAGATTTAGGGGCCCTATATTGCCAGCAAGGACTATTTGAAAAAGCGAAAGACCATTACCAAAAAGCGTATGAAAAAGGAAATTATTCCGTCTTAATTAACTTAGGTAATGTATATTTCGAACAAGACCAATTTAATATAGCTGAGAGTTACTATTTAAGGGCCCTCAAAAATAATGACAACAGAGCATTACTTAATCTTGGTCAGATATATTATATTCAAGGGTTATTTGATAAAGCTGAAAGCTATTACTTAAAAGCCATTAATGCAGGTATATCTAGTGCTCAGGAATGTTTAGTTTGGCTATACTTCGAACAAAACCATGATTTAAATAAGGCATTACAATTAGTTAAAACTGATTATGAACAGGACCCGAACTTTTCTAGTACTTACGCCTACGCCGTTATTCTGCTTTGGACTGAACATTTATCACAAAGCGGTGAGTTATTTTTACAATGGTTAGATATGGATGGAGAACACAGTGATTATGACATTGCACTTTACTTAACCTTGCTTATGGCCAAAAAACAGCTTTATAAAACGAAAGAGCTTTTAGAGCTGCCTGAACACGCCTTAAAAGATAAATGCAAACCTGTTTGGTATGCCTTGATGACTTTAATGCAGGATGACTTTCCCCATGAACTCACTAAAATGGGCGGTGAGCTACAAGAAAGTGTTGATGAAGTTCTACAGCAAGTTGCTAAATTTGAGAAAAAATACGCTCTGAGTTAAACGTTTCTCTAAATTATACAAGCTCAATAAAAAAGACGCCGACGCGTCTTTTTTCGTTTTCTATCGCCATTAAAAAGTAGTTTTACTTACGACGCCAGCCACTCCACACATCATCTTCTGAGTTGGCTTTATTTTTTTTCTTTTTCTTGCCGGTGCCTTCAGGCTTGGCCATTGGCTTGTCATTTTTAAGCGCAAGTGCTGCATCAAGGTTGGCTTGGTTTACGGCAAAGCCTGTTACTTCTTCACGCTCTAGGCGTAGTTTGTTTTTCTTTTCGATAATTTTAAAGTGATGAAAGTCTTCATAATCAATCAGTGATAACGCTAAACCTACTTCACCAGCACGGCCACTTCGGCCAATGCGGTGCATGTAATCAGCTGGGCTGCGTGGTAAGTTAAAGTTAATCACTACTGGCAGTTTGGCAATGTCTAAACCACGGGCGGCAATATCCGTGGCTATTAGTACTTCTATTTCGCCATTTTTAAACTTTTCGATTACCCGAGTACGTTCACTTTGGCCTTTATCACCATGGAACACTTGCGCATTCACGCCACGCTTTTCAAGTTTGCCCGCTAAATGCTCACAGTCTTTTTTAGCGTTGACAAAAATCAGCGCTTGGCGCCATTTATGCTGCTTAATTAAATGCGCCAAAACCGTGGTTTTTTCACCTTTATTTACCGTAAATACACGCTGCACTAAGGTGCTTTCGTCTTTACTTTGAACTTGTATTTCAACAGGGTTGGTTAAAAGCTCTTGGGTTAATAGCTTAACTTGCTCAGGGAAAGTCGCTGAAAACAACATGGTTTGTTTTTTAGCAGGCATAAGCGCTAGTAGCTCGGCAAGCTCTTCCGTAAAGCCAAGGCTTAACATGCGGTCAGCTTCATCAAGCACCAATGTACTCACTTTATCGAGCTTAATCGCATTGCTTGAGATTAAATCAAGCAAACGCCCTGGGGTTGCTACGATAATATCGGCACCGCCACGTAATGCCTGCATTTGCGTATTAACCGATACCCCACCAAACACCGCCACGGTTTTAATCGCGCCATTAAAGTTCGCAGAATACGATTTAACGCTATCAGCCACCTGCACTGCCAGCTCGCGCGTTGGCACTAAAATAAGCCCTGATACAAAGTTACCTTTGCTCGGTGTTTTATTAACGTTTTGGGCTAAAAACAGCGTTTGTAGTGTTGGTAATGCAAAGGTAGCCGTTTTACCTGAACCGGTATTCGCCCCTGCAATTAAGTCACTTCCCGCCAAGATACTTGGAATTGCTTGTGTCTGAATCGGCGTAGGTTGCGTGTATTCCAAATCAGACAATCGAGCAATTAGCTCTGGAATTAGGCCAAGTTCGTTGAAATTGCTAGGGTTTGCGGCTGAGGTCATAAAAGGTGCGGGCTCATTACTAAAAATAGCCTGTAATTTTAGCGTATTTAGCACGTATTAAGTAGGGGTTAGTGGTTTTAAATAACAGCTGCGTGTTGTAAGTAATAAACTTGACTCGATAATATTGGTACTTCATCAGGTCAAGTTTTCTAGAGCGAAGGTTCACGCTCTAGTAAAATAATTTTTTCCTTAAACAAACCTTGGTGGACTCAACTTAGTTCTTAGCTATCAATTTTATTATTTAGCTAATAATTTAAACCACTTATCTTTGTAAGGTGATTCGGCCATCAAGGCATCTATATACTTAATTAACTCATCATATTTTTCTTTAATCTCAGCCTCTGTCAACATGTTTTTCAATTTGGGTTTTATCCACTCACAAAGCTTATCTAACTTCTCTTCGGATACAAAAATTATACCCTCAGTAGAATATCCACTTTTAGGAGATGTAAATAAATGGGGTAAAAGCATATATTCGTAATCACCTACTCCTGTATCAAATAAATAATGAGCATTTAACGTGGTGGTCTTATCTAGTACTAATGATTCAAAACCTTGCGGAGGGGGCACCAAAAACCTAGAGTTTGCATTACTTTTCGATTTTGCTTTCATTAGAGCTGAAAGCAAAGCATTACTGTTATAAGGTTGTAATGGCTTTTGTTTTGAACACAGGTAAACTAAATCTGTTTTTTGATTTTTAAAGTCATCTGATTCGATTACCTCAATTGTGTTTACCCCATACCTTTCTTGCCACTCTTTGAATACTAAACATTTTATCAAGTCATCATAACCAGGGTTACTCCCCAAATAGATATTACAAATAGAAACGTTTTCACCATTAAGGTTTTTCTCTCCAATCCTTAATGGCTCTCCATTTAAATGCTCGTCTAAAGCTTTATCAGCAACCTTATATTTGAGCCAAAATTTATCAAAACGATTAAAGTCATCAGATAGCTTTTCCCAAGGATTATTACTAGAATCCATTAAAGCCATGGCATTTAAAAATAAAGAAAAATGTATTTTAAACTCTTCTTTAACATCTGAGCTCTCTTGATTAGCTTCCAAATCTCCGACTAACATCTCAGAAATATGGAAAAGAGAATTTTCAATAACTTGTATCAGTTTTGCACTAGCCTCTTTGTTTATTTCATCTCTATTAATTGAAAGCCAAGCACCTGCTTTACCTGAAAGTAAGTTTATTGTTACATCAGCAAAAAGAAACCTTATGTTTCCAGAGTCAAACTCCTGTCCGCGATATAAAGTATTAACCCGCGAGAAATGACTAGTGGGATAAAAAAGTAGCTCTACTTGTTCATCTTCTAAATCTATAAAAAACCCTTTCTTTTCTTCATCCTTAGTATTGAGAGAGATCGGTTCCTGATCTTTCAATTTATAGTGTCCGTTTACTCTAATTGGTGAGTGTTTCGCAAAATCAACTATCGAGTCAGCAATTCGAGCTGACTCAAATGGAAACGATTCATCTAAATTTGGATCGTGGTTATCTAAAATCATGCTTTTAACACTTGGCTCTCTATGTAAATTTATACTCCAACTTGTAGCAATTTTTTTAAGCGAAAATGTAATCTTAACTTCAGACCCGTGTTGAGTAGATATATCATTAGGCAAACTTTTTAAAAGTGCTAACCCCTCTTTTTCACCTAAGGGGTTATATAATTCTGCATGGCTACACTCATTCGTAAAGAGACTTTTTGTTGTAATGCTCACTTTATCTGCAAGAATAAATGAACTCTGAAAACCAATACCGAATGCCCCTGAAGGTTTCATCCACTCAGGCATTAAATCCACAATATCTTTTTTTGTTTTATTTTTACTAGAACTACTAATACTTAATAAGTAAGAAAAGTCTTTTATACTGAAACCGGTACCGTTATCTTTTATAGTAAGCTCCCATAATGAATTTTCACTTTCTTTTGGGCACTCTCCCATTTCTTTAAGTGAGATTTCGATTGCTTCATTATCAATAACACTCTTTACATCTGGATCTCTTGGTTCTTTCCATTTTTCACAACTAATCTTGTTTTTATTCCTTAACCAAATACTTATTAAAGTTGCATCGACAGCATTTTGTAGAAGCTCTCGGATACAGGCAAATTTTGAAGCATAAAGGTTACTCCCTTGTAGTAACTTAATTGCTTGTTCACTATCAAGTTTAAATTGAGGTCTTTCCCCTTCAGACAGTACTTGCTGCTGCCCACTAAGTTTCACCTGTATATTCCCTAAAGTAGGCAATAAACCAAAGCTCCTGCTAGGTGCTATTTCTTGCCAAAGGCTCATTTGCGCCTGAGTTTCTTGCTTTAACCATTCAAACCACTTATAAGATTCAAGGTAACTATCAACACTACTGCACTCTGCCGTAACCTCAATCCTATCTTTGTCTATGCGCAAATGCCTAATAGCAGCATGTTTATCTTCATGAGCCTTACTTAATGATGGTCTGCTATCACCAGCAATTTTTTTCATTACAGGACAAAAACGGTTGTCATCTAAATCCAACAAATCGCCAATTCTTAGCATGCAGGCAACAAATCTAGGGTGGCAATCTTCTTGTCCCAGTCCAGCTTCTTTATAAGGTAAGCCATTTTCACCAACAATCTCTTTAAAATTTGCTCCATGTAATGCACAAATTTGCCCAAGTATTCTGAAAAGCCTCTTAGGGATCAGTTCAGTTCTTGGAGAAGATATACCAGCGGATTCCCAAGGAGTATTTACCGTTTGCTCAGCTCTATTGGCATGTTTTCTTCTGAACCATTCAGCCATTAGCTGTCGGAAATTATCAGTGGCCTCAATGGGCGATCCCATGAATTGAAAGCTATCTATCAGATTTTCATTATTAAAATTTGAGCAAAACTCATTTAAATGATGATTTTTATCTGTAACTATGGAATCAATATAGTGACGAAAATCAGGATCACTAAAAGCTTCTTTTAGGTCATTTTGCGGAACTACCATACCTATATCATGCCAATAAGCAGACTCTAAGATAAGCCATGTATCTGTAGCTGTTAAATTAGCTATATTTTCTTTACCTAAGATTCTTTCGATATTTATCAAAATTTGTTTGCTATGAGATTCATCATGGCGGCTGAAGTGCGGGAAAAGACTACCAATACTCTGTAAAGCTTTTGGGATTATTTTTTGATCAAATCCCCATTGGTTCACTAATAAACTTAAATCGGAATGTTCAGTTCCTTTTGTTTTTAAGTGTTCAATTAATAAATCTGCCACTTTAAATATCCTTCTTATTATGTGATTTAAAGCCTAAAGTTAGGCCTCACTTTTGCTATATACGATAATCAACAACTTAATTTTCAAAAGTTAATAGCTTAAATTACTGCCTCTGATCATGCTTTTTTAACCTAGCCCTAGTTTCTTTTAAGTAATTTATATAAGGATATGAGTCATTTGCAATTGCTAGAGCAGATTCCATATTTTCAAGCGCTTGACGAGTATCACCTTGCATTTCATAACCGTAGGATAAGGCTGAAAGCGCATCGACTGATTTTGGGTGATTTTTTATATTGTACTTAAACACCTCAATTGCACGAGTAAATTGCTTGCTGCCCGTTAAGTTATAACCGAGAGATCTAACAGCGCGATCGGGTGGAGATATTTGCTCACCCCATTGCTGAGACAATGTTTTGTAATATGCATCAATAGAGGCTACATCGTCAGTCAAAGCACTGATTGGCATTTGCTTAGGTAAAAATAAGTTGTAGTAGGCATTAAATACGCCAGCAGCAGTAGTTAAGCCATGCGAGATGCCATCAAACGCATCATTAAAAAAGCGTAACCCCCGCGCTTTATGTGATTGCAGTGATTGCTGTAATTCATCATACCTTTCACGCATTATGCCGGCTTCTTCGCCGATATTTATATAAACGTAATTGTTAAGGTCTTTGCTTTTAGCTAAAAACGACTTTGTACTTTTTACCGATGCGCCATAGTTCCACCAAACCGCAGGGCTATACGCAATATGTGCTTGGAATAATTCAGGCTTTGCCTGCAACGCATATAACGAAAATACACCACCAGCAGAGGCACCAGCAATAATCTTATAGTCATGCGTACGATAATTTTTATTAATGAGAGGAATAAGCTCTTGTTCAAAGAACGCTAAAAACTTTGCAGCACCGCCCCCTTCACCAACTGGACCTTGCGGCTCCTTGTTCACGGTAGGATACATATCTCTGAGTCGGCTAGTGTTTTCAATAGCGACAATAATAACCTCTGGCGCACGATTATCATTTTGTAAACGCTCAATAACAGCACTGGCAAGCGGTATATTACCCGCGCCATCTAGGCGATATATCACAGGGTAAACTTTATCGGGGTTAGTTTGGTAGCTTTTAGGTAATTGAACGACAACGCTGCGTTCTTCATTTAAAACAGCCGATTTAAATGTATGTGTGTGCTGAGAATAATCTACGGTTTGTTGTTTGGTGTTAGGTTGTGCCAAGGCACTTTGAGAACTAAAAATATAAAAACTAGCAAAGCAGAGAGCTGTAAATAAACGCATAACTAATCCCTTAGAGAATAATGAGTTACTTAAGTTAACAGAGTTTCAGGCACAAAAAAAGCGCATTACGCGCTTTTTTTAAAATTAATGAAGCTTCATTAACCCATTGATTTTACTCAACAGTTACACTTTTTGCGAGATTTCTAGGCTGATCTACATCAGTGCCTTTAATCACCGCTACATAGTATGAAAGTAACTGTAGTGGGATTGTATATACCACTGGTGCAATCACGTCATCTACGTGGTTTACGTTAATTACACGCATTGTCTCGTCTGATTCAAAGTGTGAGTCTTTATCAGCGAATACATAGATGATGCCGCCGCGAGCACGGACTTCTTCTACGTTTGATTTAAGCTTTTCAAGCAATTCGTTGTTTGGTGCTACAACAATAATTGGCATGTCTGCGTCAATCAATGCTAATGGACCATGTTTAAGCTCACCTGCTGCATAGGCTTCTGCGTGAATGTATGAAATCTCTTTAAGCTTAAGTGCGCCTTCCATTGCGATTGGGTATTGCGACCCGCGACCTAAAAACAGTGAGTGGTGTTTATCAGCAAACTCTTCTGCAAGGTCTGCAATGCCATCAGCCAATAGTAGCGTTTCTTCTAATTTAGCTGGAAGCAATTTAATAGCGTTAACAATCGTACTTTGATCTAAGCCTTTCTCTTGCGCAATAGACGCAGTAAGCATTAACAAACCAACAAGCTGTGTAGTAAATGCTTTAGTAGAGGCTACACCAATTTCAGCACCGGCTTTGGTCATAAAGGCAAGGTCTGATTCGCGTACAAGCGATGAGCCTGGTACGTTACAAATAGTCATTGACCCCATATAGCCTTGCTCTTTAGCTAAACGAAGCGCAGCTAAAGTATCAGCCGTTTCACCCGATTGAGAAATAGTTACTAGCAGGCTATTTTCGTGTACAAACGACTGACGGTAACGGAACTCAGAGGCAATTTCTACGTTACAGCTAACACCTGCAAATTGCTCAAGCCAGTAGCGGGCAACCATACCTGAGTGGTAAGACGTACCACAGGCAATAATTTGTACGTGTTTTACGTCTTTAAATATTTGCTGAGCGCTTTCACCAAAGGCATCAATCGCTACGCGGTCGTCGTTTAAACGTCCTTCAAGGGTGTTACGTACAGCAAGCGGCTGCTCGTAAATCTCTTTAAGCATGTAGTGACGGTATTCACCTTTACCTGATGCATCTTGTGTGATGTTTGATTCAATGACTTCACGTTCAACGGCATTGCCGTCTACATCAAAAATTTCCACACTGTTACGGGTGATACGCGCTACATCACCTTCTTCAAGGTAGATAAAGGTACGAGTTACTGGTAATAATGCAAGTTGATCAGAAGCAATAAAGTTTTCACCAAGGCCTAAACCAATAACTAACGGGCTGCCTGAGCGCGCTACAATAATTTCGTTATCGTTGGCTTTATCAAATACAACTGTACCAAATGCACCTTCAAACTGTTTAACAGCTGCTTGAACTGAGGCTAATAAAGTGGTGTGCTGCTGGCGAAGTTGATGAATTAAATGCACCATTACTTCGGTATCTGTGTCTGATAAAAACTCGTAACCATCGCCTTTCAGCGCTTCACGTAAGCTGGCGTGGTTTTCAATAATACCATTGTGCACTAAGGCAATTTCGCTGTTTGAAATATGCGGGTGCGCGTTTGCTTTCGTCACGCCGCCGTGAGTTGCCCAGCGAGTGTGTGCAATACCGGTAGTACCTTTTACGCCAGCTTCATCAAGCGCGTTTTCAAGGTTTACTACTTTACCCACTGCTTTTACAGTATTAAGTGTATTACCATCTAAAAGTGCCACACCAGCTGAGTCGTAACCACGGTATTCAAGACGCTTAAGGCCTTCAACTAAAATTTTATTTACTGGGCGTTCTGCAACTGCCCCAACTATTCCACACATAATTTCTCCTTTTGCACATGCCAAAGCGTCAACTTTGGGTTTGTATGTGTTGTTTAATATTTAAATGAACATCACAGGTGTTGTCGGCCTGTAATAAACACGAATTTGTAAATTTATAGCTCAGCGCAGATCAACTGCACACCACACGCTTGTATTGCTTGGCGAGTATCGAGTGCTAAGTTGCTGTCGGTGATAAGCGTAGTCACTTGCTGCCAAGGTAATTCTAAATTAGGGATTTTTCGGCCGATTTTTTCTGACTCCACCAGCACTATAACTTCACGAGCAGCGCCCGCCATAACTTGGCTTAGGCCTACAAGTTCATTAAAGGTAGTGGTACCGCGCTCAACATCAATGCCATCAGCACCAATAAATAGCTGATCAAAATCATAAGAACGTAAAACCCCCTCAGCAACTTGCCCCTGAAACGACTCAGAATGCGGGTCCCACGTACCACCGGTCATTAAAAGTGTTGGCTCGTTTTCCAGCGCTAATAAGCGATTAGCCACTTTAATTGCATTAGTCATCACCACTAAACCGCGCTTATTACCCAGTTCAGGGATCATTGCTGCTGTAGTACGACCACTGTCGATAATAATGCGGTTATGATCTTTGATTAGTGCTGCTGCGGCTTTGGCAATCGCCACTTTACGTTTTGAATCAATATCATCGCTTACTATTTCTTGCGGCAATGCAATCGCGCCACCATAGCGGCGCAGTAATAGTCCGCTTTTTTCAAGCGCTGTTAAGTCTTTACGAATGGTTACTTCAGAGGTTTGAAACTGCTCAGCTAAAATATCTACGGCTACTTCACCTAACTCATTAACTTGAGTAAGAATAAGATGACGACGTTGCTGGGTGTTTCGTTTAGTCATTAAGTAAACCATTTAAGTTTCGTTTCGAAAGTTACGAGATTTTAAACGAAACTATGAAAATGGCAAGTGAATGTATAAAAATACCTCTAAATTCATAACAATATAATAAACCCTTCCAAGCGTTGATCTTATTAGCAATCAAGTTAAGCTAAGTGAAATTATAAATAATGGCATTAATTCATGAATAAATTCAACAGCCTTGATAAGTCATACTTAGAGCAACGTAAAATCACCCATGAAATCTGCCGCTTGTTTGCTAAAAGCCCCAGCAAAGGCAATTTAAAACGCATTAAGGGGCTTTTTGCGCAGTGTGGCGATGGAGTGGTTATTGAGGCAGGCTTTCACTTTGACTATGGCTCGCAAGTTCAAATTGGTGATCGTACTTTTATAAACATTAACTGCACTATGTTAGATGCGCCAATTAATGAAGGAGCCATAAGCATTGGCGACGATTGTTTAATCGGCCCGAACGTTCAGCTTTTGACAGTCTCTCATGCAGTTAATCCCATAGAGCGGCTCAATAAAGAAAACTTTGCAGCACCTATAACCATTGGCAATAACGTATGGATAGGCGCGGGGGTTATTGTACTTGCAGGTGTTAGCATTGGCGATAATGCTGTAGTAGGCGCAGGCTCTGTCGTCACCAAAGATATTGCAGCAAATACTGTTGTTGCAGGTAATCCCGCAGTGAAAATTAAAGATATTTAAACAGCACGACTCAAGTTTGCGAGCATATAAAAACTCGGCTTAAGCTCCTGTCGCGGGATAAACCCGCTACTGCCTCCCCCCTCAAATTGTTGGTCGTCATTTATGACGACAAGAATATACAAAAGGCCTATCGATGTTCTGATAGGCCTTAAGTAGGGTTCTGTGCTAGTTATCATTCATACCTTAATGTTAACGAAGGTCTTGTACTGGCGGCTTTAAAGGCAAGGCTGGCAACCGTGAGCCAAGTGATCGCAGCAACACTAAGAGCTGCTATTAAGTAAACCCACATAGCTTGATCAACACGCTCATTAAAATTAGCCAACCAATCTCCTACCAGCCAATAAGTAAGCGGATATGCTATGGCCACACTAACCACGACTAAAATCAAAAACTCTTTCGCCAGTAGATTCATAATACTGATGCGTGATGCGCCAAGTACTTTACGCACCGCGACTTCTTTTTGGCGGCGTAATACCGAGAATGACGCTAAACCAAAGGTCCCCACACACGCTAAGAAGACAGCTAAGCCAGAGAATAAAGTGACAAACTCAGTGGCACGTTCATCATTACGATAAAGCGCACGATAATTGTCAGCCATCATTTCTATTTTTGGGTCATAAATATCAAGTGTTTCGGCCAAGATGCTAGCAAGCTGTGACTTTATATGCGGGAGCTGTGTTAAATCCAGATTAACGATAATTCTACCAACCCAACTGCTGGTGTAACCGCAAATGAAGATGGTTGAGGGCTGTGTATCTTTAACGCTACCTACTTTTATATCTTTAACAACGCCAACAATCGTTATGGTAAGTTCTTGGCCGTAACCTGTGTCTGTGCGCCAAATGCTACCAATTGCATCTTCTGCAGTTACATAGCCCGCTTGTTTAGCTAAAGATTCGGTCAATATTGCTGACGCGGTAGCTTGAGTATCACTGACTTTATTAAACCAATCAGCCCCCATTTTTGCACTAAAGTCACGCCCAGCTACCAGTGATAAATCCAAAGCACTCACAGCATCATTACCCACACCAATAAAGGGTAAAGTTTGTTTAGTAAACTGACCGTTATCAGCCGTAAATGTACGAGACGAGTTATAAGCACCGGTTAGTGAAATATCTATTACGCTGGCTTGTTTCACACCATTAATAGCGTTAATGCGATCTAACAGCACATTGTTTTGGTTATAGAATATATCTCCTGCGTCAATATCACTGATCATTAGCTTGCCTTCTTTTGCGTAACCAACAGGGAGTGACTGCAAATGTGCCAGCTGCTGTTGTAACAATAAGGCGGCAATGATCAGTGCGACCGACAACGCAGACTGTAAAACTAATAAACTTTTTCTAACGGCAATGGCTGTGCGGCCGCGTTGCATGTCACCACTAAGTACACGCTTAGCACTAAACGCCGACATAAACATCGCAGGATAAATCCCTGCAAGCAAACCAACCAATAAGGTAACAACGGCAATTGCTGCACCTAAGGCTGAGCTGTAATTAAGCGCTAGCTGACGATCAACTAATTGGTTAAAAGCTGGTGTTAATAATTCAACCAACATGCATGCTATCAGTGCTGCAATAACGGTTATAAGTAATGACTCAACTAAAAACTGGCAAACAATTTGTGTCTTACTCGCACCAAGGGCCTTACGAACACCGACTTCTTTTGCGCGCTTTGCAGATTGCGCAATACTCATATTGATAAAGTTAAAAGCCGCTAGCAGTACTAATAAAATACTTAAACCAATACAAATACGCAGCGTTGAAAGCGAGCCATTCATTTTCATTTCAAAATTAGAGCTTGCGGTTAAATGCAAAGCAGTTAAGGAGTGTAATGTAAGCTGGGCTGAATCATACTCAGAATCTTTATAAACAACTTCTCTATAGCGATGCTCAATAGCTTTAGCAAGCTTGCCAACATCAGCGTCAGGAGTAACCCGGATATATGTATAGCCATTGTTATTTTGAAAGTTATTATTTGCAGGTGGCTCTTTAATTAATGCTTGAAAAAAGAAGTGCGTATTATCAGGTAAATCAGAAAACACAGCACCGACTTGCCAACGCTTATTTCCCTGTATTAAAGTTTCACCAATAATAGCTGTGCTACCAAAAATCCGTATTGCATACTGCTCGCTGAGTGCAATCATATTTGGCGTTGCAAGTACTTTTGCCAGATCCCCAGCTGCAATATCGATATTGATAAAATCAGTCACGTTACTACGCGCCGCAAGCACATTTTCTAATTTGTAACCAACGCCATCACGAACAAACTCAGAGCCTGGCGGAACCAAATCAAGTGAGAGTATGTCTTCAATTTCAGCCATGTCTTTAAAAGACGCGATCACATCTTTATTGACAACTGGTGCTCCCATTCCAAGTGATGGGAAATATTGATATACACGATACACGCGATCAGCATTAGGTTGCTGTTCATCATAAGAAGCTTCATTAAAGGCAAACATGGCCACTAAAATAGCCGCAGCTAAACCAACACTTAAGCCAATGATGTTAAGTAAAAAATGTTGTTTTTGCTGTTTAAATGCCCGTAGGGCTGTCACTAAATAATTAATAAACATGTTAAGCAACCTCAGCAGCGCTTTGCTGCACAACATTCGCTTTGTCAAGCATCACTTGGCCGTCGAGTAAGCGTACTAAACGGTCAGCATATGCACCTTCTTTCTCTGAGTGGGTCACCATAATTACTGTGGTGCCTTCGCGGTTTAGCTCGCGCAACATAGCCATGACTTCATCACCATTTTTAGAATCGAGGTTACCGGTTGGCTCATCGGCTAAAATTAGTTTAGGATTAATCACTAATGCACGCGCCACGGCTACCCGTTGCTGCTGACCACCCGAAAGCTGCTGTGGTAAATGCTCGCCTCGGTGATCAATGCCTACGCGCTTTAAAATGGCTTCAACGCGTTGTTTGCGCTCACTTTTTGATATTTTTTGATACTGTAACGGCAACTCTACGTTCTCAAATACAGTTAGCTCGTCAATTAAGTTAAAGCTCTGAAATACAAAACCGATTGATGCTTTACGTAGCTCCGACAATTGCTTTTCGCTGTACCCTGCGATGTCTGTTCCAGCAAAATCAAAGCTACCTGCACTTGGTGAATCCAACATACCTAAAATAGACAGCAAAGTTGATTTACCACAGCCAGATGGCCCCATAATCGCTAAAAAGTCACCTTCGTTTACGGTTAAGTTAATGTTACTTAGCGCTGTTGTTTCAACATCTTGAGTACGAAATACGCGGCTTAAATTAGTTAGTTTGATCATTGTTATTTTCCTTAAAATTGTAGTTGCTGTGCTTTATCAAAGTTACTGTAGCTAGAAGTAATCACTTGCTCCCCAGCGTTTAGCCCTTCAAGCACTTCAAAATAGTTTTGATTCTTTTTGCCTAAGCGAATATCACGACGCACTGCTTTATCGCCACCTTGCTCAATAACATAAACCCAGTTACCGCCCGAGTTGGTAAAAAAGGCGCCACGTTTAAGCAGTAGAGCATTGTTTTTGTCACCCCCCAGCATTAACTCAATATCAATGCTTTGCCCGCGCTTAATGCTTTTGGTATTACTTGGTAAATCCACTTCAATTTGAAATTGCGACTGCTGTACGCGGCTATCAATTTTGCTCACCTTGGCGTTCACTGTGCCGCTTTCAAGTTCAATCATCACGGTCATGTCACGCTGTACTTGGTTTAAATAAAACTCATCAAGGCGTACCACTAATTTATATTCATTTGGAATATCAATTTGGCCTAATCGCGCGCCACTGTTTTTAGATTCACCAATTTCCACATCAAGCTCGCTTAGGTAGCCTGAAACAGGCGCTTTGATTAATAAATTGTCGAGATTTCGACGCGCAAACTGCAGGTTTTTTTCAAGCATTTTAGCGCTGTCTGATAACTGTGCGACTTGCACCTCACGGATTGAGTTTTCTTGCTTTTGGCGCTCAAGCGTGAGCTCTTTACGAGCGTGGTAATAATTTAAATCTTCTTCTAACTCTGCAAGTTGCTCCTGCGCTAATACGCCACTTTTAACCAAAGGTTTAGTTTGCTGTAAACGACGGGTGAGGTGCGTAATTTTTAGCTCTATTTCTAATAAGTCACGGCGTAAATTTAACCGGCTGGTTTCCATAGTCATTTGCGTATTGCGTAAAAAATTTAGCTGCTCAGTTACTTGGGCTTCGCGACTCATTACATCTAGTTGTAAGTTGGTATTGCTCAAACGCACTAGTGGTTGGCCTTTCTCAACATATTCGCCTTGCTCCACTAAACGCTCCTCAACTTGCCCACCGGCGATGGTATCAAGGTAAATACTGGTTTTTGGTACCACTTGACCGCGTAAACTTAAGGCATCTTTAAATGCACCTTGTTTCACCGTGCTAACGGTTAAGCTACTGCGTTCAATATTCTGGCTACGACCTGTATTACCTGTTTGTGTAAACCCATACGCAGCGGCAGCAACACCCAATGCCAATGCTGCAAAGGTGAATTTCTTTAAATACTTTTGGGTAAATGAGCGTTCTATTTTCTTATCCATGTTGGCCACCTTGATACAGGTTTAATAAACTAATTACCGATAGTTATTACAAACGCTGTGCCAACTTTATTTAACATTAAAATTCAATGCCTTATAATTAAATGAAATTATTATTATGTTTGTAGTGTCCGTTAATAGAACACTTTTTTATTTTATAAACGTCCATTTATGGACACTGTTCCTTTTTTGTTTTAGGCTAAATAAAACTCTATAAAAATAAAAATCATGAAACACACAGGCTCGCTTTTAATCGTTGATGACAACCCCGATATTCTAATCGCCGCACGGTTATTGCTAAAGCAGCATTATCAAAGCGTTAAAACCACTGACAACCCATTTGAAATTGCAGGCATCATTAACGAGCAACGCAAAGCTGATCAGCCAATTGATGTGATCTTACTCGACATGAACTTTACCCAAGACTCCATCAGCGGCAAAGAAGGTTTTTATTGGTTAAAAAAAATCATCGAGCAAGACGCTAATATCGTTGTTTTGTTAATGACCGCCTACGGCGACATTCAACTCGCGGTGGATGCTATTAAAGCAGGCGCATCTGATTTTATTGCTAAACCTTGGCAAAACGAGCAACTACTTGGGGCTGTGGCGGCGGCTTTTTCACATGCCAAAGACAAACAGCAAGTGGGTAAGCTTACCCGTCAAAAGGACGGCCTTAATCAAGTACTCAATAATCAGCCATTTGAGTTTTTAGGTCAAAGCGCCGCTATGCAGCAGGTATTCACCACCATTGAAAAAGCCGCACAAACTGATGCCAATATACTGATCACCGGCGAAAGCGGCACAGGTAAAGAACTCACCGCGCATGCCATTCATCAAGCAAGTATGCGCCATAATCAAACCTTTATGAGTTTAGACATGGGTGCTGTGGCACAGAACCTATTTGAAAGTGAGCTATTCGGCCATAAAAAAGGCGCATTTACCGATGCCAAAAGCGATCGAATTGGTAAATTTGAGCTCGCCCAAGGCGGAAGTTTATTTTTAGATGAACTAGGCAATTTGCCCCTTGAGCATCAAGCTAAACTGCTTGCCGCATTACAAAACCGCAAAATTACACCTGTTGGCGGCAGCAAAGCGATTGATATTGATATACGCCTTATTTGTGCCACTAATGATAACCTTGATCAAGCCGTCGCAGAGGGGCATTTTCGTCAAGATTTATTGTATCGGATCAACACTGTTGAAATTCGCTTACCGGCTTTACGTGAACGCAGTGATGACATCCCACTGCTAGCAGATTATTACCTCAATCATTTCGCACAAAAGTACAAGCGCAACTTAACCATAAAAACACATGATATGAGCTTACTTTGTCAATATGCATGGCCAGGCAATGTCCGCGAGCTTGCTCATGCTATTGAGCGGGCTGTTATTTTAAGTGATGGCGATAATCTTGATGTTAGCTCAGTGATTGGTAGTGCTGGTGCTACTAATCATACAACCACCAATGACAACGAGGCATACGACACCTTTGATCTTGAGATGCTCGAGCAGCGCACTGTGCGTGCAGCGCTAACACATTACCAAGGTAATGTTAGCCATGCGGCCAAAGCCTTAGGGTTAACGCGTGGTGCTATGTATCGCCGTCTTGAAAAGTATGGGCTATAACAATGCGCCCTCATTTATTATTAACTATTAATATTGTGGCACTTATTAGCGCCAGCGCACTCGTTAGTTATCTATTACAAAATAATGGGCTTTCAGCAACTTCGCTGTTAATTATATTAGTCACTGCGGCCTTGATAACGCATATTTTTACGCTCTTTAAGCGCCAACAAAAACAAGCAGAAATGGTGATCCGCGCCTTAGCCAATGGCGACAGCACCTTAGGTCTTGGCCAACAACATCCAATGCGCCAACAATTTGAGCAAGTAAAAACGCAAATGCAAACAGCACGCTTTAATGCCGAACAACAAGCGCAGTTTTTGCAAGCACTGCTTATTCATGTTGATTTAGCGGTTATGGTATGTGACGACAACGGCAAAGTGATTGAATCAAACCCAGCAGTCAGCAAACTACTGGGTAAAAGCTTCCAGCATCTACGAGAATTAGGCGCTGTTGGTGAACTAATTTTGAACGCCAAGAACAATATGCGCAGCACCACCTATTGGCAAAATGGCGAGCAGCACGACACGCTTTCTATCCAACTCAGTATCGCCGAAATACAAGGCAAAGTGCGTCGCGTAGTAAGCCTACAATCAATTCATGACCAACTACAACTCAAAGAACAACAAGCGTATAAACGCCTAACTAAAGTACTTACGCACGAAATTGCCAACTCTATTACCCCGCTTTCATCGTTAGCTGATACGTGCAGCAATTTACTGCCACAAGAACTGTGTTTTATTGATATTGAAGATAAACAAGACTTACAGCTTGCACTAAGCACCTTAGCATCAAGAACGGCACATTTAGGCGACTTTATTGCTCGTTTTCGCCAAGTTAGCAGCTTACCTAAACCTAATTTAGCGCCTGAAAATTTAGCCGATATGCTAGCGCGTATTGTCACCTTGCATCAACAACAGTCGCGTGAGCTGCAAATCAATATAGAACTTACAATTAAAAGCCAGCAATTAGTGATGCTAGACAGTAGTCAAATAGAGCAAGTATTAGTAAATCTTATAAAGAACGCATTTGAAGTGCTAAGCAGCAACAAAAAATATAACGCGCAAAGCCCCGCTCAGCCAAACATCAAGCTCAGCTTGGCACAAAACGCCAGCCAACAACTCTATGTTGAAGTGAGCGATAATGGCCCAGGCATCAGCGAACATGTGGTGGATATGATCTTCGTACCATTTTTCACCACTAAACAACAAGGATCAGGTATTGGCTTGAGCCTATCAAGGCAAATTATGCTCAACCACGGCGGTGATTTAATTTATGTACCAAAACCACAAGGCGCATGCTTTAGATGCGTGTTTGGTTAAATTAACTTAAAGATCAGTGGGCTTACCAATATAAGTCCGTAGCAAAAGCCCGCTTTAACTTGCCATGCTTTATATTTACCTGTGACTTTAATCCCTATAAATGGGCTTAATAGATCGATACGGCGAACAGCAATAAATACCAGCCAACAAATAATGAAAGTGAGGCTGAGTATAAGTAATGGCTCTTCAAAGCCACCTAATTGCAGCTTCGACAAATAAAAGGCAAGGCCAATAATTACACTTTGATGTAATAGATAAAACGGAAATACGGCTGAGTTTAATAACGCTAATTTAGGGTGATCGTGATTCAAAAAGCGTTTTGCTAATGCCAGCATTAACATCACACCCACTAATCGTTGCGCGGTATACAGCATATCCATGCTGGTAATTTGCCATTGGCTCGTAGCTGGGTTTTGCCAAATCATGTGATAACCCAGCACGACAACTAAATAACCTAAAATGAATACCACTAATAACGCCTGCCAGTGACGTAGCAGTTGGCTGTAAAATGCAGGCTGCCAAGCAAGCAAGTAACCGTAAAGTAAAAACAACGCGCCCATGGGGTATCGGAATGTATCACTCGGCCAGCTCAGTTTTAAAATACACAGCGGCAATAGCAATACAATAAAAACAATAACTAACGATCGCTCACATAAACGCGTCATTATTGCTTGCACAGTAGCATGATGAAGCAGCGGTATCATTAACACCAGCAATAAAGTAAATTGCCATAACGAACGCAAGTACCAAAGATGGTTTACATCAACATGTGGCCAAATACCTGCTTGGTAGTGATTAAATAAAGGGTTAGTTAAATCAAAGAACTGCTGGTAGAACTGCCAAAAGCTCATAGCTAAACCAACCTCTTGGCTCATTTGCGCATAAAGCTGAATCGGCACTATAAACCAAATGCCAAACAATAAAGGCAGTAATATTTTTACACTGCGCGTAATTAAAAACATATCTAAACTAAAGCGCGCAATAATAAAGCGCAGCGCTACTCCTGAAATAAACCAGATTAGTCCCATTCGCCACGGTGACAGTAACAACATGACATTTTCAACACTGCTAGACAAATACTGGCTTTTAAAATGAAATCCCCAGTTTTGGCTGTATAACATGCCGGTGTGATAAAAAATTAATAAACCAAACGCAATCACCCGTAGCCAATCAAGATCATAACGGCGCTTTGGCAGTTCATCATGCTGATTAAATACATTTAGCCATGGCTGTAATAGCGTACGTGTTGTGTTTTTAATTACTATTTTAAGTTTCATGGTAGATTTAGCTTACGACTAATTAATAACAAATATGAACAACAATCTGCGTTAAGCAATCAGAAAAGGCTGATAAAACAGTCAGTAGGGATAAACGGTGGATATCAGGGATGATAAGTTTGGTGATCTATCACTATCTTGCTAGTCTAATTATGGTCTTTTAAAGAGTAACAATAATAATGATCTCCTTAACGCATTTTCAGCGCTACCAGAGATGGTATGCGGCATTATTTTTATCTAGTTATATTTTTATCAACAATACTATAAATGCCAGCTCAAACATTATGGAAGCCCAGCGCGATGGCGAACTCCCATTTATGATCTGGGAGCCGTTTGTATGGGAATATTCCAGCGCTATTGGCACCTTGATGTTGTTTCCCGCTTTAGTTAGGCTATTAAAAACCCAGCCTTTTAATTGGCAAAAAATCCCCCGCTCATTACTGCTATATCTGCTGGCAAGCATTGCTTTTTCGTTATTGCATATTGGCATTATGGTCACCATTCGCAAGCTCATTTACACCGTACAAGGCATGTATTATGACTTTGGTTTGGTCTGGTTTGAATTACTTTATGAATACCGCAAAGACTTGTGGGGGTTCTTATTTTTAATTGCTGTTATTAAAACCTATCAATATGTAGTGAGCCAATTAAGTGGTGAAGCAGCACCGATCAGACAAGGCGAAGATACGCCTGAAAATTTAAATTTCGATAGACTACTGGTAAAAAAACTGGGAAAAGAATTTATTGTCCGCGTAGCACAAATAGACTGGCTTGAATCTAGCGGTAATTATGTAAATCTACATATTGATGCAAGAATTTATCCGTTACGTGCAACTATGAGCCAACTTATAACTCAGTTAGAACCGCAAGGGTTTTGCCGTATTCATCGCTCCCATGGCGTTCGGTTAGATGCGATTGAATCAATCACGCCACTACCGAGCGGAGACAGTGAAGTAAAACTTACAACGGGCAAAGTACTTAACTTATCGCGTCGCTATAAAGAGCAATTTAAGGGACAGTTAAATTCAACTACAAGTCATTCTTAACTCACGCTATGTTAAGCTAGCCTGATTTAAGTTAACCGCATTTATATTTTCGGAGTAGTTTAGTACGTGTCTTTAAATCGATTTATCCGCATTCTGCCATTGATTGTTATTTTATCCGGTTGTGAAACCACACCCGAAAAACCATCTTCACAACCTGATATTAAGGCTAACCCAAATATTGTTGTTAAAGAACAAAACGAAAATATTGAGCAAATAGCTCCCTTAAGTCCTCAGGAACTCGATGATGTGTGGCAACGCATCCGAGCGCAGCTTACATTTTCCAATTCTAGCCACCCAGATGTGCAACAACGCATTGCATGGTATTTATCTCACCCAAACTATATGGATGAAATTAGTCGCCGTGCTGAGCCTTACCTTTATTATATTGTCACAGAGGTTGAAAAACGGAACTTACCCATAGAATTAGCGTTAATGCCGCTAATTGAAAGTGACTTTGATGCCAGTGCCTATTCGCACAAGCATGCATCTGGGCTTTGGCAATTAACGCCTGCCATTGCTAAGTACTTTAAGGTAAAAATTAGCCCTTGGTACGATGGCCGCCAAGATGTGATCGACAGTACCCGCGCTGCTCTGGATTTTATGGAGTACTTATACAAACGCTTTGATGGTGATTGGTATCACGCTATAGCAGCCTATAACTTAGGTGAAGGCCGTGTACTTAGAGCGATCAGCAACAATAAAAAGCAAGGTAAACCAACTGACTTTTTCAGTTTAAAACTCCCTCAGCAAACCAGTCAGTATGTACCTAAACTACTTGCTGCGGCACAATTATTAAAAAGCCAAAAAATGGCGTTCCCTGCAATAGCAAATAAAGATGCAATTGCCAAAATAGCCATTTCTGGCTCAGTTATTTTAGATAATAAAGCCCAATGGCAACAGTTAGAGCCCTTAAACTACGGGGTCATTCGCTTTCCGGCGATTATTGATGCACCGCATCTCGTCGTTCCTGCTAGTGAGCAAAAGCAATTTGAGACTATGATTGCTGATCAAGATTCTAACGACTACAGCCAATGGCAACATTATACAGTTAAGCGTGGCGATAGTTTGAGCGTGATCGCTAAGCGCTACAAAGTAACTTTAAGCCAACTAAAAGCATTTAATAATTTGAAAAATAGTACCATACGTATTGGTCAAAAATTAGTGCTACCGCAGTTAGCCGATACGCAAATAGAGCATAAGGTTAAATCTGGCGAAAGCTTGTGGAAAATAGCCAACCATTACAAAGTCAGCATCACTAAGCTAAAACAATGGAACAGCCTTTCAAGCGATCGCTTAAAAGTAGGCGATAAGCTAACCGTATTTTTATCAGCAAGTTAATAACATGAACGCTGGATAATAAGCCTATCTTCAGCGGCTATATGCAATGCTAACTGTGTTAGGCCTGAATAATTAAAGGGCTGCAATCATGCAGCCCTCTGCAAACAGTGATTAATCATCAGCTTGTGATTTAGTGTGGTACCAATTTACTGTGCGGGTCAGCATCATAATCAAACTCAGTACCACAAATACCAATCGTGTTAAGTTACTGACCATTTATAGCGACAGATAAATACAGTGATAACAAGGCGTAAATTTTGACATGTAGTTGTTCTACTTAAAAAAATTATAACGCAGTTAGCGCTTTATTTAGCTCGCTAGAATGGTTAAATATTTAAGTCGATTGGTATAAGTATCCATACTCAAATTGCTCTAAAGGTAGATTCCCTGGGATGTGAAGGAGCGTTTGTTTGATAAATAGGGATACACATGCCGTGGAGCATAGGGATTGCAAGAGCGGCCACTACTGAGTTCACCATGGGGTCTTGGCTTGGTGTTTTCATTTTATTCCAGACGTAAAAAAGCCGCTTCATTTCTGAAGCGGCTTTCTCAATTTGGAGCTTGGTGATGTCATAGTGCCCACAGCGGTAGAGAGCCACATAGCAAATGTATAGGTCGGCATTAGGCGCTTATTCTTTTCCTTTTACCTGATGCCTTTTACCTTTCA
>NZ_JACJEI010000059.1:0-10163 GCF_014163985.1 Pseudoalteromonas sp. SR41-4 | reverse complement strand
CTGCTGGCGAGGGTCGTCAATTGATTCGAAATATTTAAATAGTTGAATATCAGGCATGGGGGCTCCTTAAAAAGGAGTATAAGATCATACTTTTAAGTCAAGGTAAAGTTCGTGATCTTGCCCTGCCATTAAAGCAGCCGTTAGTAGTCAGAATTACAGCACCAGCATCTTTGTCTAGATTACTTGAGCAAAGGATGCCGCCTCCCTCTGATATTTTTAAAATATTACTTAGCTCTTGCAGCACTGCAGCAGAGTATGAGCCCATATCATGTTTGCTATTAATGCTCCTTGATGCATCTAGCACAAGTTGCAAACCTTGT
The DNA here is from genome assembly GCF_014163985.1 of Pseudoalteromonas sp. SR41-4. Classification (NCBI taxonomy): domain Bacteria; kingdom Pseudomonadati; phylum Pseudomonadota; class Gammaproteobacteria; order Alteromonadales; family Pseudoalteromonadaceae; genus Pseudoalteromonas; species Pseudoalteromonas sp. SR41-4. The sequence goes on along the minus strand of NZ_JACJEI010000059.1, from coordinate 9,843 downwards.
TTAGCGGCTTTTATTTGCGAAATATATTGCCAAGTTCGCATATTACTATTAACGATTGATTCAAGCTTTTGTGCAGAAATGTCAGACTTATTCCAGTACTCATCAATATCGAGCATTTTCATCACATCGGTTTCAGGGGCGAAACCGGGCTGCCCTGTTAGTAACACGATACGCATTTCAGCGTTGCCAATCACTTCTCTGATGGTATTAACCAAACGCAGTCCGGAGTCATCTTCTTCCATAACCACATCGATAAAAACAAGTGCTATATCTGGGTGCATACTTAAAGCAAGCGCAGCTTCTGGTACTGAGTTGGCCGCTAATAACTCATATTTGTAGCCTTCTTTGGCCTTTAATTCTTTTAAGCTATTAATTAATGCGTGTTGATAATCGAGATCATCCTCAACAGTTAAAATTTTCCATACTTTAAGGTCGGTATTTACTAACTCTTCCTCAGCAGAAAATACAAATAATCCCTCATTCTCATCCATATATACCCACCAAAATAATAATAGCAATGGTCTTTCATTTACAATGCATTGCAAAGCAATAAAATAACTGATAAATAAAAATTTAACTTGCTTTAAATATTAGGTGAGAGTTTTTGATGTGTCTAATTTAAAAACACTTTTGATAATAAAGTATGTGCTACAGCATGATTTGAAAAGCTGTTGCACATGTTGGTGTTCGTTAAGCGCTTTTATTTACCGGCGTACCACTGTGAAACTTAAAATCGTCATCACAAGATGTAATTAACTGCGCTTCAATTTCACCAAACTCTTTAACCCGCTCGGTAATATCAAAACCAGCAATTTCTTGGGCAAGAGTTAAATAGTCTTGGTAATGGCGTGCCTCAGAGCGCAATAACGAAATATAAAAATCACCTAAACGCTTATCTACATGGGGTGCAAGCGCGGCAAAACGCTCGCACGAACGAGCTTCGATGTAAGCACCGACTATGAGCTTATCGACCAGTGCATCTGGCTCAAAGGTTTTTACATGTCTTAGCATACCCTTAGCATAACGACACGGCGTAATACTTTGATACTCAATACCGTACTCATCCATGATCTCTAATACTTGATAAAAGTGGTGCAGCTCTTCTTTGATCAACATCACCATTTTATCAACCAAATCTTGCCCATAAGCTGAATCAGATTTTGGGATCACTGCTTTAGTCAGTTTGTTTTTAGCCGCAAGATCGCGCCAATTCCCTTCACGTTTGTATATCAGCGTTTCAAACGGCTTTAGCCACTCAAGCAAGGCATCGCTGCTTTGTTTATCCACAGCATATTTACGAATTAAAAACATCGCAGATTGCGCGGCTTTAAGCTCACAGATGAGATGATCAATTAAAATAACCGCTAGGTTTTCTTTTTTAGTGGCTTCATCAATCCACCCTAAAGGGGTTTCACAACGTAAAAATTGCTTAATCGGTTCTAAAAGTTTGCTATGTGGCACGAAGGGAGTTGCTCATCAGTATCTATCATTAAGAAAATGATTTTATCATGAAAAATGACTGATAATAAAACAAAGCTGGGGGTTTGATTAATTAAATAACCCGAACTCTAGTTAAATATATCCCCGCTGATTTTTTTGCTTTCGTCTCTCATTGGTGTTTCTTGACAAGACCCCATTACTGAACCATAACTTAATACAAGCTGTATAAAAATAAAACAGCGAACTAATTCCTTTTCATGGGGCACACAATTATGATACTAAACCATCTTTGGGGCATATATGCCCATCCACTCGAAGAGTGGCAAACAATAGATAACCGCCACGAGAGCTTAACATATAGCCTATCACATATATTACTGATAGCGTTGTTTCCATCTGCAATGGGTTATTACTCATCGGTTTATTTAGGCTGGAGTATCGGGGCTGGTAATCCGGTATTTTTAACCCACGATAGTGCAATACTGATTGCTGCAGCTATGTATGGCGCTTTAATTGTGGGTGTGTTTGCGCTGGCTTATTTAGCACATTGGATGGCTGTTACTTTTGGTGCAGAACCAACCTTTACCCAAACCTTAGAACTTGCAGCGTATACTTCAACACCAGTATTTATGTCTGCACTAGCGGCATTTTGGCCAGAGCTATGGTTTGTTGTATGTGTGGGTTTGGTCGCTTTAGGCTATTCGGTCTACTTACTGTATACCGGTGTGCCCATTTTGATGCATATACCGCAAGAGCGTGGCTTTATTTACGCAAGCTCTGTGGTAACTTGCGGACTAATTTTACTGGTGATTATTTTAGCTGTCACCGCCATATTGTGGACCAACGGTATCGTAAGTCCAACCTTTACATGATACCTAGTTCAACGTTAGAAGCTGTAAAATGTAGTATAAAGTAGTGTTATTATTTTCTTTCCTTCGCAAAAAAGGAGCTAAATTTAGCTCCTTTTTTATTTCGCTAGGCAGAGATTAATCTGAGCCGTTTTCTTCTTGATTATGTAACTCTAAACCAGAAGACATGGCACTTTCACGACTACTTTTTGCCGAATCATTACGCAGCTGTTCAATACGATTCAAATAATTCTGATCGATACCACCGGTAATATATTGGCCATCAAATACTGATGTTTCAAATCGTGTAATTTCTGGGTTTTCCTGCGCTACGGCAGCAATCAAATCAGGTAACGATTGGAAAATCAAACCATCAGAGCCAATGCTTGCATTGATATCTTCAACTTCACGTCCATGGGCAATCAACTCAGCCGCAGATGGCATATCAATACCATACACGTTCGGAAAGCGAATTTCAGGTGCAGCAGAAGCAAAGTAAACGTTTTTAGCACCAGACTCACGCGCCATTTCAACAATTTGTGCTGAAGTAGTGCCACGTACAATCGAGTCATCAACTAGTAATACGTTTTTACCTTTAAACTCACGGTCAATTGCATTGAGCTTTTGACGTACTGACTTTTTACGCATTTCCTGACCAGGCATGATAAACGTACGGCCAATGTAACGGTTTTTAACAAACCCTTGGCGATATGGCAGATTAAGTACGCGGGCGATTTCCAATGCCACATCACATGATGTTTCTGGGATTGGAATAACAACATCAATATCTTTATCAGCCCATTCGCGAGCAATTTTTTCGCCAAGCTTAGTGCCCATATTTACACGTGTAGCGTAAACAGACATGCGATCGATATTTGAGTCTGGACGTGCAAAGTAAACAAATTCAAAGATACATGGCGAATAAGATACTTTATCTGCGCATGTTTGTGAGTAAAACTCACCGCCTTCAGTAACATATATCGCTTCACCAGGAGCGACATCACGCACAAATTCAAAACCATCAGTTTTTAACGCAACGCTTTCAGAGGCAAACATATACTCAGTGCCATTTGCAGTTTCACGTTTACCAAACACTAATGGACGAATACCATTTGGGTCACGAAACGCGATAATACCATGGCCAATTACCATAGCGATGGTGGCATAACCGCCTTGAACTTTATTTATAACTTCGGTGATACCGTTAAAAATATCTTCAGGGTCAAGATGTAGTTTATTTGGTTTACTTAATTCATGAGCCATGATGTTAAGTAAAATTTCAGAATCTGAGGTTGTGTTAACGTGGCGACGTGCTTCACAGAACAATTGCTCTTTAAGCTGCTCTGCATTGGTTAAGTTACCGTTGTGTGCTAAAGCAATACCGAACGGTGAGTTAACATAGAACGGCTGCGCTTCAGACGAGCTAGAAGAACCTGCTGTCGGATAGCGTACATGGCCGATACCAATAGTGCCTTGTAAACGCTTCATATGACGGGTGTGAAATACATCTTTCACTAAGCCATTTGCTTTGCGTAAACTAAAGGTGTTGTTTTCAATGGTAATGATGCCCGCGGCATCTTGGCCACGGTGTTGCAAAACAGTTAAGCCATCATAAATCGCCTGATTTACAGGAGATGTTCCGACTATTCCAACGATACCACACATGAAATTTTTCCTCGCCGATTAACGGTTGACCGAATTTAAAAAGCTAGAGTTATTTTCGAGGTATGAAAAAAACCACTCAACAACAAAGCCAAATTCTGGGATCAAAATAGAGTTACCCCACCAGTGCGTATTGGGTGCACCAGTAAAAGCATCAAGAAAGAAGAGTAACGCGCTCACGACCAACACGCCACGAAGTGCACCAAAGACAATGCCGAAGACACGGTCTGTGCCAGACAAACCAGTACGTTGTACAAGTTCACCTAGAAGGTAGTTTAACAATCCGCCTAACAATAGCGTCGCAAAGAATAATATGGCAATGGCCGCTGCATTTCTTAAAAGGGGTTCAGAAATACTTGTTAGGAATGATGCTAAATATTGGTAAAACAAGCTAGATATGATAAATGCGCCAGCCCACACAGCCAAAGACATTGCTTCTTTTATAAAGCCACGAATTAAACCGATAATAGTAGACAGTGCAATAATGCCAAAGATGGCGTAATCAACCCAGATCATATGAACCAACTAGTCGTTAATTTGGGGCGCATTCTATAAGAGGTCAGCACTAAATGCCAGATCATTTTGCTACTTCAAATTGGGTAACTTTTCCGTTAAGTTTAGTAAGTGCTTTTAATTCAGGGAGTTTGCTCTCAAGCTGGGCTTTATCAAGCGACGGACCCACAAAAACTTTGGTTAAAGTACCATTTGGTGTTTTAACTGGACGGGTAAAGGTTTTAAACCCTTTGTCACTTAGTTTAGCTTGTAGCGATTTTACATTCGCACTATGCGAAAAGCTCCCCAACTGAATTACATATGCCATTTTCGATAAATTTTCTTCAGGCTTACGTGATGGCTCAGACTTTTTTTCAACAGGTTGTGCTGTAGTCGTTGCTACAGTAGTTTGCTCAGTCGATGCTTCAACCATTTTTTTCGCTACTGGCGTCGTCTCTACAACTGCTTCAGAGGAACTTGAGAGTAGGTCATCATCTGGCAATATATCTTCCTCAGGCTCTTCGTTTGGCTGTTGTGCGTTAGCCACTTGATCATCTATTGAATCTTGCAAGTCAATAGTTGTGAACTCAGGACGTTCCGGAATGGCTTTAAAGCCTTCTTTGTAATGTACTTTTTCGCCATCAAGAATATTAGGAATAAACACGATAGCTGCAATCACCACAATAGTTGTGCCGACTAAACGATTTATAAAGCCTGAGTTCACCTGATTCCTCTCTATTTTTTCCAATAATTGATAGCAGCTGCAACAGTTAAGAAGGAGCCAAATATGATTAACACCGTCTTCTCATCAAGCTGTGGCAACACACCATCCAATGCGTCTGCAACTGTTTGATATTTTTCAATTGGCGCGCTTGTATGCACATTATCCATGGATTTAGCTAAATTCTCTACTTTATCGCCACGAAAGCAATTAAGTCCGGCTAAACACCACGCATCAACTACCGGGCTAACTTCATTTAATACAGCGACTTTGTCTTTATCAGCCAGCATAGCGACTAACGCATGAACTTTAAAGCCTTGATCTTGCAGGTTAGCTAACTTTTTAGCTAAATAGCGTGCAGATTCAGCATTATGTGCCACATCAGTATAGACCATAGGTTTGCTGCTTAGTTGCTGAAAACGCCCTTCAACAACTAAATTAGCTAAACAATCACGGATCAATGCCTCACTAGGTAATAAATCTAACACGGCTAATGTGGTTAGTGCCGTTGCCGCGTTTTGGCATGGGATTGATGGTTTAGTAAACTCAAAGTGATGGGCTTGATATTGCCAACTAAAACTTTGCGCATGCTCTTTAAATATAAAGTCTCGCCCAGATAAATGCATCACCGCGTTAATTTCATGACCGTAGTCGGTGACTGTGTGCGGTATATTTAAATCGCCGACAATGGCAGGTGTGCCGGTACGGAAGATCCCTGCTTTATCATAACCCACAAGCTCTCGCGTATCACCAAGGTACTCTTTATGATCTAGATCTATGGTGGTGATCACACTGGCAAATGGAGTAACAATATTGGTAGCATCGAAACGCCCACCTAAACCCACTTCTAACAGCACATAATCAACGCTATGGCGTTTAAAAATAGCCAGTGCGCCTAAGGTGCCATACTCAAAATAAGTCAGTGGCGTGTCACCGCGGCCTTGCTCGAGCAAGTAAAACGCATCAACATGAAATTGATCATCAAGCTCAGCGCCATTAATACGCACTCGTTCGTTATAATGAATTAAATGAGGAGATGCATAGGTACCAACCGAATAACCTTGGGCCAGCAGCAGTGATTCTAAACATCGGGCAGTGGTGCCTTTGCCATTGGTGCCGGCTATTAGAATAATTTTACTTGGGCTATCTAGTAAACCAATTGTTTTGGCAACTTTGGCAACGCGTTCTAAACCCATGGCAATATTTGCTGGGTGAACACTTTCTAAATAACAAAGCCAATCATCAAGGCTTGATGATTGGCTAGGAAGATTTTTTGTCATAGCGTGTGATCAGTAAAGCTGAAATTTACGCTACTCTATGCTCTTGTTCCGTAGAAGGCAAGTTCATAAATTTAGCTAGTATGCGGGCAAGTGTGTCACGCATTTCACGGCGATCAATAATCATATCGATGGCACCATGCTCGAGTAGAAATTCACTTCGTTGGAAGCCTTCAGGTAAGGTTTCGCGCACAGTTTGTTCAATTACACGAGGACCCGCAAAGCCGATTAATGCTTTTGGCTCCGCCACGTTGATATCACCTAGCATAGCTAATGATGCTGATACACCGCCCATAGTTGGGTCAGTCATTACTGAGATAAACGGTAAGCCTTGTTCGCTCATCTTAGCAAGTGCAGCACTGGTTTTAGCCATTTGCATAAGCGACATTAGTGCCTCTTGCATACGTGCGCCACCTGAAGCGGAGAAGCAAATTAGCGGCATGTTATACTCTAAACACTGATCAACAGCATCCACAAAACGTGCGCCAACAACCGATGCCATTGACCCACCCATAAATGAGAATTCAAATGCGACGGCGGCCACTGGAATGCCTTTTAAGCGTCCCTTCATCGCGACTAATGCGTCTTTTTCGCCACTTGATTTTTGTGCGGCGGCGATACGATCTGAATATTTTTTCGAGTCTTTAAACTTTAAAATATCTTTTGGTTCGTGCTGTGTGCCAAGTTCTTGGCGGTCGCCATCATCCAAAAAGTGCTCAAGGCGTTTACGGCCACTCACACGCATGTGGTGATTGCATTTAGGACATACATTGAGTGATTTTTCTAATTCAGCTTTATATAAAATCGAATCACAATCTGTACACTTTGCCCAAACACCTTCAGGGATCTCTTTACGAGCCGAAGACTTTGTTGTTTTAGGTAGGATTTTTTCTAACCAACTCATTTGCAACTCTCTTAATACTATTCTGTGCTTTGCTGCGTTCCTGCCAAATCATTATTGACAGACAAATTTTTTCAATTAAAACATGAATTCCACACAGGCGGTATAAAAAACTGGTCTTAGTAGTGAAATGCCTGCAAGGTTATGTTTAATTTATCACCAATTAACCATTCACATCCGTTAAGAATAAAGGGCCAAGTGGTGTCGACGGAATTTCAAACCGCGCCGGATAGTCAACATCAACTAAGTATAAACCTGCCGCCTTTGCCGTCGCACTGGCTTTGGCTCGCTCTTTTAAATCAAGTAACTCTTTTAGCCACACAGGTTGCTGCTTATGAATACCAATATCGGTTAAGCAACCGGTAATGTTACGCACCATGTGGTGTAAAAATGCATTAGCCTTAATATCAATAATCACATAACTGCCTTGACGCTCAACCGACAAGTGATGAATAGTACGTGTAGCAGTATTCGCTTGACAATGCAAAGCTCTGAATGACGTAAAATCATGCTCACCTAATAGATATTGACATGCTTCTTGCATTTTAGTTTCATCAAGTGGGTGATGAAAATGCGTAACGCCTTCATTTAATATTGCTCCTCGAAAGGCGTTATTGTAAATAACATAACGATAACGACGAGCAGTAGCACTAAAACGTGCATGAAAATCATCACTCACCGGTTTTGCATAGCGAATAGCAATATCTTTCGGTAGCAAGGTATTCATACCCATAGTAAATGCAACCATATCGCGTTCAGCATCGGTATCAAAATGCACCACTTGCCCAGTGCCATGCACGCCGGCATCAGTGCGTCCAGCACAGACTATTTCAACTGGATGATTACAAATACGCGAAAGCGCGGTTTCTACTTCTTGTTGTACGCTATTTACATGCGATTGACGTTGCCAACCACTATAACGGGCGCCGTTGTACTCAACTCCAAGTGCTACTCGCATAATTACTGCTTTACCTACTGTGCTAATGAACGGGGCATTTTATGCTATCTGACGCTGCAATAAAAGTGACTCTATACAAATTAAGCGCACAGCAGCCAAGCGACCTTTTTTCTATTGCTAAAAAAACGGGGAGTAAACTAAATTTACTCCCCGTTTTAACTATAAATGCAGAAACAACTTACAGTAATTTTGCTTTTAAGCTTTGTGCTTCTTCTTGTACTTCTTCGGGACCATTTGCTATTACTTCGTCAATAGCGTCAAGGGCTGCATCCATATCCCCTATTTCAATATAAGCACGTGCTAAATCAAGTTTTGCAGAATAACCGCCACTTTCAGCATCAACATCAGTTGGGTTATCTCCAGCAAGTAAGGCATCAAACTCACTTAATCCGACATCCATATTTACATCATCATAAGGTTCATAATCTAAGCTTGTATCATCACTTTGTTCAATCAAAGCATCAATATCGACGAATTCATCCGCAACGATGTCCTCATTTGTTGATGCATTTACGTCTTCACTTAATTGCTCAGCCGACGGCATATCATCAGGTACTGAAAGCTCTTCAAGTGTAGCAAGATCTTCACTAAGTAACGCATTGAAATCAACTTCAAACTCGCTGCTATCATCTATTTCTAAAGACTCAGGTTCAGCCAACTCACTAAGCAATGCATCAAAATCTGTTTGGGTGAGATCAGCCATAAAATCATCATCAAGCTGATCATCTGACAACGATTGTTCCAGTGGATCTTCAAGTTCAGTCGCGAAATCACTACGATATTCATCTTCTAACGCATCTGTAAGTTCATCTTCAACAACTGGTTCATCTTCAGCAACTAGTTCGTCTTCACTACCTAGCTCATCTTCAATAACCAGTTCGTCTTCAACAACTGTTTCGTCTTCAGCAACCGGCTCGTCTTCAGTAATCAGCTCATCTTCGATTAATAATTCATCATCAAAATCTTGCTCTAAACTATCTAAATCGTGGCCTCCCGCCATTGCATTAGCAAGATCTTGCTCAGCTTGACTAAGCTTCAGCTCTGGAGTACCTGGTTCTGACGTTTCCAGCTCAGTCTCATCGGCTAATTCTGCGTCACTATCAATCTCTTCATCATCGAGTTCAAGGTCTGGATAATCATCAAGCTCTAAACTTGGCGTTACTGTATCATTGCTAAGAGGTTCGTCTTCCAGTGCTAAATCAAATTCATCACCGAGTTCTTCATCTGCAAGCGGATCATCTCCCAGATCTATTTCAACTTCTTCGATATCATCGTTGAGCTCATCAACATCAGACCATTGTGGAGGCTCTACGTAATCATCTTCTTGCTGCAGCTCATTGAGTAAATCATCAACACTTTTTAGTGAAGGATCATTATATTCTTCGAGTAAATCATCTTCATCAAGTAAATCGTCGCTTGATTCTTCACTCGTTTGTGCAAATAAATCATCATCTAAACCTTCAAACTCTGATTCAAGTTCATCTAAAAGCTCTGGCTCTGCTTCAAGCTCTGGCTCTGCTTCAAGCTCTGGCTCTGCTGCAAGC
>NZ_JACJEI010000058.1:0-10773 GCF_014163985.1 Pseudoalteromonas sp. SR41-4 | reverse complement strand
ATCAGCTAAAAGCAGAAACAAGCTTTAATAAAGGCATGCCCGCAAAACAGAAAAAAGCTATGCGCAGTACAGGTTACCTTGAAAAGGTATTGAAATCATAGGCTTTTTTCATGCTCTTGCCCTGCGACTTCAGGTGGACTTGCATTTGATTTTTTAACATCAATTTTCCAGATATGGTCTAGTGAATTTGGTATATCTACTCTTACTCGTACTAACTTGGTCAACTCTTCTTTGGGCATTAATCTGAACCAAGTACTTTTGATAATTAATCTTTTATTTCTATATATATAAAAACCTTGGTTATGAAGGTATCCTCCATCTCCAGAATATTTTTCATATTCCTGAGGAGAAACTTTTGTATAATGAGGCAGCACGAATGGTTGAACTTTAATTTCTTTTGATTCAACATAAATAGACTGTGATGGAAGCTCCAATGTAGCATTATGAACAGTGTTAAAGGGATCAATACCTTCAAGGCTGCCGCCATTCAAAAATATCCGTATAGATTTTTTTCCGTTCCCAGCACTGAGAAAACGATGATATGTTAATTCAAGATGCTTTCTTGAATGATCAATTATTAAATTTAGTTTTTTTTCTCTAATGGCAAGAGAATCAAACGAATCTAATCTATCTAGTTTTCTCCATAATACAATTGTCCCAGAAGTTTGTTTATCTAAGTTAAAGAGCAGCTCATTTAACTCTACAATTTGATTTAAATCACTTGAGTCTAAAACTTTTACTTTCCAACCTGTATTTGGGTTTTCAGTTATTTGGTCGAGATCCCATTCCATAGCAGAGATACTATTTTCTTTTTTTGATACTACCGTTAGTTTTCTGCACTGGGAAAAAGAAGCTGTTTTAAGCCCTAATCCAAATCGACCTAAATCATTTTCTTTTCTAGATTCAAGCGGGTTTAGGCTGCCAAGTTTCATTGCTAGTAGCAATTCTTGGTAATCCATTCCATACCCATTATCGGAAATTGATAACCAAGGCGCTGCATCATTCCAAGAAAAATCAATGTTGATGTCTGTCGCTTGCGCGGTAATGCTATTATCTATAACATCAGCTAAAGCAGTTTCCATTGAGTAGCCGATATCACGTAAGGACTCCATAAGTGAAGATGGTGAAGGGTAAAGGTTCTCATAATGCATTTTAAATCCTTTCTAATTAAGTAGAGCGAATACGCTTGAGCTTTGCTATAAAACACTTATCTTTTTAAAACTAAATCAGACCAATCTACCAACACACTCCAATCCCCCCGTGATCACACCCGAAAGTTATAAATTGATGAGTAATCACTTGCATGGATGCAAGTTAAGCCGTGACTGGCACATGGATGTGCCTTACACGGCGCTTACGTTCACATCAATTTTTAACTTGAAGATCAAGTGTGATCTTCGGGGCGCAGTGGGGTTCCAAGGGGCGGTCGGCGGTAGCCGCCCCTTGGTTGCCGCCAGCAATCTGGCAAAAAACTCGAATAGAGGTTTTAAATCCCTTAAAAAATCCCAACTAAAACCAAGAAATCACGGCTAAAGCCAGTTCCTACAAAAAACAGCAGCGCGAGGTAAACTCCCGCCTACAAACCAATTCACGCCTACGCGTCATACCTCGGCTTACCTTCCGCCACTAAACTAAGCTCTGCATTGCGATGCTGGTATAACCCTAAATCAGCCGCTTGTTCAAAACTATCTTTCGCTAACCACAACTTTGCGCTGTTCGCCTGCGCGACCTGATACGCCCAATCGCTTACCGAGCGTGATTTATCTACATCACAATTAAAGTAATCACTCAGTTCACGGGTTATATGCTGGCTATTTAAAACCAAGTTTTGTTCTTGCCAGCGCTCGCGGTGCAACTGCGCGGCTAAAAAGTCGCGTTTACTGTTATTACAGCTACTGTGTGCGGCCACAAAGTTGTGGCCTAAATCATTTGCGTAGCGGGCAAACGGTATAAAGTGATCAACCTCAGTTTTATTGTTAAGCGGCTTTTGGCAATAAAAGCAATTACCGTGTTGTAACTCGATTAACACAGGTTTGGCTTTACTCAGAGCATTACGGTCAAAACCAAATAAAAAGTCGTGCAGTTGGCTTTGTGGGCCTATTAAGGCTTGGTTGTGTTTAATGCTCTGAATTTTTTGTAGCCACGCATTTTTAGCCAAGTACACCACCAAATCATAAAATCGGCGAAAACAATTGGCGATACCTGCATTTAAGGTGATGAATTTAGTGCTATTGGTATGCGGATATAAAAAGCATTCTGCTTGTTTTGCTAATATTTGTAAGCGCCACAATGGGCCACTTTTGAGTGTTGCCATTGCAGCGTTAAAGGTTGGCTTATAGAGCGCGCTTTGTTTTAACGCCCGTAAATTACGAATGTTGTTTTGCTGGCACTCATACAACACCGAAATCACTTTAGATTGCGCGCCAGAGTTTTGCTTAAGTAAAGCGCTTTCGCCTGTTTGCTCTGAGGCAAACGGCACTGCATGGTGCCAATATAGAGTTATAAGTTTGTCGGCCAAGGTAGCTAAATCTATTTTCAGCTCTGCTTGGTCTGATACCAGCGGTTGCTCAACACATACATCAGCCAACGCATGCAATAACGCAAATTTATACGTTGCGCTAAAATCACCTTCCACCAGCATACGCTGTATGTAAGCAATAAAGTCGAGTTGCTGCTGCATGGCACCCATCATAAAACAGGCACTGCTTTAATTAACGCATTAAGCCACACTTCACTCTCGCGCTCTGGTCGTTGGTCGACCGTTTGCCATTGTTTTAGTATTTTAAGCTCGGTGTGATGGGTAATGAGCGCGGTTAGGCCGTCTTCATTTAAATCGGTAAATTCACGGCCGTTATGTACGCGTTCTGTATCGCCATATTTAAACGACACATACAAAACCCCATTGGGTTTTAGGGCATTTTGCAGTTTTAAAAACACCTGCGGTAGCTCTACTTTTGGCACATGCAATAAACTCGCGCAACACCAAATGCCGTCGTACAGATTTGTACAGTTAAGCTGCTGAAAGGTTTTAACCTCTACGGCTTGTTGTAAGTAATTACTGGCTAACTTTGCAATTTTTTCGCTTGCATCAAACGCGCTAACAGTAAAATCTTGCTGTTTAAAATACATGGCATCGCGGGCGCTACCGCAGCCTGCATCTAATATATGACCGTGTTTGGGGATAAGCGGTAAAAACTCAGCGTAAAGCGCCGACATATCAACATTAAGCGTTGAGTCGCTAAAACTTTGTGCGTTTTGGTTGTAGTAACTGAGTGTTTTAGTGGTCACTTGATATACCGCTCCGTGGCTAATTAATAATACTTAACTACTAGAACGTTAAGTTTTGATTAAGTTTAATCCTAACCTAACATGAAAATGTATTAAAAACATAGAGTTTTCCGATGAGTACCAAGTAGATAGCTGCTAATTAGCAAAAATTAAGAATTTAGTCTTGGTCATATTTATTGAGCGAAGGTGCTAGGTTTTAAGGAAATGACTAGGTGCTAGGATTAACCCGCCGCCCGTTATCTTCTCTGTGTAGCGCAGCGCCTCGGTGTTCTCGGTGGTAAAATAGCTTTTAAAACAATCACAGATCGAAAAAGCTGCGAGGCTCTAGGGAGTAACAGGCACTAGGTTCTAGGAAAGTGACTAGACTCTAGGCTGTATTCGTTACTCGTCGCTCGAAGCCCGATATTCGCAGCTCGTTGCCCTCGGTCTTTTGTCTGCTCATTTACTCTCATTCACTTCTCTTTGTGCAAAAAAATGGCTAGGTTCTAGCAAACTAACTAGGAGCTAGGTATGCGCGCAGCTCGTTGCTCGCAACTCGTTACCTTCTCTGTGTAGCGCAGCGTCTCGGTGGTAAAATTAATTTTAAGTGATTTATTCACCACAGAGATTAAGAGGCCTGCGCTTTAGAGAAAAACATAAAGAGTCTAATGTAGGTCGTGCTTTAGTGCGTCAATTTTCAACATTAGACATTGTCGCCATAAATGACGACCTACAAGGAAGCGCTAGGATTAGCCCGCCGCTCATTGCCCGAAGCCGGTTTATAGGGTGATATAAGTACGAGGGCTAGATGACAATACAAGTCAAACTAGAGTTAATCTAAACTCTAGTTTGCTTCAATTAAGCTTAAGGTCTACAATTAATAACATTATAAGTATGTAATTGTAGACCAAATGAATAAAGCAGAAAGATTATTAGCAATACTAGCTAGCTCTGTTAAAGCAGGTGGCGGTATTCATACCAGTGCAGAATTGGCTTTTATGATGGCTGAAAAACCCACTCCTGCATTCACTAAGTTTCTGACTGACAATGTTAATAAAGGGCTATTAAGAAGAGTCTGCAATGGTATTTTTGAAAGCACGCTCACGCCACCTGACCCCACCACCGCTATTTATAAAATAGTTAAAAAACTACGTGGTGACGTTTTAAATTACATTAGCCTAGAAAGCCAACTCAGTTACACGGGCGATATTTCGCAAATATTAATGGATAGGTTAACGGTAATAACGAAAGGTCGTAGTGGCACATTTTCAACTCCGTATGGGGTTATTGAGCTGACCCATACAAAAAAACCAATTGATAAATTTGCGAAAAACCTATATTTCGATAAAAGCATCAAGATGTACCGAGCAAATCCGCTGCAAGCGATTGCAGATCTAAAAGCCTGCAATCGCAACGTACACATGCTGGAGAACTAAATGCTAACAGAATATATACGCCAAATTATAGCTGCAAATCCAGAGTACGCTGGCGTCACGCCTGTGATTGAAAAAGAAATTCTTCATCACGACATTATGGCTGCAATGGTAAAACAAGGTGTTATGCCTTCGCTTACTTTTATTGGTGGCACCTCACTTCGTTTGTGCCATAACAGTTCTAGATTATCTGAGGATTTAGATTTTAATGGTGGGCATGACTTCAAGCCAAGTAGTTTCAGTGGCTTAGAAGTTGAAATCCAAAAATACATACAAAATAAATATGAGGTGCAGGTATGGGTAAATAAACCAGCTGAAGATAATCAAGCTAATACTTCATCTTGGAAAATAAGTATCGAAAAAGAAAGTAATCGTCCTGATCTTCCCCGCCAAAAAATGCATATAGATATTTGCGCTATCCCGTCATTTGATATCGAAAAAAGGCCATTAATAAATCACTATAATATTGTCGCGCCAACAGAAGGTTTACTGATCCCTGTACAATCATTAACGGAAACGCTTGCAGACAAGTTTATTGCATTAGCCTACCCTGCTAGGCGCATTAAACCGCGCGATGTATGGGATATAGTTTGGATAAAACAAAGAGGTGTTGCGGTATCTAAGCAACTGATCAATAAAAAGCTTGTGGCCAGGGGTAAAACCAACGAAGACTTTATTGAGGCACTGACTATTCAATTAGACAAGCTACAGCATGACGATGAAGTTCGTAAAGACTTCAATATTGAAATGAGCCGTTTCATTCCAAATCAAATCAAAGAAAGAACTATCGATAACCCTGATTATTGGCCATATGTACAATCAGAAATTAGTACTATGTCACTCTCAATCCTTAATAATGGTATTAAAAATAATAAGTTTGATATGGGGATCTAACTTTAAGGCCTACAAAAAAGCACCTTAAAGGTAATATTTTGTAGACCAATATTCACTGTTCATGTGCAAACGATCTTTAAGTAATTTATTCACAAAGAGGCTGTGAGGCGCTGCGCTGAAAGGGAAGGCTAAAGGCGCTAGGTTTTAGGGAAGTAACTAGGTGCTAGGCTGTTTGCACAAGCTCGCTGCTCGTAACTCGAAGCCGTTATCTTCACATTTACCCTCATTCACTTCTTTTTGTGCAAAATGCCTTTAAGTGATTTATTCACCACAGAGGTTAAGAGACGCTGCGCTGAAGAGGTGATAGGTTAAAGGTGCTAGGTACTATCGGTGTAAAAACATATTTTTGTGGAAACAGGCTTTAGCCGTGATGCTGTTTTAGGTTATGTGTTAAAACCAATCGGCGCTAAAGCGCTCTCCTACGAAAGTAAAAGGTGCTAGGCTGTTTACACAAGCTCGCTGCTCGTAACTCGAAGCCGTTATCTTCTCATTTACCCTCATTCTCTGCTCTTTGTGCAAATTGGTTTTAAGTGATGTATTCACCACAGAGGTTAAGAGACGCTGCGCTAAAGAGGTGATAGGTTAAAGGTGCTAGGTACTATCGGTGTAAAAACATATTTTTGTGGGAACAGGCTTTAGCCGTGATGCTGTTTTAGGTTATGTGTTAAAACCAATCGGCGCTAAAGCGCTCTCCTACGAAAGTAAAAGGTGCTAGGCTGTTTGCACAAGCTCGCTGCTCGTAACTCGAAGCCGTTATCTTCTCATTTACCCTCGTTCACTTCTTTTTGTGCAAAATGCCTTTAAGTGATTTATTCACCACAGAGGTTAAGAGACGCTGCGCTTTAGAGAAAGAATATAAAGACCGCGTCAGCAAGCTCAACGCCTACGGTAGTAAAAGGCGCTAGGTACTAGGATTAGCCCGCAGACCGTTGCTCGAAGCACTTTTTATCTTCTCCGTGCAGCGAAGCGCCTCAGTGCCCTCGGTGGTAAAAGTGGTTTTAAGATAATCACGGCTAAAGCCAGTTCCTACGACAGTAAAAGGAGCTAGGTGCTAGGATCAGCTCGTTGCTCGAAGCACTTTTTATCTTCTCCGTGCAGCGAAGCGTCTCAGTGCCCTCGGTGGTAAAAGTGATTTTAAGATAATCACGGCTAAAGCCAGTTCCTACGGTAGTAAAAGGAGCTAGCTAGGGTTAGCCCGCAGACCGTTGCTCGAAGCACTTTTTTTCTTCTCCGTGCAGCGAAGTGCCTCAGTGGCCCTCGGTGGTAAAAGTGGTTTTAAGATAATCACGGCTAAAGCCAGTTCCTACGACAGTAAAAGGAGCTGGGGGCTAGGATCAGCTCGTCGCTCGAAGCCAACAGCTTTTGCCTTCCCATTTCCCTCATTCACTGCTCATTGTGCAAAAAGTTATTAACTGACTGATTCACCACAGAGGTTAAGAGACGCTGCGCTGGTGAGAAATAATAAAGACCGCGTCAGCAAGCTTAACGCCTACGGTAGTAAAAGTAACTAGGTGCTAGGGTGTATTTCGCAGACCGTCGCTCGAAACACTTTTTTTCTTCTCCGTGCAGCGAAGCGCCTCAGTGCCCCTCGGTGGTAAAAGTGGTTTTAAGATAATCACGGCTAAAGCCAGTTCCTACCACAGTAAAAGGAGCTTGGTGCTAGGGTGTATTCCGTAGCACCAAACCCGCAGCCGGTTTATAGGTCGCGAGGTAAACTCGCGGCTACAATTTTTAAATCATTTTGATAACCCTGTCACCAGAATATTTACTCAACAATGACCGTATTCTTTACGAGCAAATTGTTTAGTTACCATGCAATATCACCCAACGGTGGCTAAGGTAAATGATCTGCGTGGAGTTAATGGGGCCAAAAAGTATTTTCCAATATTTGTAATGCTTTAAATATTAAGACGTTGTTCAGATATATTTGGTTATTATAAACGCTCACTCCTGTTGATATCCCTAACGACTTTAAGTTGTTTAAGCAGTTTGGCCAGCTCTTCTTAGAGCTGGTTTTTTTTGCCTGTTTTTACTGGCTTCATTTTCTTCCACTACAGCAAAGCAGCAATTACCCAGCATATTGCTGTAAAAATAACCTCGAAAAATCAACGCGGCCTAGTTACTCATAGGTAGTCATGTTACAGTTTCAGTAATTTACTTAGCACTTTAATTTATCGACTAGGCAGTAGTATGCGTCATTATTTTGTATCAATTTTACTTCTTTTTGCCACTTTTGTGGCAGCTCAGGCACAGGCTGAAGAGTCTCGCGCTGCACCCAGCCCACAACAGCAACAACAGGCACTCAAAAAACTTCAAGAGCCGATGTATAGACCCTTGATGGAACGCTATATTCTTGATGAACTCAAAGCGGTACGCCAAGATCAGCAAAAACTACGTGAAGACGTTACCAAACAAGTCACTCATGCTCAGCTTGATACCGCAGACCGCGCACTGACTTACACCACTGATACAATTAATAATGTATTTTTTATCATCACTGCCACAGCCTCTATTTTGGTACTGGTTGGTTGGAACTCGTTACGTGATGTAAAAAACAAAGTCGAAGATATTGTAAATACCCGTGTCAGCGTGATCACCAATGAATACGAAGCACGTTTGAATACATTTGAAGAAAAGCTACGCGAGCGCTCTGAAGAAATCTTAAGTAACCAACAAAAAATATCTGTGACCAATGAAGTCCACTCTTTATGGATGCGTGCAAATTTAGAAAGCGATATAGCTAATAAGATCGAAATATTTGATGAGATTTTAAAACGTAAACCCGAAGATGTTGAAGCTATCGCTTACAAAGCCGATGCATTACTAGAGCTTAATGAAACAGCTCAGGCGATAGAGTTGTGTAACCAAGCCTTGGATATAGACAGTGACTACGGCTACGCTTATTGGCAACGTGCATGTGCTTATGCGTTGACTCATAAACACGCTGATGCGTTGGCCGATATAAAAATGTCGTTGGAGTATTCACCAAACTTACGTAATGAGCTATTACATGAAAGTGCATTTGCCAGTTTGCACGACAATAGCAGCTTTAATGCGATTGTATCTGGCGACTTAACGTTCTAAAAAGCTTTCGATTGCTTGAGTGAGCAGTTCGTCGAGTTGCTCTTCAAACTCATCTTTGTTGGTTTTAAAGTGCGCAAGATAAGCCTGCGCATGCTGATCAGACAACAGCCGAGCATTAATACTGTATTCGCGCTCGGCTTTAGTTTTATCAAACCGCGGGGTAAAGTGATAAAGGGCAAAATAAGGGGCGACCAATTGCTGATTAGCATAATCACAGAAACGCTCAATGGTTTGTGCTCCCGTTGGCCCTAAACAGCCTGGCTCTACACGATAAAGTAACTGAATTTTTTTATCATCACTAATTTGCATGCTAGTCGCGGCCCCTTTATCTGCCTGTAATCAATCTGCTTATTAATACTCTATCTAAAAAAGAGTACTTTGGTTATTTTGCCATTTTCAACTTGATAGCTAGAGATTAACTCTCCGCGCTTATCAACTACATTTGGATCTGTTGAACAGGTTTCTGAAAGTTCATGATCGATAACGATATTACCGTGCACAATACGTTTAATTGGGGATGATTTTATACACTTTAATTTTTTAAACATTATTCCGTAACGGGCAATCAGTTTTTCTTTGCCCTTAAAAAGTAACTCGTTTGGAAAGGCATAAAACTCTACATTTTCATCATACATACTAATAAATGCGTCGATGTTTCTGGCATTATACGCCTTAATTAATTGCTCAATAACGGCTAACGATTCGCGTGACTGTTTGGCTTTAACTTGTTGTTTGAGTGTTAGCGCTTCTTTAGCTTGGATCACCGCTTGCTCTGCTTGTGCGACAGCAAGCTGTTTTTCTTGTTGTGTTTTAGGAAGTTCAGCAGGTTTTGCCGCTTCAGTACCAAGTACCTTACTGGTATCAACTTCAGGCTCGCTTGGTTTGCTGGTGTCTGTTTTAATTGGCTGTGTTGGTTCAACGTTTACAGGCTCAGCTGATTGCTTATTTTCTGGCGTTAAGGTGATCACCGCTGGGCTATCTTGTAGTTCAGCCTCAGTTGATTTTGTTGGGGCTTTACTCTGCACTGATTTTTCTTCGCCAGTGCTAGTGTCAGTCGTTTTTACTGCAGCAGGCAATTTAGCTGCTGTTGTTTCAGTTTTAGTCTGTGGTTCAACTACATCAGCTGCAGTTGCTAATAACTGCCACGGAAATAGCAAACTTACTAAAAAAAATAACGGTTTCATACTGTTCCTGAGTAATTTAAGAAACTCTAAAATAACAAAATTTACCGGATCGCGATAGCTTTTTACCAATACTGCTCAACGGTGATTTGCCCAGGCTCCCTACGACGATTGCGAGTGTAGCCTTGCTCGGTTAATAATGCGCTGGTGTCTTTAACCATTTGTGGATTACCACAGATCATAAATTGACTATTTTGCGGGCTAACTGCGCTATCACAATGCTTAAATAAGGTGCCATCGGCGATTCGATCAGTAATACGCCCATCTAAGCCGATAATTGCCTGCTCGCGACTCACTACGGGCAGATAACTCAATTGCGGATACTGCTGCTTTAACTGCGCAATTTTTGCTTGATAACTTAAATCTGCATTCAAACGCACACCATGCACTAAGGTAACGTGCTTAAATTGCTGCCACACATCAGGCTGCTCTAAAATGGATAAAAACGGCCCAATTGCGGTTCCGGTGCTAAGCATAAATAACTGTTCACTGGCGGGGATTTCATCAATAGTAAAAAATCCACTGGCGCGGCTTTCAATCATCACCGTATCGCCGGGTTTAAGCTTGGCTAATTGTTGTGATAATAAGCCATCTGCCACGTTAATAAGATAAAACTCTAAATCGGGAGAGCTTGGTGCATTTACGTAAGAGTACGCCCGTGCAATACGTTTTTCATCCATCATCATAGAAAGCTTAGTAAACTGTCCTGCTTTAAACGGCTCCACATCGGCATTCACAATTAAACTAAATAACGTATCAGTCCACCAAACAATATCTTTAACACTTGCCTCAACCCAATTAGACACAATTAACACTCCTTAATTATTGCTTTGTATAACAGTGGCAAGAGTGCACAGCATTGTCAATGTTTGCGAGTTTGCGAGTTTGCGAGTTTGCGAGTTTGCGAGTTTGCG
>NZ_JACJEI010000057.1:0-11670 GCF_014163985.1 Pseudoalteromonas sp. SR41-4 | reverse complement strand
TAGTATTCCAAAAACAAAACACTAACAGACACGTAAAAAAGTGACCGACAAATTCCCTTGGTAATTAGCGATTACGACAGAATCGCTTGGTAATTAAGATACGACAAAGTCGCTTGGTGTTAACAAGTCTGAGTGAATTAGCTCATACCAGATCTTACAGTTTTGACTAATAGGTTTAGATTTATCTGACAGATATGAGCGATAACCGGTCATTGAGGTTGGCTAAACACAAGAGTTAGTTGATTGGTTAAACTACTCTTTGCGCATATATTCATGAAAATGAGCGACGCGCGCATATTGTTCCATTTAACTTTACTTAAAAGTTTTAGAAAACTTAGTGATAGTAATACCTTAGGTAATTTGTTAAAACTATATAATATGGAAAAGTGAGCGTTAAGTCGGCAGAGATATGCGCGATGAGCGCACTATTAAATTGTTGAACTAAGCCGCTACGCGGAGATCCTATTCTGACCATTTGAGCCACACTTACCTTGGGGTTATCCCATAACTTGGAGGTAAGTCATGAATACACTCATTGAACAAGTCAAAACTGAAATAGCCTATCGAGGTTATTCGCAAAGTACATGTAAAAGCTACTGTGAACATTTACTTAAACTCAGTCACTATTTTAATAAACCGCTTGACTCGATTACGGATGACGAGCTTAACGCCTTTTTTAACGATCCCGCTATTCGTAAACTTTCTAGAGCAAGTCAGAAAATACAAATAAACAGTATTTGGTTCTTGTTTAAGAATATTTTACATCGGCCATTGAACTTAGATATTGCACTGCCAAAAGCGAAGTCGCGCGCACCTACCTATTTATCACGTGATGATATGCGGGGGCTGATAGAAAGCTGTACGGATGATATGCGACTAAAAACGTTAATAGTGGTTTGCTATGGGTGCGGTTTACGTATTGGCGAATTGTTACGTATCAAAGTGCAAGACATCGATGGCCAGCGTAAAACCATTTTAATTGAACAAGGTAAAGGGGATAAGTCACGGTATGTTGTAGTTTCAGATAGCGTACTAAACCAATTACGCAGTTACTGGAAAATGTATCACCCAACGGGTTGGATGTTTTACTCGCGATTGTTAATGGATAAACCTATGTCAGCATCGACCTTCAGGAAGCCATTGAGAAAACACGCACAAGCGTGTGGTTTAAAACACTGTAATCCACATGCACTACGCCATGCTTATGCAACACATCAACTTGAATCAGGAATGCCACTTCATCAATTGCAACATCAGCTTGGTCATAGTGATATTAAAACGACACAAAGTTACTTACACTGGTTACCTGAGTTAGGGCATGGCGGCATTGATTTGCTTGCGAGTTGGAGTAAACAATGAGCGCTTTGCACCTTGCTGATATTTTAAACTCAAATCTTGAGAATTATCGGCAACATCATACGATGAGCTATCAACAACTGCGTGTCTGTCAGCACCTTAAATCATGCAGAACAGGTCAGCTCGGTTATCAAGCATGGCAATGTGATAGCTGTGGGGAGTCGCAGCAGATTGGGTGTAGTTGTCGAGACCGTCACTGTCCGCGTTGCCAAGGCATGGCCACGGCTAAGTGGGTGCGAAGACAGCAAGAGGATTTATTACCGTGTCGGTATTTCCACCTTGTTTTTACGCTCCCTCATGAGTTGAATATCATTGCTCACTATAACCCAAGTGTGTTGTACCAGTGTTTGTTTAAAGCCGTATGGCAAACGCTGTGTAAATTTGCGAAACGAAAGATGCATGGCCAGTTAGGCATGACAAGCGTACTGCATACATGGGGGCAGAACTTAAGTCAGCATATCCACTTGCATTGTTTGATACCCGCAGGTGCACTTGAAAAAACGCACTGGCATGAAATAGAAAAAGGCTATTTATACCCCGTAAAAGCGTTATCAACAGTCTTTAGAGGAAAAATGCTGGCGGCGCTC
Organism: Pseudoalteromonas sp. SR41-4; assembly: GCF_014163985.1. Taxonomy (NCBI): domain Bacteria; kingdom Pseudomonadati; phylum Pseudomonadota; class Gammaproteobacteria; order Alteromonadales; family Pseudoalteromonadaceae; genus Pseudoalteromonas; species Pseudoalteromonas sp. SR41-4. The sequence goes on along the minus strand of NZ_JACJEI010000057.1, from coordinate 9,727 downwards.
AATGAATGCGATAGTTCATTCGCGAAGATAAACACGCCAACCAAATGGTGCGTGTATAGCAAAGCCTGTTTAACGTACAGTGAAAAGCTAGTTAGTTACCTTGCTCGTTATACCCGAAAAGGCGTGATGTCAGAATCACGATTAGTGTCAGTGAATGAGCAATCAGTGAGCTTTAAATATCGCGATTATGCAGATAACAACCGCGATAAAGTAATGACACTGAGTTGTGATGAATTTTTACGGCGCTACTTACAACATGTATTGCCGAAAGGGTTTATGCGCATTCGCCACTATGGTTTTTTAGCTAATGCGTGTCGTAAGCGAAAGTTAGCCCTGATAAGGGCTCATGTATCCACCGCATGCAAAGCGGTGAAGCCCAAAACAGAGCAAGAACCATTGATATCGTATTGGCCTTGTCAGTCATGCAAGGCGGGTATCTTACGATTTATTGGTGTGATGAATTTAGATATGGCGGCAAATAAAATAGCGCGAACGAGTTAGCAGCCTTGCTTGCTGCATCAAATCAATGAGTTAACCTGCTTAACTGCTCAGGCGAGTCGCGACTGTGCGTGAGAAAAAGATCATTGCTTAACGGTGAAACATTAGGTTTAATAGGCACATAATAAACGCTGAGTAGCACAGGGATAGCTTAGATACGATAGACACGCCAATGGAATTGGTTTGATATCACTTAGGCCATAAAAAGCAAATACCCATAGCATAAATAACACCAACTCTGACACACCGAGCAGGTAGCGCCTCAGTCCAACAAGCGATTATGCAACACAAACTGCGTGTCGCATAAATACTAAAATGTTGAACTAAGCCGCTACGCGGAGATCCTATTCTGACCATTTGAGCCACACTTACCTTGGGGTTATCCCATAACTTGGAGGTAAGTCATGAATACACTCATTGAACAAGTCAAAACTGAAATAGCCTATCGAGGTTATTCGCAAAGTACATGTAAAAGCTACTGTGAACATTTACTTAAACTCAGTCACTATTTTAATAAACCGCTTGACTCGATTACGGATGACGAGCTTAACGCCTTTTTTAACGATCCCGCTATTCGTAAACTTTCTAGAGCAAGTCAGAAAATACAAATAAACAGTATTTGGTTCTTGTTTAAGAATATTTTACATCGGCCATTGAACTTAGATATTGCACTGCCAAAAGCGAAGTCGCGCGCACCTACCTATTTATCACGTGATGATATGCGGGGGCTGATAGAAAGCTGTACGGATGATATGCGACTAAAAACGTTAATAGTGGTTTGCTATGGGTGCGGTTTACGTATTGGCGAATTGTTACGTATCAAAGTGCAAGACATCGATGGCCAGCGTAAAACCATTTTAATTGAACAAGGTAAAGGGGATAAGTCACGGTATGTTGTAGTTTCAGATAGCGTACTAAACCAATTACGCAGTTACTGGAAAATGTATCACCCAACGGGTTGGATGTTTTACTCGCGATTGTTAATGGATAAACCTATGTCAGCATCGACCTTCAGGAAGCCATTGAGAAAACACGCACAAGCGTGTGGTTTAAAACACTGTAATCCACATGCACTACGCCATGCTTATGCAACACATCAACTTGAATCAGGAATGCCACTTCATCAATTGCAACATCAGCTTGGTCATAGTGATATTAAAACGACACAAAGTTACTTACACTGGTTACCTGAGTTAGGGCATGGCGGCATTGATTTGCTTGCGAGTTGGAGTAAACAATGAGCGCTTTGCACCTTGCTGATATTTTAAACTCAAATCTTGAGAATTATCGGCAACATCATACGATGAGCTATCAACAACTGCGTGTCTGTCAGCACCTTAAATCATGCAGAACAGGTCAGCTCGGTTATCAAGCATGGCAATGTGATAGCTGTGGGGAGTCGCAGCAGATTGGGTGTAGTTGTCGAGACCGTCACTGTCCGCGTTGCCAAGGCATGGCCACGGCTAAGTGGGTGCGAAGACAGCAAGAGGATTTATTACCGTGTCGGTATTTCCACCTTGTTTTTACGCTCCCTCATGAGTTGAATATCATTGCTCACTATAACCCAAGTGTGTTGTACCAGTGTTTGTTTAAAGCCGTATGGCAAACGCTGTGTAAATTTGCGAAACGAAAGATGCATGGCCAGTTAGGCATGACAAGCGTACTGCATACATGGGGGCAGAACTTAAGTCAGCATATCCACTTGCATTGTTTGATACCCGCAGGTGCACTTGAAAAAACGCACTGGCATGAAATAGAAAAAGGCTATTTATACCCCGTAAAAGCGTTATCAACAGTCTTTAGAGGAAAAATGCTGGCGGCGCTCAATGAATGCGATAGTTCATTCGCGAAGATAAACACGCCAACCAAATGGTGCGTGTATAGCAAAGCCTGTTTAACGTACAGTGAAAAGCTAGTTAGTTACCTTGCTCGTTATACCCGAAAAGGCGTGATGTCAGAATCACGATTAGTGTCAGTGAATGAGCAATCAGTGAGCTTTAAATATCGCGATTATGCAGATAACAACCGCGATAAAGTAATGACACTGAGTTGTGATGAATTTTTACGGCGCTACTTACAACATGTATTGCCGAAAGGGTTTATGCGCATTCGCCACTATGGTTTTTTAGCTAATGCGTGTCGTAAGCGAAAGTTAGCCCTGATAAGGGCTCATGTATCCACCGCATGCAAAGCGGTGAAGCCCAAAACAGAGCAAGAAGCATTGATACCGTATTGGCCTTGTCAGTCATGTAAGGTTGGTATCTTACGGTTTATTGGTGTGATAACCTCAGATATTTCGACGAATGAAATAGTTCGAACGAGTTAGCGGCTTTGCTTGCTGCATTAAATCAATGAGTTAACCTGCTTAACTGCTCAGGCTACTCGCGATTGTGCGTGAGAAAAAGATCATTGCTTAACGGTGAAACATTAGGTTTAATAGGTGCATAATAAACGCTGAGTAACGCAGGGATAGCTTAGATACGATAGACACGCCAGTAAAGTTGGCTTGCTATCGCTTAGGCCATAAAAAGCAAATTCCCATAGCATAAGTAACACCAACTCTGACACACCGAGCAGGTAGCGCCTCAGTCCAACAAGCGATTATGCAACACAAACTGCGTGTCGCATAAATACTAAAATGTTATTTCTCTAGAGGTTTATGAAAATATTTAAAGTGGTTTTGATATTAGTATTTGGAACTTTGTGTTTTTTATTCGGGAGTTTTTGGACACGAATGCAACTACTGGAATCTAGTCCAGTAAAGCTAACCCAGCCACTAACATTGCAAGCGACTCCAGATCAAGTTGGCCTTTTACCAGAGGGCACTACACTTTATTCATATTCAAGTGGCCCGAGCACTGAGACATATGTAGTATTTATTAGCTCACAAAATCTAATGATTGTAGAGCCAATTAAATTTCCTAATTTCATGACGGTTGACCCACTTTATGGCTATATCGATAGCGAGAAATAACAAAATGATGAAGACGGATTTGCCACAAAAGCGGTGCCAAACCGCTTATCAAAAGTGTTATAGGTCTATGTAGGAGAGTACATGATATCTAATAAATTCAGAATGGGTTTAATTCTTGCTTTGGTAATTATGTCAACGGAGCTTTTTGCCTCAGACAAGTATCAGATTACGGAAGGTAGTAGTATTGTAAATGGAATTGAATTAAAGGCTGTCGAATTTTCTATGAGTGTACCGGTATATCTTAATAGATATAGAACGACTACACCTGACAAGCTAATTATCAAATTCGATGAGGCGGGGTTTACCGAGTTATCAACTGAGACATACAGTAGTTCATATTTATTTTCTGTTGGTGAGGTTGAGCAATTTGTTGGAATTCTAACTAAAGGCAAGGCTGATGCAAAACACGCTCGATATTCTAAACAGGCTGGAAAATTTAGAGTTGGGCAGGTCGGTGGAAAACTGATAGTGAATATCGTGACACATTCAGGAGGGGAGCTTGGATACTATTCATTATTTACAAAACCTGTCTATAATTCGGCTACATGGGTTGAACATAGGCTTAATCTGGCCGAAGTTGACGCGATTATAGAAGTTCTCTCTTTAAAGAATAAAGTTGTTTCTTCATTGAGTGGGGAAACCAATGAAATTAAAGTAATTAAATTAAGTATGAGTATGCAGGGACAGAATTCGGCAACAGGTGGGCTTTCACTTAAAATAACCCAGAAAACAGATAAAACAGATTTGTGGGTTGAACGTGCTAAATTCAAACTTTCAGTTAGTAATGATGAAAAAAGGAGATTGAGTTTAGGGTTTAGTAAAGCCCTTAAATATCTAAAACATGCTAATTTGTCTTATGAAGATTTACCAGAGAAAAAATTTCAAATTGCAAAATTGAAATCGCAAGAGATTGTAGCTAGTGTTGAGTCGTTTGGAGGAAATTCTGATCGTTATCAGTTAACAACATATTTGTTGTCAGAGAATGAGTCCGAGCCAAGGTGGGTAATAATTTCTGAGGATCAGCTAGAGAAATTCATAAGCGTTATTAGCAAGTAAAGTTTATTTTGAAAAATTTTAGCTTTAAATTGCTAGAAAGGACCTATAACAAGGCCAAGAACTCGGAAACCAAAAGCTCCGCACCTTTTGTGCATTTGCTTCGCAAATTATTGCACAAAAGCTACTACACTTTTGGTTCCGGTGTTGGCGGCGTTAGCTGCTTAAGCTCATAAAGGAACAAGAGATGAGAAAATACATCATAGCTCTCCCAATCATCTTATCTGGCTGTATATCAAGCAATCCTATTAAGCCTGAGGATTTAAGCCATAATTATTTCGATACAGGAAGAAGTGTTGGATATAAAATTCAATCACAGAACCTAGAATACGACATCAAAGTTGCAGCACAGTGCGACTCCAACAAACAAAAGTATTCATTCTCATTCATAGATAAAAGCAGTGGACAAAGAGCTTATCAGCCCCAATGGTCTTTTTTCTTTAATGGAGAAAAAGATTATCGCTCATCCAAAGAATACGATGAAGCTGAATATCTTAATAAAGCCACAAATGTTCAGGTTGCTAGATATTTGGGCTCTTCAAAATATTCTCAAAAAGTTGACCTGTCGGCACCAGAACTACTCAACCTCCCAACGCTTTGTAAAGATAAATACACACAAATACAAAAAGATTCAGCCAAACGCAGAAAGCAAAGAATGGAAAAGGATGCAGAATTAGTTGCGTCCGTAAAAAAATCAACGGGGTTAGAGCCCATGTTTTCTGACAGCAACCAGAAAAATTTCAATGAGCTAGTTTATAGTTTCCAAACAAATGGCTTCGCTCAACATCAAAATAAATTTGTATGGACTGAGGATGGTGATTACAAAGTATCACAGGTCTTGGACGGTAAGCTTATGTTAACTAGTTACAGCACACGTTTACCACCAATAACCATCATTACAAACTTACCTGCAATTGAGGGGCAATTTTGGTCTAGCATTTCACGCGCACCATTAAAGTTTGTAGGCGTCACCAATTACACAACCGTTCTTGGTGCAACTAAACAAACTGTTGTTTTTCAGCAATTGTAATGCAGCTAACAAGGCAAGGCATTGGACTGTCAAAAGCGTCACTTAAATTGCTTACGCAATTACGTGCCACTTCTGCCAGCCCATGCTCGCGGCGTTAGCTGTTTAATGAAAAATTTGGAGTAATATGTCTCATTATTTTGGTATCGAAGAAATCAAGACAAAGTTAATCGTTGTGGTTGGAATGTCTTTGTCAGGTGAAGAATTTTGTAAAAGATACCGTATGGGGTCTGATGAGTATCATAAAGTCTATAATCTCGCTGATTACACGGCATTAACTAAAACTATCGTCAGCAATAATCTAATAGAAATTTCAGTTAAGGTTCGGTGCTTAGTCGACGCGTTGAGCTCTCAAGGAATTAAATTCCCAGTAGAAAAATCAATTACGACCTACGGCGCTGGTAGTTGTGCTGATGGCAAGAAAAAGATGAAAGGCTTTCGATTTATTTGTAATAAGATTATCCATGCTGATGGTTTTAATCTTGATTTCATTGGCCGAAAATCCTTACCTAAAGAAATGGTTTGGTGGTCAGGAGATATTACTGTTTCAGGGGCATATCAGGGAGAAAGGTGGGAGTTCTTCTTTTCTGTTTTAGACTGGTGTGACGAGGTACTAGAGTTCCTAAAACTGGCAGAGGCACAAATTGATAAAATTCAGGGGAGTTCGCGCGATCTTCAGCTACACAGCTAACAAATTGTTCAAGAGTGATTCGGCACGCGTGGCATTTTTACCATGCGTCAAGTTTAGTGGTTAGGTGGTATGCGGAGGCTTAGGTATTGCGTGCCTCACACCTTAACAAGGCGTTGAGGCTGTAGAATTACTCTTTTTAGGAACTGGTTCTACACAATTGACTTGATTGTTTTTTGACCTTGAACCCACAGGGTTACTGTGATCTAATAGATATTATTCACCCACGGTAAATTGTTATGGCCAACTACAAGCCTGACTTATCCTGCCAAAATAAATTCATTCCAATCAATTTTGCTGAGCAAATATTGCCAGGTACATTTGAGTATGCGCTTTGTTATATTGTCGAAAATAAACTCGATTTGTCGGGCTTTGACGCGTGGTATAACAATGATAAAACGGGCGCCGCTGCGTATCCTCCTTCAGTGATGCTAAAGATTATTTTACTTGGTTACGCACATGGTTTGGTTAGTAGCCGCCGTATTGCTAAGGCGTGTGAGACGAATATTTTGTTCATGAGTGTGTCGGGTGATATTCAACCTCATTACACATCTGTAGCGGGATTCGTGGCCAAAATGCACGAACAGATTGAACCGCTGTTTACGCAAGTACTGATGATATGCGACGAAGAAGGCTTGATAGGTCGTAACATGTTTGCCATTGATGGATGCAAATTGAAATCGAATGCGAGTAAAGAATGGAGCGGCACATTCGATGAGCTAGGGCGTAAAAAAGCAAAACTAGAACGCGCGAGTAAACGTATTATCGAACGTCACCAATCACAAGATAGCCTGAGCGAAGAGTTGATAACACAGGATTTAAAGCAAAAAGAAAAGCTGGATAAAAGTGCAGATAAAATCACGGAGTTCTTAGCGACCCACGAGGAAAAAACGGGCAGCAAAGGCAAGCCCATTAAAAGTAATATTACCGACCCTGATAGCGCGAAAATGACCACGTCAAAAGGTACAATCCAAGGCTACAACGGGATAGCGATAAATGACGATAAACATCAAATTATACTGCAAGCACAGGCATGGGGTACAGTGGGCGAGCAGCAAACCTTACAGCCAGCGGTTAAGCAATTAAAACAACAGCTCACTAAGCTCAATACAAAAAAAGAAGCAGATAATCACACCATAAAGTTTACCGCAGACAGTGGGTTTCACAGCGAAGTGAATCTTGATTTTATGGCGAAAAGTGGCTTTGATACTTACATTGCGGATAACCAATTTAGAAAACGAAATCCGCTGTTTAAAGAAAGTGAAACTTATGAGACAGAGCAAGAAAAGCGCCGACTAAAACGCAGTAAAGGCAAGCCACGGTTATTTACCTCAGACGACTTCCATTATGATGAGACGACACAAACCTGCCGCTGTCCCGCAGGCAATGAAATGTGGCGAAGCGGTATAAATGTAAACAGCCACAACCAAAAATATACGCGATTCTGCGGTTACTTAAAAGATTGCAAGGTATGCCCACTGCAACAGCAATGTATGCGAAAGCCACCTATAAAAACAGGACGGCAAGTTCAGTTTAAAAATGATGAATCGCGTAAAAAGCTAAGCTACATCGACAAAATGAAGGTCAAAATAGACAGCCCAATCGGGCGACGACAGTACAGCAAACGACTTGGCTGTATAGAACCGGTGTTCGGGAATATTACAGTTAACAAAGGCATGAATAAATTGACCTTACGCGGTCAAACGAAAGTGAATGCCCAATGGCAACTGTATTGCTTAGTTCATAATATAGAAAAGCTGCAAAACAGGACGCATTAATAAAGGTAAGCTGCTACCTCTCCAAATAAGCCACTTAAACACCTGTCATACCTTCCAAAAGCCCATTAAAGCAACAGCAAATCCTCTTTTTATATTTTACGTAAAATCGAAGTAACCGATTGAATCAAAATAGGAACTCGGCTATGGTTAATGCATCAATAAAAATAAATTAAAAAACGAGTTATTCTACAGCCTCGTTACAAACGTCCGCATCACGCCCTGAGGCATTCAACAAGTTTTTTCTACCACTAAAAGAGGAGAACCTTTCTCTTTTAGTGCTTTTAAATATTTTGATTCATCATAAGCTTTTCCTGTTTTCCAGCACCTAAATAAGATCCTTACCCATTTATAGGCCAACGCTCTTATTGCCGATTGGTGTGAATTACCTTTCGCTTTTTGCTGTGCGTAATAAATGCCCGCCCAATAAGATTGCCCTACGCTTTTCGAAGCCCACTCTATAAAGCTCTGACGGACAAATTTAGAACATTGCCAGCGCCAATGTACCCAGCTCTTTTGACCACTACGCTCTGTAACTGGCGATAAGCCTGCATAGTTTTGTATTTCTTGTGCGCTACTAAAACGAGATTTATCTTCCCCTAAAGCAGCTAAAAGCCTAGGAGCAAGGCAAGGGCCTGTGCCGGGAAGTGAAGCAAATATTGAGGCGTCATCCATACTGGTAAAAATTGAGCTTATTTGTGAGTCATACTCTCGAATATTGTTAATTAATACCAACATCTGTTTAGCCAATGCGATGACAAACGTTTGATAAGGTATAATTAAAGATTCGTCGTTAGTAAGAGGAATTGCCTCTTTTATAGATGCAATGCGCTCTGGGGTCTTCTTAACAGTGGGCCCTCCTCTGGAGTTTAATAGTTTGGCAACTGTATTTGTTCTAACGCGTTTCAATTCATTTAAGTTTGGGAATTTAATTAGAAAATTACAAAATAGCTCTGTATCTCTATGTGAAAACCACTCTAAGGGCTGTGTATAATATTGCTTTAGAGCATTAATGATTCGGTTCGCATGCCTGCGTTTGTCGTCTACAAGTAATCGACGTTGTTCGACAAGAAGGGCTAATGTTCTCGTTTTCTCGCTGCTTGGTTTTAGGGGGGTAATCTTCTTTGGATAATTCAGCATCATATCTAATGCTAATTCAGCGTCTGAAGGATCATCTTTTGAACCGCTGGGAAACATAGCTTGTCTGTATCGAGCAAGGGTTAATCCATGAATAGGATAAACTGTAACAAAGCTATATTTTTGCAAGGCGTATACTATAGGTCCTTTATTTAACTCAACTGCAACAGCAATATTGCCTTTTACTTTTTTATGTAATGCCTCAACCCAATCATTAATTGATTCAGGTGAGTGAGAAATTACGCTGAACGCCCGAGACTCTTCGTCTTTAACCTGCACACATATATCATGTTTTTTATCAGCCCAATCAAGGCCAACATATGCAGAAAAGTTATCATTTTTAGTATTCATGCCAAATCTCCGATTATTGAAATTTGTTATGCATTCTTTACTCTTCGAAAGAAATATAGACAGCGTTTGTAAGGCAAGCCCTGAGTATTCGTTTTGAGTAAAGTAACTCAATACTTCGAAAGAAAAGCGGTGATCATTAAATGATGCTGGCACAATATTCGTAAGTAAAGAGCACATAACCTCAACAATTCAAAGTATAGATTATTAAGGTTCAAAGACTATAA
>NZ_JACJEI010000056.1:0-12333 GCF_014163985.1 Pseudoalteromonas sp. SR41-4 | reverse complement strand
ATCAGCTAAAAGCAGAAACAAGCTTTAATAAAGGCATGCCCGCAAAACAGAAAAAAGCTATGCGCAGTACAGGTTACCTTGAAAAGGTATTGAAATCATAGGCTTTTTTCATGCTCTTGCCCTGCACACTCACCCTCAAATGCAATATATCTTTATCAAAAACATTAAAACATTATTGAAAGGTAATCGAGAACGCGATGATGGAATAACGATTCAACTTCAAACGGCTATTACAACACACTCATCTCATATTGTTTCTGAATGTGATTTTGATGATATTAAGTATTTGCGAAAAAACAACTCAACCTGCGATGTTAAAGCAAAAAACCTGAAATCACTTCAAGATGAGTACAAATCAGAAGATGATGCTGAAGATATTAAACTGAAAAAAGCTTATAAGTTTTTGAAGCAGTATTTGACTTTAAATCGAGCAGAGCTATTTTTTGCGGACAAAGCTATTTTTATTGAAGGAGAGACTGAAAAAATATTAGTCCCTGCCATGATGAAAAAAATTGATCAAGAGTTTAGTGCTCCTGATGAAACACCATTATTATCTCAAAATATCTCAATGGTTGAGGTTGGTGCTTATTCGCAAACATTTGAGAAATTCATCGATTTTATCGGGGTTAAATCATTAGTTATTACTGATATTGATAGTCAATATGTACGAGATATTATTAAGGATGGTAATACAAAGAAAGAGACAATTAAATGTAAGCCTTCAGATCCACTCGCTGACCAAACTTCAAATGCATCATTAAAATTTTTCTTCGGTAATGACGATTTAGCTTTTTACAAAAATTTATCCATTAATCAAAAGTCATTAAGAAAAGATGGTACCCAATGGATTCAAGATCCTGATGGGTACTTCCTAATGGCTTACCAAACAAACGAGGACGGCTATCATGGACGTAGCTTTGAAGACGCCTTTTTTAGTTTAAATAAAGATCTATTAGGTAAGAGTGCAGAAGCTTTTCCTTCATTAACAAAGAGACATTTTGATATTTATGTAGACAGTGACGATGCTTGCCCATTCGACTTTGCTGAAAAAGCAGTAAATAGCAAGCCAACATTAGCTATTGAAATATTACTGAATAGCAAAAAAACTGGTGATAATGAATTTAGTAATTGGCAAGTCCCTAGCTATATCAAGGAAGGATTATTATGGCTACGCAAGAATTAGATATATCGCATCTTACTACTGAATCCCAAAAAGTTATTGGGTTAATAAGACAAGGCTATAGTTTTTTATTAAGCGGTGGTGCTGGTAGCGGTAAAACCTACTCTCTAGTTGAAATATTAAACGCCGTTTTAGTTGAAAATCCAACAACATCTATTGCCTGTATTACCTATACGAATGCAGCAGTCGATGAGATTGAAGAGCGTGTTCAGCATGAACATCTTCATGTTTCGACTATTCATGATTTTTTATGGAGTAATATTAAGCACTTTCAGTGTGAACTGAAGAGTACGCTAATTGAATTAATAAATGATGACGAACAGCCCAAAATAAAATCTCCAGATGGAGAGAAAGTCACAAATAATTATTTTGATGATCTTGATGGTGATATTAAATACAAAGAGTTTGTTAGGATTAAAGATGGTTGTATTTCTCATGATGAGGTGATCATTCTTGCCTGCAAAATGTATGAAAAATATGAAAAACTCTGCACTATAACTAAAGATTCATACCCATTTATTCTTGTTGATGAGTATCAAGATACAGATCCTAACGTAGTAAAGTTGTTGCTAGAGAACTTAAATCAATCACCTAAAAGAAACATTGTTGGTTTTTTTGGTGATGCGATGCAGTCAATTTACGAAGGAAGCGTCGGGAATTTAAATGGAAATACTCAACCTAAACGTATTACCGCATTAAAAAAGGAACAGAACAAGCAGGGAACTTACTTCTCAGTCATTAATAATTTAAAAGAATATACTCTACTGACACCAACAGTTATAGAGGTCAAAAAAGTCCAAAACCGACGGAATCCTCAACTTGTTATAGATCTCGCTAACAAAATAAGAACTGATGGCTTAATGCAGGAGCCATCAGAAGATATTAACGCGCCTAATATGAATGCCGATGGGACAGCAAAACAAGGAAGTGCACTTTTCCTATATTCCAATAACGATGATTTAGGCGCAGTCCGTCATCACTTAGCTTGGGACTTTGATAGTTCAATTGAGACCAAAGAACTTAACCTAACTCACAATCTAATTGCAGGAAAAGCAGGTTTTGGTGATTTAATGCGCATTTACGATAAAGATAAAATTTTAGAATCTATTAAGCGTGTTAAGGGGTATATAAAAAAGAATGATATTAAGATAGATACTAAAGGCAGAACATTTAAGCATGTATATGAGGAGTTAGGTGGTTTACAAGATGGTACTCCTAAACCACTCGCACCTACCAAAGGCCAAAAAGAATATATAGATGCTAATCCCGATGTTTATGAATTAGCATTAGCGCAGCCTTATGATGAGATATCAAAACTCTACATTGATAAAGACATGTTGGTTGACGATAAAAAAAATACAGCTGATGATTTAAGTAAGCCTAGTTCTAATCGAGATGATCTGATCAAGCACTTATTTAAAATTGAGCACTGTATTTATTTGTATAAAGAAAAAAGATTTAATGAGTTTTCAAGAATTACTGATTTCTCAATAACATCAGTTGCTGATAAGAAAAACTTAAAAAAATCAATGGAAGAATTGATTAAAGTTGAAAATAGATCTATTGACGAAGTTATAGCTCTTGCGAATCAACTTAACCTTGTTGTTGAAGATGATAAATTAGAAAGGTTTAAAGTATCTAGAAATTATGTTTATCAGCAAGTATGTCAAATACCTTATCAACAATTTAGAGGGCTATATCAATACTTAGAAGGCTATACTCCTCTTTCAACACAGCATAAGACTAAGGGTGCAGAGTATCCTAATGTACTTGTCGTTCTAGATAATGGCCAATGGAATAGTTATAACTTTAAAAATTTATTTGAAGGAGGAGGAAAAGAAAGTGTACGGCAGAGGACAGAAAAAATATTTTATGTGTGTTGCACACGGGCTAAAGAAAACCTTGCTGTTTTTTTCCATCAACCTAGTGCAAATGTGATTGCTAAAGCCAGTGAGTGGTTTGGTGCTCACAATATTGTTAATTTGGATGAGAAATAGCAATCTTTTAAAGGGGAAGCAGAATGACCATATTTTATGTTAACCCTGCTTAAATTAGTGTGCTATTACTGGTCATACTTCTATATATGTTTATGTCAGCTTTCTCTACAAGCTGACATAAACAATAGTTTTTACTTTTTCAATGTCCGCTTATCGCTCTTTGCCGAAGTTCGACTTAATTCTATAAGCAGCCCTTCCGGTTTAACTCATTTCTGCCCCAAAGCTGCTTATGCCTAACATGATGACCGTCTAGATAGCATCGCAGTAGACTTAATTTATCTAATCCGTGTTTTGGGCTCTTATACTGAAGATTTCCGTAGCTCTATCACAAAACTATCTTTCGATTCACACAATAATTTTATATAAACAAAGTTTCATATCAAACAACAGCAACATAGGCGGAATGCAAACTGGACTGTACCTAATATCCGTGATAGTTTTCATCCTCATCCTCATTTTCACTCAGCTCTCAAACTTCGTCTTTTTGTTGATAAATTATCCCAAAGAAAATATGATAATTTATATGCACACTGTCTCAATGTGTCTGGATTGTTGTCAAATATGTGTCAGTAACACTAGGGAGTTACTCAGTAGATGAAGAAGTTATATTTAGCCCATAATACGTGTTTAAATTCTTCATATGATTTGAACGTGCTGGAGGCCGGGTTAGTTCAAAAGGGATACGAGTTAGTTTCACAACCTGAGGATGCAGATGAAGTTATATATTCAGGTTGCTCTGTTAGGGAAAAATGGGTTGAAGATGCTATTAGTCAGATAAATGAAGTTGCTCGTCGCGCTCCTAATGCTGAAATAAGCATAACTGGATGCATAGCGAACACAAGTATGGATAAAGTGCAAAAAGGCACATCAGCAACAAACCTTTCGTTTAAGGCAATGCATCAGATTTTGATGGATAAGACTGAACTTAGGTTTTCAGATGTGGATGACACTCATGTTCAAGATTATAACGTAGAGCGTAAGAGTGATTTACCAGCTGGGCTTCAGAACCTGAGATTACGTGTCGGTGAAGAGAAGGCATCAATTGTAGCTTCATTACAGGAGATTGATAGAACGTATCAATCCTCTTCTGAGGATCGATACCGTAGAACAACAAAAGGATTTGTTTTTTATAATGAGCAGGATCCTTTTGAGCGCATTACGGTAACTAGGAGCTGCCCTTATAAATGTACTTTTTGCAGTATACCCAAGGGGCGTGGAGAGTTTACTTCTGTAACATTAAGTTCGGTTCTCTCTAAAGTTCGGGAAGCTCTTGAACAAGGTAAATATCACATTGTTTTACTTGGTGATGAGGTTGGAAACTACAGGTCTCCTGATGGTGGTGCTGATTTTCCAACTCTAATAGAGAACATTCTAAGTTTAAATCCAAGGATTGAATTATCAATTAGATATATAGAGCCTAAGCCGTTTCAAAGGTATTACAGTAATATTATGAGCTGGAGTGCGAATGGGAGGATAAGGTTGTTATATTTATCAGTTCAGAGCGGCTCACATAATATATTAAAGAAGATGAAGAGGGGTTATAAACTAGAACGCTTGAAGAAACAGTTAGCTTATATCCGTAATTCAACATCTGTGATTTTGTATGGAAACTGGCTTATTGGTTTTCCTAGTGAGTCAGAAAAGGATTTTGATGAAACAGTATCACTTGTAAGGAATTTGAATTTCCACATTAATGTGGTTATCCCATTTTCTGCACGCGAGGGGACGCCAGCCTATGCGATGGATGAACAGTTATCTACAGAGATCATTGATGATCGAGTCAAACGCTTAACTGAAGTTGTGGCAGAAATGAAATGTAATGATATGAGAGAGTCACTGGCTTCAGTTGATGTAAGTATCTCTGACAATATAATTCATAGGATTAGGTTAGCTGAAAGGTCTCAGTATGCCAATGATCAAGAGGAATCTGAGCCAAGCAGAGTTATGGGAAATTTAATTGAGGTGAAAATACTTTGAATAATGATTCTAGAGAAGTATTGGATTTTATTGCTGTCGATGTTGAGGGTAATGGTCAGGTACAGCAAGAGATAATCGAATTGGCGATTGTTTCATCGCATCAAAATACCACATTAGATACATTGTCATGGTTGATTCGCCCTATTACACCTGTAACTGAACAAGCAATGCGATTTCATGGAATTACTAATGAGGATTTAGCGTCTAGCAGTACTGCGGAGGAGATTAGAAGTGAGGTGTTGGAGGCTCTGGGTAAAGGAATCGTTGTGGGGCACAATGTTAGCGTAGATACTAGGCTCATACGTAAACAGTTCGGTGAATGGGGCCCACTTGCCATAATCGATACAATCAAACTTGCTAAGTATGTCTGTCCTAACCTACGGAGTTATTCGTTGGATGAGATGATTAAAGAATTTGCTTTAGATATCCCAGCATCTGAACGACACCGTGCTGCTGGTGATGCCAGAGCTACGGCTCAGTTATTCAACATACTTTTATCTAAATTAAAACGTTCACAAAGGGATGTTTTGACTTTATCCCAGATATCTGGGAGTGCGGACAACCCATTTTTAGAAGATCAACAAGGGGATTTATTCTAATGGCTAAGTATATTGGAATTGCAGGGACTCATTCAACGGGGAAGACCACTTACTTTGATGAGTTGATAAGGCGAGCTGGAGATATGGGTATTAAAGCCGTTCGTGTAGGCGATTTTGCGACCGATTGTAGGAACGTTGGCTTGCCCATCTTAGAGGATCATACATTCGAAAGCACCTTGTGGATTATAGCGTCAGTAATAAAATCAGAAATTGAAGCAGGGATCAATGCGGATTTAGTTCTGGTAGATAGGCCTGTAGTTGATGCGCTTGGTTATTTAAATGCAGCTCTTGAAATACAAGGCCGGGAGATATCTTTAGAGCAGAGAGAATATCTAGAGTCTTTAGTGAAGTTTCATTCAAAGAGGTATGATCTAATTTTGCAGACGAAGCTTGATGAAACAATTGAACTTGGGGAAGGTCGGCCTAAAAATATGAAGTTTAGAACGTTAGCTGCTGAAAATATTAGTGCCGCATTTAATGACCTTAAAATACGATATATGCCAGCACAAAGTGAAGCAGCCAAGCTCGCTGAGACTAATATTTTGGAAACAATTAAAGCTAGTGAATAGTTTTTTGTAAGCGCGTCATACCCCCCACATTCTAATCAATATCGGTACGCTCTAAGATTAAATCGCCAACCTCAGGAATCTCTGAAATGGTAAACGGCGTACAGAACAAGAACGACAAAACTGTTCAAGCAATATGAGTACAGTTACTTACCTCAGCGTGTTTCTGTTTTCTGCGAGCATCATGGTCTGAGAGTTTTGTCCCTCTATGCAGAACGTCAACAGTTGCGGTGCTCAGGGTCATCTCAAACAGGTGGCTTCATCAGAACCGAAGCCGTTGAAAAATGACACGCTACTAGATGCTTCAGAGAGCCTGTTGTCATCATGACGTACGACCAACATACTCAACACTTAACTTATGAGCGCAAAGTACGAACTGTGCGAAGACGTATTAACTGACAGTAGTAGCCTTATAAAAAGTTATTAATGAATTGCTAATGAATGATTTTTCGTAAAGCATTTTTGTCCAGAAACGAGCTAGTGCGATCGTCCGATTCTAGCTCACACAGGTGTGTCATAAAAGCCTAAACCTATTCAGTCAAAACTGCTAGGTCAGATATGAGCTACTACAAATCAGGGCAATAAGTGGCAGCTAAAATTAGTACCCAACCGCACTATCCCCTTTCCTAATATCAAGACACTCTCCTAAAATATTCTGTACCGCTGTTATACGACCTAAACATCGATATTTTTCCTCTTTGGCCAAATCAAACTTTGACTTCAGTAAAGCAATAATTGCAGGATATTCGTCCATGTAACTTTGGTACTCTTCCATTTCAGATGTGCTAATAAGTAGGCTATATCTATACTTTATAAGTCTGTCATTTAAAATAGCCTTAAACTCCTCATCAGGTATTAAGTAATTTCCAGTCTTCGGATTATCTAAATTATAAAAATGTTGTTTAAATTTTTCGGTATGGATATATCTAATTTTTTGTGTATTTTTCTTACCAAGCTTTAGTAAATATCCATGATTAACAAGTCGATAAAGCTGTCGATGTATAAAAACTCTTGCTTTAAAATCATTTTTCGTAGAACTAAACAAACGCATATAGGTTTCAACTAGTTCAGTAACAGAAAAATTATCAATTCTTTTTTTTACTAAAAGTAAGTACATGGCTTCATTTAAATTTTTCATAATCAACGATGACCGATATTAAAGTTAAAAATTTCAAGCTTAGTATTCCTAAGTATACAACATTAGCATAAACTTAGAGAATCTAAGTATTGATATTGTGAATTAAGATGAATTCTTGGAAATTGCAATTAACCCAGTCCCAGGACGAATTAAACAGGCACGAGTTTCTAAGGGGATCTCTCAGAAAGAACTCGGCATTAGAATTGGGCTTGACCAAAGTTCTGCGAGTAGTCGTATGAACCACTATGAGAAAGGTAGGCATACCCCAGACATTCCAACCCTTAAAAGAATGGCGGATGAATTAGGAGTTCCTTTGCCTTATTTTTTATGTGAATCAGAAAAGACAGCTGAGTTGATTTGCCTAATTGAAAATCTCAAAGAGGCAGATAAAGACGAATTAATTCGTAAACTTAAAGAAAATAAAAAATAGTAAAACTGTACGACACCTACAGGCCTAATTTTCCAAATTACAAATTTAATAAAAAATACATTAATTACGAGTTAAGCTTATTCAATACCTTGTTTTTTATTTAAATTTATACTCCCCCCCTTCCCTTGATAAAGCTATTATTAAAATAGATAGTTTAAGCCTTAATAAATAGACCTTTAGTCTCTAAGTAAATAATGTTGCCTTTTTTTGTCGCGATAGTAGTCTGTATTGCAAGAAATAAATGGACTTCACTTATGAAAATCACCGCTAACCATATAGAAAGCTGGGCTAACACAAGACAGGCACAAGCTGAACTCCCTATATTTATTAGAAAACTAATATCGGCAACTAACTCCCTGTCAGAACTTGTAATGCCTGGAGGCGATTCGGTTTATCGAACAGGTTGGGATGGGCAAATCACATGTAGTGATACTAGCGCTTGGGTTCCAGAAGGTAAATCAGTTTGGGAAATGGGATGTAATACAAATATTGCATCAAAAGCTAACAGTGACTTTAATAAACGAACAGAAGAATTTAACGAGGAATTTCAACGTTCGAACAGCTTCATTTTTGTTACCCCTTATCGTTGGCATAAAAAAGAAAACTGGCTTAACGAAAAAAAGAACGATGGTAGTTGGAAAGAAATTAAGGTGCTAGATGCTGATGACCTGGAAGTTTGGTTTGAGAATGCACCGGCTGTAGCATTAGAGTTTGGTGAACTTATTGGTATTGTAGGCTCAGGGGTTGAGTCTGTTACAAGCTATTGGGCTAATTGGAGTAAGCAATCTTCGCCTAATATTTCCATTAATGCGATTCAGCAAGACAGAGAGCAAGCAAAAAAAACGTTCTTAGATTTAATTGAAAATCAAACTACATTAATAAAAATTGAGGCTGACAGCCATGAAGAAGCTACCGCATTTTGCTGTTCGGCGCTATTAGGTCATCCTTTAAATACAAAAGCAGCTTGTATTATAGATGATAATGGATGGAGTTTTGTTAACACAAACCCAGCACTTAAAATTGCAATTTTAGCTTCTACACAATTAAACTTGAGACAGGCCCCACGTGCAGGCATAACCCTTATACAGCCTATTTGTCATGGTGACGATATTAATTCGCAGGCGAATAATTCTGCCTCGGTATCTATTCCACGAATTTCTTCGGATGCTTTTAAGCAAGCATTAGTTGAGCTTGGGGAAGAAGAAAATGATGCTAGAAGGCTTACCAAGTCTTCAGGTCGATCATGGTCTGTCTACCGCCGCTTTAAAGCGCAAAATCCACTAATCCGAAAGCCTTCTTGGTTAGACGGAATTGATAAAGAGTGTTTGGTCATCTTGCTTTTAGTTGGAGCTTGGAATTCTTCATGTAAAGGTGACATAGTACTTATTGAAGAACTAACCAAACAACCATATGAAGATTTTGAAGACTCTTTAAGCCACTTAGCAACATTAGATGACTCCCCTGTAATTAATATAGGAAATGTTTGGAAAGCGAAGTCGCCAATTGAGCTTTTATATTTAATAGCACCAAAATTATCCCAATCAAAACTCATTAAATTTATTAGTTTAGTAAAATCAGTACTCAGCAAACCAGATCCCAAACTTGAACTCCCTGAAAGTGAAAGGTGGATGGCTAATATTCACGGTAAAGTGCGTGATGAGTCTGGAGTTGTAATCAAGTCATTACTAAATTCATTGATCAAGTTAAAAGTGTTTGCAGAAACAACTCAAGTAAATATCTCGAATGACATAGTCAGCAAAGTGGATAAGCTTTTTTTTGAAGTATTGTTTAATGCTAGTGAAGAAACATGGATGTCACTATCCAGTTACTTACCAAGCATTGCAGAAGCATCTCCAGGCACATTTATGCAATGTGTTGAAAGTAGCCTAAGTGATAGTTCACAACCTATTGCATGCCTTATTGAAAATACTACCTCTTCAGGGCTCAGCAATTACTGCTGGTATTCTGGCTTATTGTGGGGACTGGAAACAATTGCTTGGAACTCTAGCCTGTTATTTAGAGTAACTAATATTCTTATAGACCTAGACAAGATCCCAAACAACACAAACTGGGGAAATAAACCATTTACAACGCTGCAAAGTTTTTATAGACCGCACAGACCTCAGTGCTTGGCAACAGTAGATCAAAAAATTCAAATATTAGAAACAGTTTTAGAGAAGGACGAGTCCTTTGGGTGGAGGTTCATTTTTTCATTAATTCCTAGAGGTGGCTCGATTGGGCTTAATAACTCGCGACCAATATGGAGAGATGATGATGCAGGGAGTGAATCTGAGAGTAATATTTATTACCCTCATTACATATCATGGTTTGTAGAAACTGTTTTAAAATTCGCAAAAGGAAACCCCAATCGAATAGCTCAGTTAATGGATTTCTATAAATTGTTTGACGAGGAATCTAAGGAACATCTTGTCTTATTAATAGAGGAATTAAGTAATTTTGATGATAATGGAAAAGAAATAATACTATATCGGCTTAGAAAGCATATCAGCTTTTATCAGAGTGATTATATTGATGACAAAGATGATTACTTAGAAATAATTAAATCAGCTTATTATAATAATCAGCCGCAAGACACAATCGTCCGATATCGTTGGCTTTTTCAAAATCGATGTATTAACTTACCGGAAGGTAAAAGAAATAATTATGAAAAAAACGATGAGCTTCGTAATCAATATCGGTTAAATGCCATAGAACACATATGGGAAGAGCTAGGGTCATCAGGGATTGAAAGATTACTAATGTGTGTGGAAGATAGTTGGCTCGTCGGCAATTACACTGCTAGGTACTTACAAAGTAATCATTTTAATGAGTTGATGCTTCTTTCCTTCAATCTATTTATTAAAAATAGTCATCAGTATCAAGACCCATTTTTAGATGGTGTTTTAAGTCATGTTGCGTTTACTAAACAGAGTTCTTATCTGAAAGCTATAAAGATACAACTCCACGAAAGAAAGCTAAATTCAAAACAACAAGCCTCAGTAGTCGCGTGTTTACCACCAAATATGGATGTTTTTACTTTTATTGATAGTTTAGGTGAAGAAGTAGCTGAAGAATACTGGCGTAATATTCATTTTAGTTACAGGGTGGGCAAAGATTGTATTGATTTCGTTTTTAATAATTTTATTTTGCTAAAACGTTATAACTCAGCTTTTAAGTTAATCGAAAACAGTTTAGAAAAGATACCTCCCAAAAAAGTATTTGAGATTCTTAGAAATTTACTTAGGGCTGATGAAGGTTCAGACACTTTGCCAGATGGGTATTGGATTGAACAAGCAATTAAGTTCATTTCTGAAAGTGGTGAAATTAGCCAACATGAACTAGCTATTCTCGAATTCGCTTTTTTACCTATTTTTAGTGAGCCTAGTTATGTACCTCCAAATTTACTCAACGAACTACTGACTTCACCACAAACATTTGTTGAATTAGTTTGTTGTGTATATCGTGAGGAAGGAAAGTATAAGCAAGAAACAAATATTGAGTCTAACGAAAATGCTGCACGGAATGCTTTTAAAGTATTGCATTATGGCAGAGGAGTCCCTGGTCTAAGAGAGAATGAAGGCATAGATGTTTTAGTTTTCAATAAATGGATTCAAGAAACAAGACAAATAGGTCGCAAAATGGATCGAGAAGCGATGACTGATCAATCCATCGGACAATGGTTGTCTAATTGTCCCGAGGAAGAAGAAGGTGTATGGCCATGCTATCCTGTTTGTGAATTACTAGAGAAAGTGGATGCCTCAGAAATTAGAGAAGGTTTTAGTTTAGGAATTCGCAATAATCGTGGCGTTACTTATAGAGCTTACAATGGAGGAGGCGATTCAGAGCGTAAGTTAGCACTCAAGTACAGAGAGTATGCTGACAAGCTTAATAATAAATACCCTCAAACATCAAGTTTGCTGAATGATATTGCTAAGTCGTATTTCGATGAAGCAAAAAGGGAAGATGATAATGTTAGTTTAAATAATGAACTAGATTGACTTTATCCAAAATATAAAAAATCATTGCGATATCCACCTCTATAGGTTAGCAAATCCCAAAAAAAATATCACTTCGCTCTAAGGAAATTAAAAAAATAGCTTTTTTCTATTCTTCACTCGGATTTGGAGTAGAGTTGCTTTCTAGTAAGGCTTCAGGACTTATGTCATGTAGACGGGAAGATTGGTGAGGTTATTTTATGTGCAGAATTTTAATTGCACACCCAACGAACAAAGCTACATACTTTTATTCTCAATTAAATGTGCACTTTAATTGGGGTATAAACCAACACCGTTTAAGCTTCTTGATCGGCCAAGACGGAACAATAAAGCACTTTTTCGATAAATTTAAAACCAAAGACCATCATCAAGTGGTGTTGGATTATTTGACTAAATAATCGGTGCTAGGTGCTAGGTGCTAGGTGCTAGGTGCTAGGTGCTAGGTGCTAGG
>NZ_JACJEI010000055.1:0-14631 GCF_014163985.1 Pseudoalteromonas sp. SR41-4 | reverse complement strand
ATGGGCGTTTGGCTACTATGCCGTCTGCTGACTTCTGATAAATCACTCTAGCGATTACTCGATAAAGCGCGTCTAAACTAACGCTTGTTTACTGCTATTTCGCTCGCTGTAGGTCGCAGCAACCAGAGCGCCAAGGGTTGATCAACCAGCCCCTAACTGGTAACCTCCAAGCGTTAGCGCGGATGCGTGTTTATCAGATCTCCCCGAATAAGGTGCATCGACTTTCTCTGCACAACTGCATCATTTACGGTGGCCGTTAGATCACATGATTTCGCTATCTTGTGCTAGCTCGTCTTCAGCCTACGCCTCATATGATGTTTTTGTTCATCAGCTCGCAGATTTGCTAACGGCTTCCTCCAGACTATCTCTCGCGATTTAGCCCTTGCCATTCGCTAGTAGTTATCGTTTAATAACAGAATGTTATTTAAACGGTGATCTTCCTACAGAGGACTTTCACCTCATAAGTCAATGCCCATGTCGGGCGTACACAAGTGCAGTCTGTCGGAACGCCTTTCCGCTCCTTCGTCGCTACAAGTCGTCCGCAGCTGCGAGCGTTATGTTCTTCCCAGAATCAAGGTAAATCAATGAAAATAATAGTATCGTTTGTTTTGCTTATTTCTCTGTGTAGTACTTATTCGTATGCTGATAGTAATGAATACTTTAAGGCTGCGGGAAGCCTTAGTAGTAGAAGCAGCCTTATTGGAAAAACAATTGGTGTTTTTGTAAATCGTGCTCCTTCGGACATGTCGATTGAAGAGCAATCCGAGTTTCGGTATTTACTGTCAGTCGGTGAAACGGCTTCGATGTGCGCATTGCTAAATGGCAATATTGTCGGTGCAGCAGGAATGATGGATGAAAATACCCGAAAGAATTATACGAAAATGGTTCGGCTGTCTATTCAGGAATGTAAGAACTTTATCGATTTTAGGAAGAGTGATCTAGAAGTATTGTCAAAAAGTAAAAATGCAAATATTTTGCAGTCTTTAGCTTCTGAACTTTTAGTCCATCTCTTGGCCCTGGAAAAGGAGCTAACATTTGAAACATAATCGGGTAGCCGGAGGTCTCTAACCTCCAGCCCCCACACCACCCATCATGCGGGTCCGCAATGGGCGGTTCACCTCCCGTAATGAATATTGATCCAAATATCTCTCAGTGACACTAAACCTTTTGACGCTAAATAGTCATTGCCTAGCGCAATGTTAATTCCTTTTGTTTTTGAGCTTCGACAAGGCCCCTTGCTGGTGATACCACATGCTATGGCTAGTCTCTCACTGACCCCCAATTTCATTAAACTGCGTACTTTGGTGCGAGGTTTACGCCATTGTCGCCAGTAGCACATTCTTATCCTACGGCGGATCCAATTATCTAAATCCACTGTTAGCTGATAGGCGTTGGCTATTAGGTAGTAGTGTCCCCAGCCGCGTAAATACTGTGTGAGTTTATGAATTTGTAGGGTCATTGAGATCCCCCAGTTGCGGTTAGTGAGTTCCCTGACATTTGCTTTGAATTTCTTTAGCGCCTGTTCGTGGATCTGCACTTGACCGTAACGGAATGTGAACCCGAGAAATTTCGAGCCTGATACAGGACCTACCCGACTTTTCGATTCGTTCACTTTGAGCTTTAATCGCTTAGTGATAAACGCAGTAATTTCCTGTTGGATTATTAGTCCTTCGCTTTTGGTTTTTACTAAAATGATTATGTCATCAGCGTAACGTGCAAACTTAAGTTGTTTGTAGGTTAACTTCCTATCTAATTCATCGAGTAAAATGTTGGAAAGTAAAGGGGATAATGGCCCACCTTGGGGGACTCCTTTGGTTGACTCAAACCATAGACCTGTTTCGCGCTCTGCGATCCCCGCTCGTAAGTATTTACCGAGTAGGCGCATGAGTGCTTTGTCTTTGATTTTACGGCCAACACGATTCATCAGCATGTCATGGTCTACTTCATCAAAGAACTTAGATAAGTCGATATCAACCGCTGTTTTATAACCTTGTTTAACACAAGACTGAACATGGTTCACTGCTTGACTGGCTCTTTTATGAGGGCGATAACCATAACTATGTGGTGAAAATTTAGGCTCAAAGTAAGGGCTGATCACTTGAGCAATGGCTTGTTGGATCACTCTGTCGATAACAGCAGGGATCCCAAGCATTCGCTCACCGCCATCAGGTTTGGGTATCATCACGCGTTTGACTGGCAAGGGTTGATAAGTGCCGTTAAGTAATTGTTGTTTAATACCCAGCCAATGTAACTTAGCGAAGTCATTAAATTCCTCAATACTCATATTATCAATACCCGCAGCCCCTTTATTGCGCTTAACATGTTGCCATGATGCACTAATATTGTGGTTGCTTAGTACCCTTGCCATAAGGTCATGATCTGTTTGGTTATATTCATTCGAGGTATTATTCACAGTCGAACGCTGTTCATCACTATCACAACACGGTGATCTATGTGAATTCAAGTTCATTTGTAGTTTCTCCTCTGGTTAAGATGTTCAGGCCTTCACCGTGTCCCCTCCATTACGATGGGCGTTTGGCTACTATGCCGTCTGCTGACTTCTGACGAATCACTCTAGCGATTACTCGATAAAGCGCGTCTAAACTAACGCTTGTTTACTGCTATTTCGCTCGCTATAGGTTGAGTAAAAAAGGACAGGCACATTTTTTTTGCAAAAATCATAGCATCAACTACTGTTATTACATACAGTATCTGATGAAGTTGATATATTATGACTCGCGCAAGAAAAAAGCTTATTGATTTAGCATCGACATCTTATTATCACTTAATCTCACGATGCGTGAGACGTGCATTCTTGTGTGGTGATGATAAATACACAGGTAAAAACTTTGATCATCGTAGGGAGTGGTTAGTAGAGCGAATTAAGTTATTAAGTAGTGTGTTCGCCATTGAAGTTGCTGCCTACGCGATTATGAGCAATCACTACCACCTTGTTGTGAACGTCAATAGGCGTCAAGCACTTGATTGGTCCGATGATGAAGTAATTAAACGCTGGTATCAGCTTTATAACGGCCACTTTTTAGTCGACCGCCACTTAAAAGGTGAGCAGTTAGATAAGCCAAGTTTGCTCTTTTTTAATGAGATCATCGCTAAATGGCGAGAAAGATTGTATGACATCAGCTGGTATATGAAAAACCTCAATGAGTACATTGCCCGCGAGGCCAATAAAGAAGATAACTGCACGGGTAAGTACTGGGAAGGGCGCTATAAGTCGCAAGCATTATTAGATGAAACCGCAGTGCTCAGTTGCATGGCCTACGTTGATTTGAACCCTATCAGAGCAAACATAGCCGATACGCTTGAAGACAGTGATTTCACCTCAATTCAAGAACGTATAGCGCACTTTAAAGCCTTTACCACAGACACGGTTAAAGCGAATAAGCTTCTCAAACAAAAAGATAATATTCAGCATGAAAGCCAACCAGCACAGTTAAAACCATTTGGCGGCAATCACATTAAACACACGATCCCCTTTGCCTTACTGGATTATATTGAATTAGTCGACTGGAGTGGCCGCCACATAGATCCAAAGAAAAAAGGGCATATCAACAAAACTATGCCAAAAGTGCTCCTGACTTTGAATATAGAAGAGGCACAATGGCTTGAATCAATTCAACGTTTTAGGCAGCAGTACTCAAATTTTGTAGGCAGCAAACAACGGTTAAAGCAGCAAGCCGCCAGTAATGATGTAAAATGGTACAAAGGCACAGGCTGAACAGTTGCATCATTATTAGGTTGTTTTAAAAATACACTATTGAACAAAGTGACGGCCTAGCTTCGCCTAAAATTCTTTCCAAGCACCTCAATTCTAAGCTCTGTAACTAACACTAATAGTGTGCAAAAAATAATGATACGGTTACCTATGACGGGAGAGGTGCTAAATTCTCTGACACAAAATATGTGTCTGTCCTTTTTATTGTTTACTTAAACACCTGCAATCCCTTCCAAAATGCTAATTAAAACAACACCTAGTCCTCTTTTTATATTTTACGTAAAATCGAGGTAACCGATTGAATCAAAATAGGAACTCGGCTATGGTTAATGCATCAATAAAAATAAATTAAAAACGAGTAATTCTACAGGCTCGTTATGTTTACATTCGTAGCTTGATGGCTATGTTGATATCAAAGAGAGAAGTATGAAATTATTATATGTATTTATGTTATTTATCATTACTGGTAATTCACAGGCAGAAGAATTAAAAAAAATCGAAGCGCTTGGTGGAAAAGTGTCAATTCTTGCCCCACAAAACTTTGGGAAAATGCCTTCTGATATTCTAGAAATAAAATACCCGGCATCAAGAAGACCTAGTGAAGTATTAAGTGATAAAACGGGAGGTGTAACATTAGCCTTTAATCACACAAACAACGCAATGCAACCATCACAAGTTAAAGATGCTCACAAATCCATATCCAAAATGTTTCATAGCATGTACCCGTCAGCAACTTGGTTAAGAGATGAGGTAATTGTTCAAAATGGTAAAACCTTTATGGTTATGGAATTAATCACTCCCGCAATAGATACCAAAATCCATAACATTATGTACGGCACTTCTGTTGATGGGCGTTTTTTATTAGCGGCATTTAATACTACCACTGAACAGGCTGACGAGTGGTTACCTATAGGTAAGAGAATAATGACTTCACTGTCTATAAAGTAAACATAACACATATGAGCCTTAACTCTATCAATAGGCACTAGTATTTTATTTGACCGTTTTATTCAGTGACGGTCAATTCTAAACCAATAAACAAATTCGTTTACTTCGTCTGTCGATGTGGCTGTTAAGCAAGTAGCTTATGGCAAATACATATAAGGGTCGCTGCGCAATAATCCTTACGTTATTAGCACAGCATTTACTTATACTCCTTTAAAGCGCAGCGCCTCTTAACCTATTTGTGAATAATTCAATTAAAAGTTTTTTGTACAAAGAGCAGAGAAAGAGAAGTAAATGAGGGTTATTTTAAAGGCTAATATCAGCATGCGTAAAACACGATGCATTAATAAAGGTAAGCCCTTATCACCTCAAATAAGCCACTCAAACACTTTTAAAAACGCCAATTAAAGCAACAGCAAATCCTGTTTTATATTTTATGTGAAAGTCAGTTGTCGATTGAATCAAAATAGGAACTTGGCTATGGTTTATGCATCAATAAAAATAAAAACGAGTAATTTTGCAGGCTCGTTAACCTTACTGAGATTATTTATCAGAATTATGCGAAATTTTTCTAAAATTCATCTACTAACAATACTTGTATTTGGGATATTGTCATTTAAAACACTTGCCCACGACCAACTAGGTGCCTACGAAATAATTAATCTTGCTGATGATTTTTACTCTGTATATCAGTCAAGCAAAAAGTTATCCCCTGAAAAGAGAGCAGAGCGGTTTTCACAATATTTTACCACTCAGTTTGAACCCTTTTATAGTAATAAGAACTTTGTTAAATCCATTGAAAGTTTCAGTGAGATAGAAAAAGTATACTTATTAAAAAGCAATCAGCTATCTAAGGATTTAAATGGCAGCATGGAGTCATTTATTGCTATTTTTGCAGATTTTAAATCTGAAATACCAATATATATACTTCATTCGCTCGGTAGGTTTAATGGTGCAACACGTGATTTGAAGGGTAAGTCTTACTTAATGTTTGGTGTAGATCTAATGGCTAAATACTATAACTGGAATAATGACACCCCATTTTTTCATCATGAGTTATTTCATGTCTATCATGAAAACTTTTTTCAATGTAATGATGAACTCTGGTGCTCGCTTTGGACTGAGGGCTTAGCAACGTATGTGTCACACCAGTTGAATTCGTCCGCGAGTAATGATGAATTGATGCTAAACATACCTGACAGTATGATTAAAAATGTCCGCTCTAGACTGCTTTATTCGCTTACTGATCTTAAGAGAAAGTTTTACTCCAAAAACCCTGAAATATATTCTTCATTCTTCAATTTCAGAAAGGATGAGACAAATTTGCCATATCGCAGAGGTTATTACTTAGGCTATATTTTAGTTAAATAAATAGGCAAAGATTACAGTATAGAAGAGTTGGCTAAAATGGAGAAAAAGACCGTAGAGCTATTATTACTAAAAGAACTTGATTCATTCATTGAATCGGAAGGCTAACAAATAATTAAACTGGGACTTAAAACAGTTTATTTTCTTCGTTCCTCAAAATTCTAACAAACTATTTTAAGCTCGTTAATGTCGATATTGGTGCGTCAGGCTAGGCTTGATCCATCTTACAGAGTGTAAGACCCTGTCGGGTAAGGTTTAACCAACCACCTGTATTGAGTTTTGCGCATTTGGCGGAGTGCGGGATTAGCAATGGCTTTTCAGCTGTGAAGACTGCACCACACGAACAAGATTGGTGAAGCGTACACAGAGAATTATAGGCATAGGGATTATCGTGATTCTGAAGTGCTGGTATCGCTCCGATAAATATTAGATCTGACTGACGAGGTTTGCAACCCCATCGAAGTCCATGCAAAACAGCCGTATTGGTAAGGCTATGGCGAGTCAGCGGGGTTTTAAAGCCGTGGCATGTATAAAGAGATGGTTTGAGATGTTATGGCTCTTTCATTAGGTAAGGAGTCAAGTCTGACTTATCCTGCCAAAATAAATTCATTCCAATCAATTATGCTGAATAATTTTAGCCTTGCTAATTTATCATCAACCTCCATATCTATAAAATCGTAAGGTGGTTTTTTTATGCCAACACGCTACAAAAAAGGAGATAACAATCGTTCGACAAAAAAACAAACCTAGTTATATCGAGCCTGATGAATGTATCCAAGTTAGAGGTGCACGGGTTCACAACTTAAAAAACATTGATGTTGATTTGCCCCGTAATGCCTTGGTGGTTTTTACTGGTATTTCTGGCTCAGGAAAGTCGTCATTGGCCTTTGGCACTTTGTTTGCGGAATCTCAGCGTCGTTACCTAGATTCTGTTTCGCCTTATGCCCGTCGCTTGATTGATCAAGTAGAGGAGCCAGATGTTGATTCAATCGAAGGGTTACCGCCAGCAGTAGCACTGCAACAGCAGCGAGGAACTCCATCGGTGCGCTCCTCTGTCGGTAGCGTTACCACGATTTCTAATGGCTTGCGCATGCTTTATTCCCGTGCAGGGCAATATCCAACAGGTCAAAATATACTTTACGCTGACGCCTTCTCGCCAAATACCCCAGAGGGCGCTTGTGAGCGATGCCATGGTATAGGTCGTGTATTTGAAGTGACAGAGAAGTCGTTGGTACCAGATGACAGCAAGACCATTAGGGAACGCGCTATCGCGGCATGGCCGCCAGCATGGCAAGGGCAAAACTTATTGCGTATTTTGATTGCATTGGGCCATGAAGTTGATATTCCCTGGAAAAAATTGCCACAAAAAACGCGGGATTGGATTTTGTTTACCGATGAAACCCCTGAAGTGCCGGTTTATCGAGACTACAATATTAGCCAAATACGAGAAGCAATTGATAAAGGGGAAAAGCCCAATTACATGGGGACCTATACAAGCGCCAAGCGTTTTATTTTGCAGTCATTTGCTACTACGCAAAGCCCGCGCACCAAAAAGCGGGTGTCGCAGTTTATGCAGATTTCTCAATGCCCCGAATGTCAGGGAAAAAAACTCAAACAAGCGTCACTGTCGGTTAAATTTGCTGGACTTGATATTGGTGAATTGTCGCAATTGACGCTGACTGAGTTGGCGTTGCGGTTAAAGGATACTGCTAATAGCAAGCCCAACGATAACACCGCTAATCGAGAAAAAGCCATCGTCGCACAGCGTATTGCCAGCGATATTCTTACTCGTGTTGAAGCGCTTACTCGACTTGGTTTGGGTTATTTGTCGCTTGAACGTGGTACGCCCACGTTATCTCCGGGCGAACTACAGCGCCTGCGCCTTGCAACGCAGATCCGCTCTCAATTATTTGGTGTCGTTTACGTATTAGACGAACCCTCAGCCGGTCTGCATCCCGCTGATACTCAAGCATTGCTAGGTGCCTTAGATGAATTAATCGCAGCGGGTAATTCAGTATTTGTGGTAGAGCATGATGTTAGCGTTATTCGCCATGCAGATTGGATTGTTGATGTAGGTCCCAATGCTGGAACCCATGGCGGAGAAATTATTTACAGTGGTCCGCTTGAGGGCTTACGCGAGGTAACCGAGTCTCACACTGGTCGATTTGTGTTTAATAAAGATGACAGTGCAGCACATAGGCCAAGACAGCCGAATGCTTGGCTCAAATTAGTTCAGGTTAAGCGAAACAACCTGAAGAATATCGACATTGAGTTTCCGCTAGGGCTTATGACTAGCGTTACCGGTGTATCGGGTTCAGGAAAATCGAGTTTAGTCAGTCAGGCGCTGGTGGAGCTTGTGTCTGATGCCCTTGGTCAGCAAAATACCGTCGAGGCACCCAATGATGAGACTGATTTACTTGAGGAAGAATTAGAAATCGCCACCAGCGGTAAAATTGTTGATGGCATACAGCACATCCGACGTTTAGTGACCGTGGATCAGAAAGCTATTGGCCGCACACCACGCTCAAACCTTGCCACTTACACCGGTTTGTTTGATCATGTACGTAAGCTATTCGCCGCCACACCCAAAGCAAAAGCGAGGCGCTACAACGCAGGGCGTTTTTCGTTTAATGTAGCTAAGGGGCGTTGTTCGAATTGTGAAGGTGTAGGATTTGTGAGTGTCGAATTGTTGTTTTTGCCTAGTGTTTATTCGCCTTGTCAGGTATGCCAAGGGCAGCGTTACAATGACGAAACGCTCGATATTACTTATCGAGATAAAAATATCGCTGAAGTGCTTAATTTAACCGTTGAAACTGCCCGTGAATTTTTTATGGATGAGCCTTTAATAGCGCGCGCTTTGGATGCCTTGTTGCAAGTGGGGCTCGGCTACTTAAGGCTTGGTCAGCCTGCTACCGAATTATCGGGCGGTGAAGCGCAACGGATAAAATTAGCTACTGAGTTGCAACGGGCGCAACGCGGTGACACCTTGTATATTCTCGATGAACCCACTAATGGCCTTCATCCCGCAGATGTTGCTATGTTGATGTTGCAATTAAATGGTCTGGTAGACGCAGGTAACACCGTAATCATGGTTGAACACGATATGCAGGTCGCGAGCCGTAGTGACTGGGTCATTGATATTGGTCCTGGTGCGGGCGATGAAGGTGGGAATATTGTTGCTCAAGGACCACCGGCCAATGTCGCTAAGTCAAAGGCCAGCCAAACAGCACCCTTTTTGTCGCCTTAGCATTAGCCTGACTTTAGGTTATCGACGTTTTTCTTTACTTAAGTTGGTGATTAATTGCGATGTTGCGCTGCCCCGTATACCACCATAAATAGGCATGGTGTTTTCGGGGGGCGCTGGACGCGACAGCAAAGTGGGTATTATCAGTCAAAATACCATGGTTGGGGTTAAAACCTAACCAACCTGTACCAGGTAAAAAACCTCTGCCAAGCGTGCAGTTCATCGAAGGGGTTTCCATATCAAAATAGAAATAGCCGCTGACAAAACGCACGGCAATGCCAAAATGGCGCAGCAGATTAATTTGCATTTAAGACAAGTCAGTACAAGATCCTTTGTTAATTTTAAAGGTTTTATTAGCGGGTAATGGTGGGCTATCTTCGCGATATTCAATACTAAAATCTTGGTGTATCTAGGTGATATAGAGCTTGAACGTCTCACTAAAAATCAGTGATATCTACTCATTTAAAAACGTTGTGTGAGTGATGATATAAAAAGGGATGATTTTTAATCTAAAAGAGCAAGCTTGGTAACACAGTTTTGGTTGCTCAATAAAAGTGGCTGTCTAGTTTGATTTTTTATGTTTTCTAAAAGAGTTGACTGAGACTATAACAACTAAAAGATAACCCACACTTACTATACAAAAAAGCTTCTGTACTAGTACAAAAGCTTTTCTTATTAAGATAAATTGAATCGAACTAAGCTGAAAATTCGATAAAGGTTTATCAAGCAAGCTTTAATCATTATGGGGTGAGCTGGTCACAGACTTCAAATGTGTGCTCAACAACATCATTTGAGTTAGCACGTAAATCTAATT
Organism: Pseudoalteromonas sp. SR41-4; assembly: GCF_014163985.1. Lineage (NCBI taxonomy): Bacteria > Pseudomonadati > Pseudomonadota > Gammaproteobacteria > Alteromonadales > Pseudoalteromonadaceae > Pseudoalteromonas > Pseudoalteromonas sp. SR41-4. The sequence goes on along the minus strand of NZ_JACJEI010000055.1, from coordinate 4,527 downwards.
GCCATTCTTCCTTACTATCATAATCTCCTTTTTCGGTGTTTTTTATCCAAGTAACAGGATAATCATCTGTATCAACACGATATAAAAAAGGTGCTAATAGTGAAAACTCACTGGTTTTGCCAATGGTAATTGTTTGAGAGCTATAGACGCGCTGATCTAATTCACCCCCCTCTAACGAGGAATCTAATGCGTTAAATCTAAGCTCAAGCTCAGTAGGGCCACTATATCCTCCACAAGCAGTTATACCAATACGGACATTCTGCTTAATAAATGCTGTTTTTGTTCCTAAGTCAATAATAAAGTGATTGGCAGTTACCTGCTGATCTGTCACAACGTTAGCAGACATAAATGGAGAGCTAAAACCCATAATGCTAAATTTCTTCTCTGCTCCTACGCCTATTACTGTTTGATAATAGCCATTATCATCCGTAGAGAAATATAAACTGTCTGTTATTGCTTCACTTGAAAAGAGAGCGACATTAGCGAGGCCGCGCCTTAAAGAATCAACCAAACGACCGCTAACAGTGCCAAGCCAGCTAACATCATGCATAGAAACAGCAATTAAAATCTGCTTTACAACCGTATTACCTGCATAGTCCGTTACACTAACCGAAGCAGTATAAGTACCAAAGGTTAGTGGCGTAAATGAGGTTATCGCTTCAGTGGTATTCGCTAGAGTTGAATTACTAAGTCTTGGTTTACTCAACAATAAGCAAGACAATAAGCAAGACAATAAGCAAGACAATAAGCAAGACACTCAGCCTAAAATTTGGTCATTGTATTTCCCTGTGTGTACGCCGTACTGTTTTATGCGGTGAAGACCGTTTTACAGGTCAGTCCTACGAGCACCGCAGAGGCTGGGTAGAAGATAAACTACTCAAATTGGCTAAGTAAGGTAGTTGCATTGATGTGTGTGCGTATGCAGTGATGAGTAATCACACGCATTTAGCACTTAAGTTGATGATAAAAAGCAAATAGACTTAATGACAAAGCTATAATTCTACGCTGGCATAAGCTGTGTACAGCTACGTTATTGACGAAAAAGTATTTGCAAGATGTAAAATTGAGTAAAACAGAGCTCACCTTTTTGAATCAAACGATTGAGCAATACCACGAGCGTTTAAGTAGCATTAGCTGGTTTATGCGCTTATTAATTTTAAGTTATTTATATTTTTAAGTGTCTGTTTTTTCAAAATGCGCAATTAGGCGCTCGAGTAACTTTCTAATCGCTATAGATTGATGTTTGCGAGAACGGTATATGGCGTAAATACCTAAGGACGCTGGCTCATAGTTGGGGAGCACATGAACCAGCTTTTTATCATTGATCAACTGTTGTACGGCATGTTTAGGTTGCAAAGAGATACCGCGTCCTTTGAGTGCTGATTGAAGTAAGAGCATTGATTCATTCGCACTGAAGTTGCCGGCGACTGAAGTAACAACCGCGAGTTCTTCTTTGCTGAAATGCCACAAACTTTTTCCAAAATTAGAATAAATTAAGCAATTATGTTTGGCCAAATCATCAGGGTAAACAGGGTAACCAAAACGATTTAGGTAATCTTCGGTGGCGCATAACACTGAGCGGCAACGACCCAGCGGGCGTGCAATGATATTGGGGTCTAAGTCGTTGGTAATACGTATTGCTAGATCGATTCTATCTTCAACTAAATTAGTTACTTGGTTACTGATATGAATATCTATATGTACTTTGGGATACTCATCTAAAAACTGATCAATTACTGCTGGCAATAAATTAGCGGCGACAAATTGAGAGCAAGAAATACGGATCGACCCTTCAGGTTGTGCGACATGATCTTGCTCTAAAGGGATAGACACTTGTTTGGCTAAATCTAATAACGACAGACAATTTACAAAAGCTTTTTCACCTGCGGCGGTGAGCGTGAGTTTACGCGTAGAGCGATGTAATAACTGACTATTCGCCCAACTTTCCATTTCGCTTAAGTACCTAGTTACCATCGAGCGCGACATATCTAACGAATGCGCTGCGCTGACCATACTACCTTGCTCGACAATTCTAACAAAGACTTGAGCTGCGGTGATCCTGTCCATTTTATTTCCTATATGTTCGATATATGCAATTAACTATTGCCTGTTGTGATGTTTATTGCAACATATTTGCAATTTATACTTGTTTCATAAATTTAATACTGCTGACAGGAAAATAAAATGAAGACCTTGCATTTCATTATGGATCCGCAGTGTGGTTGGTGTTATGCCGTCGCACCGCTGATTGATGAGCTCACTCAATTAACAACAATAGATATTAAGCTGTATGGCGGCGGCTTATTTTCAGGGGCTAATAAACGTCAGTTATCAGCTGATTTTCATCAGCAAATAATCGCCATGGATAACAGGATCACGAGTTTAACGGGGCAAGTATTTAGTCCAACTTATTATGAAACGTTATTAGATGATAAGCAGCGAATTTTAGATTCAGATACGCCGATCACGGCGCTATTAGCTGGTGGATCTTTAGGTCTTAATACTGTTGCCATGCTGCATAGAATGCAAGTTGATCAATTTGTACTTGGCCGTTCTCAGTCTGATATAGCTAATTTAGCTAACATAGCCACTCAACTTGGTGCTAGCTCTAGGGCTTTTTTAAATGCGTTTGACCTTTTTAGTGGCGAAAAAACGCAGCAGCAAATAATTAAAGCGCGGCAGATGTTGAATTTAGTTGGCGGTAGTGGGTTTCCAACACTTGCGTTTGAGCACAGCGATGGCGCATTTACTAAATTAGACCACTCGCGTTATTACGGTCAGCCACAGCAGTGGTTAGCTTATGTAAAACAATTAATTAATACGATTGATTAACCAATAATTTTACACGTTTAAAAACACCCAATTTACTCGCTAAATGAGCGACATTTTAGAGGCTACTATGACATTTTTATCTAAATTAATTCAGGCAAGCACGCTTGCTACAATGATGGCAGTATCTGCCAATGCGGTTAGTGCAACACTTGAAACCAGTGTGTTTAATCCACAACAAAAAAGCACGTTCCCAGTTAGTTCGGTGTTGATCAGCGGTCCAACCGAAGCGGTTTTAGTTGATGCGCAATTTCAGCGTAATGACGCACAATCAGTGGTTGAGTTGATTAAAAAATCAGGTAAAAAATTAACCACTATTTACATTAGTCATGGTGATCCTGACTATTATTTTGGCTTAGACGTGATCACCGAGACCTATCCTGATGCTAAGGTATTATCAACTGCTAAAACCCGAGATTATATTAAAGCGTCAATGGCGCCTAAAAAGGCTTATTGGGGGCCAATTCTTAAAGAAAACGCACCGCAAAAACTAGTTTTGCCAGAAGTATTGCAAGGCGACACCTTATTGGTTGATGGTGAAAAAGTGAATATTGTTGGTCTTGACGGTCATGATCCAAAACATACTTTTGTATGGATCCCTTCGACTAAAACTATGTTGGGTGGTGTTGTGGTATTTAACAACATGCATGTTTTTTTAGCAGATACGCAAACACCTGAATCACGTCAAAGTTGGTATAAAACCCTTGATGTTATTAAGCAGCTGCATCCTAAAACTGTGATCTCTGGTCATATGTTAGGTGATAAGCCATTGACTATTGAAGCGGTGCACTTTACTCGCAAATACATTCAAGACTTTGAAGCTGCAGCCAAGTCTTCAGCTAATTCAAGTGAATTGATGAGTAAAATGAAAGCAAGCTATCCAAATATTGGCGGCGATAGCGTATTGGCGTTAAGTGCCAAAGTTATTATGGGCGAGATGCCTTGGGGCTAATTACTACAGCTTAAATTTATTTAGGGCTTTTCAAGCTGCTTGCAGTTTGAAAGGTCTGTTCAACTCTTTGTACAGGCTTCATTTCATGGGGGGAATTCCGCGAGTAATCACGATAGTAATGGCTTTGGCTATGCTTCAAGCATGCAGTACCACTGCCAAAATATCGTCATTAGAACATTACAATAGTTTTAATCTGGAGACTAAATCGATGACCAATCTTGATATTGTAAAAAGTACTTATGAAGGTAAGACCTCAGAAGAAAACGGTAAAAACCTCAAGCGTTATATAACAAACGAAACACAATGGACGGAAGCCGCTGGTTTTCCATATGCCGGAACCTACCAAGGCTTTGATGAAATTGAAAAAAAAGTATTTGTACGGTTAGGCTGTGAATGGAATGGTTATAATTTTGCGGTAGAAGACTATGTTGCTGCTGGCGACAAGGTGTTTGCTTATGGCAGCTATAGCGGAACCAATAAAACCACAGGCAAATTTTTTAAGGCCAGAGTCGCCCATTTATGGATACTCAAAGAGGGTAAGATCATCAGTTTTGAACAATTTGTTGATAGTAAAACCGTTAGCGATGTCATGTAAAAAAGTAGTTTTTTAATAACAACTACAAGTATGTTGTAGGTGCGCTTTTATTTCGTAATCTCGTGCATAAAAAAAGCGTTGCCAATAGGCAACGCTTAAGTTCAACTCTGTAGCACCTAGCACCTAGCACCTAGCACCTAGCACCTAGCAC
>NZ_JACJEI010000054.1:0-14811 GCF_014163985.1 Pseudoalteromonas sp. SR41-4 | reverse complement strand
CGAATATTTAAAACCGAAGTTTTATTTAACTCTCTGAGTTGTTCGTGCCTCGCTATGCGTTGGCGTTTCCCGTCTCAGTGGGGTCGCATTATAGGGAGATCCAAAAACAGATCAACACTTTTTTTGATCTTTTTTGATTTAATTGACTGTTCGAACAAATTTAGTGCATAAAGGTGGTTTTTAATACAATAAAAGGGCTTTTACAGCCCTTTTGTTACTTAACAATAAACTTCCAACCAGCTTTTGCTTGCTGTTTAGACTCTTGTTGGAGCTCACTTGCCATTAGCGGGTGCGCTTTTAGCCAATCATTTTCAAATATTAGTGTTAGAGCGTCATTATTAACAGTTAATACTAATTTTGGTAATACATCATCTTGGCGACGCATTGATAAGATCACTGCGATCCTAAGCAACCGTGTTACATACTGAGTAAGCTGAGCATGGCAGCCTAAATACTCAAAAACATTCTTTTGCAGATCTGAACGATGTGCATTCGCTACAGCCGCAATAATTTTATGCTCCGATTGTGAAAAGCCTGGCATATCGGTGTTTTCTAAAATATAAGCGGTGTGCTTTTGATATTGCTTATACTCAATTAACAAACCAATCTCATGCAATTGCGCAATCGCTTTTAGTAAAGGCAGGCCACTATTGTTGAATAGTGGCCACTGCTCGCTGACTTGAGCTGCGAGGTGACTGGCGAGTTCTGCAACTCGGTTCGCTTGTTTTTGATCGACATGATAACGGCTCATCAGGCCATCAACAGTGCGCTTTCGAATATCATGATTATGAAACTCAGGGATCATGCTATAAAGCACACCTTCACGAAGTGCGCCTCCTGCTAATCCCATTTTATCAATTTCAAGCGCTTCGAATAAAGCAATTAAAATAGCGAGCCCTGACACAAAAACTAAACGTCTTTCTTCACTAAGCCCAGGTAAATCTAGCTCAGCGATGGTCTCATAGGCGATCGATTGCTTTTTAATTTTATTGAGTTTATCTAAACTCAGTGTTTCATCGAGTGATTGTGCCACCATAATTTCTTGGATAGCTTGTACAGTACCCGATGCACCTGATGCAATCTCCCAACCCGCCACTTTATAACTTGGCGCTATATCATCAATAACTACTCGTGCGGCTTTAATAGCAGCATTGAAATTAGCGTCATTGAGTTTACAGTCTTTAAAGTAACGTTCTAGGTAGGTAACACAGCCCATGTTTAGGCTTTTATAATGTAGTGCGTCGAATCCCTTACCTATAACTACCTCAGTACTGGCACCGCCAATATCTATTACTAGTTGGCGACCACTACATGAAGATGTATGCGCAACGCCTTTATAAATAGTGCGCGCTTCTAGCTCACCACTAATGACATTAATTTTATGCGCAAGGATTTGCTCGGCTTTGATTTTAAATTCATCAGCATTCGTTGCTAAGCGCAAAGTAGCGGTGGCAACAATAGTAATGTTGTTTTTAGGGATATCTTGAAGACGCTCTGCAAATAGTGCGAGACATTCCCAGCCTCGTTGCATTGCTTCTGTGCTCAGTAAATTATCATCATTTAGCCCTGCGGCTAATCTGACTTTGCGTTTAACTCGGCCTATTGTTTGTAAGCCGCCAGCAATTGACTTAGCGATCAACATGTGAAAACTGTTAGATCCTAAATCAATTACTGCATAAACATTTTTTTGCGGTTTAAGTTGCCCCACCGTTCAAAAACCTCTAGTTACTACTACGACTATAACGACGGTCGCAATTACGACCGTGCTTTTTGGTAACTATTGTTTGGTCTACGTCCGCTGTTGTTACTACGACTACGTGGGCCTGTTGAATAATTACGCTTTCTTTGAATAGTAGGCTTAGTTAAATCATCAAGCAATGCACTTTTATCATAATGTGATAAAGGAATGCTGTGCTCTATGTATTCTTCAATTTCATGAAGATTATATGCGTACTGCTCACATGCAAAACTAATTGCCTTACCTGATGCCCCAGCGCGTGCTGTACGGCCAATACGATGAACATAATCTTCACAATCATCTGGTAAGTCGAAGTTAAATACATGACTCACTTCAGGGATATGTAAGCCACGAGCAGCAACATCTGTTGCCACAAGGAAGTCTAAATCACCTTTAGAGAATTGCGCTAAAATTGATTGGCGTTTTTTCTGATTTACGTCACCAGTGAGCATTCCCACCCGGTGTCCATCAGACTTTAACCATGCATAAACCGTTTCACAGCTATGTTTAGTATTTGCAAACACAATGGCTTTCTCAGGCCATTCTTCTTCAATCAAAGTTAATAACAGCTTAACTTTATCTTCTTGAGAAGGATGAAATAACTCTTCAACAATGCGCTTGCCAGTTTTCACATCAGGTTCAATTTGTACATGCTCTGGGTTTGTCATGTGCTCAAACGCCAGTTCTTGAACGCGATACGATAACGTTGCTGAAAATAATAAATTAAGGCGTTGTGATGTATCCGGCATACGGCGGAACATATAGCGAATGTCTTTTATGAAACCCAAATCAAACATACGATCGGCTTCATCAAGTACCACTACTTCGATTTCATTGAGGGTGTAACACCCTTGTTTATATAAATCGATTAAGCGCCCTGTGGTGCCAATTAAAATATCAACGCCTTTTTCTAATTGTGCACGTTGTTTTTCGTAATCTTCGCCACCATATACTAAACCTAAGTTAAGATTACAGTGTGGCGCTAAAATTTTTGCATCTTTGTGGATCTGAATCGCAAGCTCCCGAGTAGGGGCCATGATCAGGGCTCTTGGATGTTTACTAGGTGCTTTGCTAGATTGTAATAACCGATGGCACGTGGCAGTTAAAAACGCCAACGTTTTGCCTGTACCTGTTTGTGCTTGACCCGCAATGTCGCGGCCATCACAAATAAAAGGTAGGCATTTAGCTTGTATGGGTGTGCAATATTCAAACCCACTTTCGGTTAACCCGGCAACCACTTCCGGTGCAATAGCAAAGTCTGAAAACTTTTTATCGGTCAAATGTGTCTTAGTCATAGCGTTTAAGCATAACGTTTAAACTTGCAATAAGAAACAAGAGTGTTTAAATACGCATTAAATAATTCGCCTAACTTATCGGAGAGCGCAATGAGCGAGAAAATTATTCAATTAACTGACGATGGCTTTGAAGCTGACGTTTTACAATCAGACAAGCCTGTATTAGTTGATTTTTGGGCAGAATGGTGTGGACCGTGTAAAATGATCGCGCCAATTCTTAATGAAGTGGCAGAAGAGTTTGATGGCCGTGTTGTAATTGGTAAATTAAACATTGACCAAAATGCGGGCACACCACCTAAATTTGGTATTCGTGGTATCCCTACGTTACTTCTTTTCAAAGAAGGCCAAGTTGCGGCAACTAAAGTGGGTGCACTTTCTAAAACTCAACTTGTTGAGTTTTTAGAAAACAACATCTAAAAATATGCCTAAAAAAAGGGCAACTGCCCTTTTTTTTAATTTTTTTTGTATAAAGACTGGACGCCTAGCGAATGACCTGCTAGTTTATAAAGCCAACTAATCCTTAGTTTACCAACAAACCTCTCTCACTAATCAATATCGATTATATGAGCATGATAACTGTAATAAAGAACCCACCAATATGCATTTACGCGAATTAAAAGACAAGTCGATCAAAGAACTTGTAGACTTAGCTGAGTCCATGGGGCTCGAAAACGTAGCCCGCTTAAGAAAGCAAGATATTATCTTTGCTATCCTTAAAGCCCACGCCAAAAGTGGAGAGAACATTTTTGGCGGTGGTGTATTAGAAATCTTACAGGATGGTTTTGGTTTCTTAAGATCATCAGAAGCCTCTTACCTTGCTGGTCCTGATGACATTTATATATCACCTAGCCAAATTCGTCGTTTTAGTATGCGTACTGGTGATTCTATAATGGGTCTCATACGTCCACCTAAAGACGGTGAACGTTACTTTGCATTACTAAAAGTAAACGAAGTAAATTTTGATAAACCTGAAAACTCTCGCACGAAAATTCTTTTTGAAAACCTTACCCCGCTACATGCAAACGAACGTTTACGTATGGAACGCGGTAATGGTAGCACCGAAGATATTACTGCTCGAGTACTTGATTTAGCCTCACCAATTGGCCGTGGTCAACGTGGTTTATTAGTAGCACCGCCTAAAGCTGGTAAAACAATGCTACTACAAAATATTGCGCAATCGATTACCCATAACCACCCAGATGCGACATTGATGGTACTACTTATCGATGAGCGTCCAGAAGAAGTTACTGAGATGCAACGCCTAGTAAAAGGTGAAGTTATTGCATCAACGTTTGATGAACCAGCAAGCCGTCACGTACAAGTTGCTGAAATGGTAATTGAAAAAGCAAAACGTTTAGTTGAGCACAAAAAAGATGTAATCATCTTACTGGATTCAATCACACGTTTAGCACGTGCTTATAACACGGTAATTCCTTCATCAGGTAAAGTACTTACTGGTGGTGTTGATGCTAACGCCCTGCATAAACCAAAGCGTTTCTTTGGTGCTGCGCGTAACGTTGAAGAAGGCGGTAGTTTAACTATTATCGCAACTGCGCTTATCGATACCGGCTCTAAGATGGATGAAGTTATCTACGAAGAGTTTAAAGGTACTGGTAATATGGAATTACACTTAAATCGTAAGATTGCTGAAAAACGTGTATTCCCTGCAATCGACTTTAACCGCTCAGGTACCCGTCGCGAAGAGCTACTGACTAAACCTGATGAACTACAAAAAATGTGGATTTTACGCAAAATAGTTCATGAAATGTCTGAAATTGATGCCATGGAGTTTTTAATTGATAAACTCTCTATGAGCAAAACGAATGATGAATTTTTTGATTCGATGAAGCGTCAATAATTCTCTTTACTAGATTCTAAAATGCCTGTTAATACAGGCATTTTTTTTGCCTATCCCTAAATCTCACTCCTATTATAAATTTGTTTTATTAATCTCTTTGCTCTGTTTCCTATAGACGAAAATCAGACTGCGCAGTATTGAGTAAATATTAAAACTGCGATTATTTAAATCTAGCACGCAGTAATGCCACTCAATAAAACGCTCAACTCGCCTTATTGGTTAGTAGTAACTTATAGCCTTAATGTAACGACCCATTAAGCTTATATATCGCTCTTTTAAGTCAGCTGTTGTGATAGCTGCTTAATCAAATCATCTACTAATTCTTTTACGTCTGCATCACTGCTGGGGTTATGTTTTTGTGATAAGAGTGATTTATCTAAGCACATCGCTGCATTAGCTACATCAGTTAATGAAAATATCTGTGCGGCACCAAGGATACGATGGCTATCTTGCTGTAATGCAATATAGTCCTTTGCTGCAAGGTGCTGTGTAAGTGACGCTACTTCATCATCAAAGCTGGCAATAAAACTCGTCACTAAATCGCTAATATCAGGATTAGCTAAAGGTAGCGTGCTGGTACTATTTAAATGCGTTGCGAGTGCCTGATAAAACGCTTCTTTTTCTATTGGCTTACTTAAATAGCCAGTAAATCCCATCGCTAAGTAATTATCTATTTCATGACTCATTGCATTAGCTGTTAACGCAAAAATAGGTTTATTAAAACCACACTTATGTAACAGTTCAAATGCACTAAGGCCATCCATTACTGGCATCTGTATATCTAATAAAACAACATCTGGAAATTCACTGAGGCACTGTTCAACTGCTTGCTCACCATTACTTACTGAGATCACTTCAAGGCCAATCGACTTTAAAAAGCGCGTTATTAGTCTACGATTGTCGGGATGATCTTCTGCTAATAATACTCGCCCAACTAGACCTTTAGTTGCAGCTGGTTTTGAGTTGTCGGTAGCAATAAGGGTTGGCGCATACTCTTTACATGGCACATTAAAAATAAACTCACTGCCTTTACCATGCTCACTTTCAACACTAATATAACCCCCCATCATAATTGCTAATTGCTGGGAAAGACTCAAACCAAGTCCTGAACCACCGAACCTGCGGGTGATGGTATTATCGCCTTGTTGAAAACATTCAAAAATGTTTTTTATTTGCTCTGTATTCATACCAATCCCCGTATCAATCACTTTAAAGCATACGCCTTGTTCGGTGTGATTAATATCCAGAGTAACACTGCCGTGCTCGGTAAATTTGATCGCATTAGTCAGTAGGTTTATTAGTATTTGCTTAACGCGGATCATATCTAACTTAGTCCAATAACTCGAGCCTAAGTGATTTTCTAATAGCAGCGTTAAACCTTTACTTTTAGCCTGCATACTTGACATAGCATAAACATCATTAACAAGCTCCACGAGGTCAAACTCGCTAACATGTAAATCTAAACGGTTTGCTTCTATCTTACTAATATCGAGCACATCATTAATCAAATCTTTTAAATGATCGCTATGTTTTTTAATAACTAACAATTCTGTTTGTAATTGCTGGGGCTGATATAAACCATGCAATAAGTCGTCTGTTTGCCCTAAAATAGCGGTAAGTGGTGTGCGTATTTCATGGCTGATATTAGCCAAAAACTGGCTCTTAACTTGATTCGCGGCACGTAGCTCTTGTGCCACATATTGTAATTCTTGAGTACGTTGCTCAACTTTTTGCTCTAATTGGGCTTTAGCCTTTTTTTCGATTGCACGGCGATATAATACAACTGCACAGATCAATACCAACATCAGCACAATAGACAGTAAAATAGTTAACTGTGAGCGTTTTTCAATCTTTAATTCTTGTAGGCTACGCTCTTGTTTAAGCTGTTTAATTTCTTGGTTTAACTGGTTCGACTGAAACTGAGACTGAAATACATTTAACGCTTTCATGACCTCTTCACTGGTTATGCTACGTTGATAATCAACAAACTGTTGGTGCAGATGAATAGCCCGCTTATAGTCACCGGCACCAGCGCTTAATAACGCCTCGATACCTAAGCCGTCTTTAATACGCAATTCATCTTTATATTCTTTGGCTAGTGATATTGATTGTTGTAAATTTTGCTCCGCAATATCAATATCCCCCATCACTAATTGCACTTTAGCTAAAACATGTAAAGAAGCTAACCGTAAGGATTGATTATCTATCTGCTGAGCGTATTTTTGAGCTGCTTGTGCGTGATACAAAGCAGCATCCAACTCATCGATTTTTAAATTTATGTTAGCTAAGTTGGTATGCTGTACAGATAACTGATAGGCATCATTTACACTTTGATAATAGCGTAAAGCGAGCTGGTAATAGTGCAACGCTAATTGATTTTGACCCGACTCAGTATAAGCAACACCCATATTGCCATAGGAACGAGCAATCCCCTCTTCATCACCCAATTGCTGAAATACATCGAGCACTTCGCGATAAATTTCGAGTGCCGAATCATAGCTAGATAAACGAATATAGATGCCCGCAATATTATGAAGAATATCAGCTTTGTCTTGCGCGCTACCATCTATTTCATAAAGTGCTTTTGCCTGCTGGTAATGATCTAAAGCAAGCTCCATGTTGTGCATATTAAAATATGCAAGGCCAATATTACTTAGCAAGTTGGCTTGTTTTAATGGACTCTTTAAACGTACCGCTAAGTTTAACGCACGGCTGTAATCAATAATGGCTTGTTGTAATAAACCTTGAAAATATTGCACCACGCCCTGCATTTTTATTGCTCGAAAATGTAACTCAGGCAGATTTTCAAATGTACTATGCTGCTCAAGCAACTGATAATAATGCAATGCTTGGGGATAATTACTCAACTCAAACGCACGCTCAGCTAAACCAGAATAAATAGCAACTTGTTGCTGATTTGATAATTGTGTAGACAGTAACTGGGTTGCTAACAGCTGCTTTTCAGACCATTCATCCGTAACTTTAAATTGTTCAAAAAGTGCTACTTGTTGTTGAGCATTACCTGATTGAGAAAAAACGCCAAGCATACTAATAGAGCAAATAAATAATAGGCGCTTAAACTGACCCAGCATAATTTTTTCCTTGGAATTTTGTTAGCAGTAGAAGCTATGATAGTTTAGTCAAGATACACCAATAACTAGACTGTAAACAATGCTTAACCCACTGATTGATGAGATTTTCGAGTTAATTTTAACGAAGCACATTTGGAAGGTTCACACTTTAGCGTTGGAATTATCTAAGCGAGGTGTAGTTAATAACTTAGATACAGATCCATACCGTGATCTGTTTAAGCGTAACTTTTTAATTATGAATGCACTTTATCAACTGCAACAACAACTGTTGCCAAATCAATATTTATTGGTAGCCAGTTTACATATAGAGCTCACCGATAATCCAGATAAGATAACTATTGCAGCGCATGACTCATTACAAACGTACTATCTAGATTGGCAAAATTACGATGCTTCGATAACAGAAGTTAAATCACTGTTAGATGACTTTTGGCGTACTTTTCGTGCATCACCAACAATAAATACGCTTGATCAACAACAACGCCAGACATTATTAAAGCGCTGGGAATTACCTGACGATTTTTCTATGCAGGCATTGCAAAAGCGCTGGCGGCAGTTGGCAACACAATATCATCCAGATAAACAACATGGTAATGCAGAGCAGTTTAAACAGTTAAAAAATGAATATGAGCAGCTTAGAGCAAGCTGCTCAAAAACATCATAAGCAATAATTAACGAGTTAAACGACGGGCACGAATTTTACGGCCTTTAATATTACCTTCCGTTAATTTTCGTAGCGCGGGCTTTGAGCTATTACGTTCGACAGCCACAAAAGCCACATTATCAAGCACATTAATTTTACCGACTTGACGTCCGGCAACACCATCTTTACCGGTTAATGCACCTAAAATATCACCTGCGCGTACCTTTTGCTTTTTACCTGAATCGATCATTAGTGTCACCATTTGTGGTTTGTATGGTGGCTTTTCAAGTAGGCTAAACGGCGGTAATTGTTCTGGTAAAAAATCACATTCATAATGGTCACCAATTTGTGCCACTTTGAATTGTTCTGCATCGCCATAAATAGAGCATGCAATGCCTTTTTTACCAGCACGACCAGTACGACCAATACGGTGTACATGGGTTTGTGGGTCATGGGCAAGGTGGTAGTTAATCACCATATCCATATCATCGATGTCTAAACCGCGAGCGGCTACATCAGTGGCCACTAAAATCGAGGCGCTTTTATTAGCAAAGTGGATCAAGGTGCGCTCACGATCTCGCTGCTCTAAATCACCATGCAATGACACGGCACTGAAGCCTTCATCAGCTAAATCATCACACACCTGTTGAGTTTCGACCTTGGTATTACAAAACACCACACAACTTTCTGGTTGAAACTTCAGCAGCAACAATTTTAATGTATTAAAACGTTGTTTGTTATTATCCATTTTATAAAAGTACTGTTTAATAGTACTTTTTTCTTGCTCTTCTTCAACCTTCACCATAACAGGATTGCTTAATACACGCTTGGCAATCGCTTCTATTGCGCGCGGAAAAGTGGCGCTAAATAATAAAGTTTGACGCTGTTTTGGAATACGCTCAATAATTGCATCCAAAGTGTCTTGAAAGCCCATATCAAGCATTTGATCGGCTTCATCAAGTACTAGCGTGTCTACATCATCTAAACGTAGCGTACCTTTGCGAATATGATCATCTACACGCCCAGGTGTGCCAACAATAATATGTGCACCATGCTCTAGTGAACCAATTTGTGGACCAATCGACACGCCACCACATAGAGTTAATATTTTTATATTGTGAATACCACGCGCTAATTTACGCATTTCCACAGCTACTTGCTCAGCCAACTCACGGGTTGGACAAAGCACTAAAGACTGTATACGAAAACGCTTAACATTAAGCTTGGCCAACACACCTAAACTAAATGCGGCAGTTTTACCTGAGCCAGTTTTAGCTTGTGCAATGATGTCTTTACCTTCAAGCACTGGCGGCAGGCTTTGCGCCTGTACAGCGGTCATTTGGGTGTAACCTAAAGTCGATAAGTTATCGACCAAACCTGATGGTAAAGCGAGTGATGAAAAAGCTGTAGCGGTCAAAGTAATTTCCAGTGCAATAATTAAACATGAAAAGCCGCTGCAGATGCCCGACTTAGTTATGCTGCATAATAGCAGAATATACAAATTGCTACCATTAAGCTGACCATATTCTCAATAAACATTCACCATAACATCACCACCGATAGGCATTTATCTCATCTACTTTTGTTGCTCAGTATTAAATGCTTTAATAACCCTCACTTGAAAATATAACCAGGTCAATAATGAAAAAAATCATCACCGGATTACTGCTAGCCGGCAGCTTTTTAGCCAATGCCGCCGAGCCTGAATTTACCGCAAAGCAACTTCAGCAAGTCACCGAACTAAGAACTAATGCCAGTAACAGCGAGTTAAGCTATCAATTGCTTGAATCGCTTACTACTGAAATAGGACCTCGCTTACCTGGTACAGAAAATGATAAAAAAGCCGTTGCGTGGGCCCAAGCTAAATTTAAAGAGCTTGGTTTTGATAAAGTATGGCTAGAAGAAGCAACCTTCCCTGAGTGGCGTCGTTTTAGTGAAAGTGGCAAAATTTTAACGCCAAGCGAGCAACCTTTGCACCTAACAGCATTAGGCCACAGCGTTAGCACACCAAAAGATGGCATTACCGCTGAAGTTGTATTATTTGAAACGCTTGATGAACTTATCGCAGCACCAGCAAACAGCTTAAAAGGTAAAATAGCTTATATAAATTACCATATGAACCGTCATATTGATGGCAATGGTTATGGTCCTGCTGTTCGTGCTCGCTCAACAGGTTCAGTTGAGGCTGCAAAAAAAGGCGCGATTGGTTATATGATGCGTTCTGTTAGCACCGCACACCACCGCTTTGCTCATACCGGTGGCAGTCACTATCAAGAAGGTGTTACGAAAATCCCTAATGTGACCATTGCTAATCCTGATGCAGATCAGCTAGCTCGCTTAGTTGCACTAGGTAAAAATGTTACCGTAAATATCAATGTGCAAACTGAAGATCGCGGCCAAGGTAATGGCTATAACGTGATTGGTCAGTTCAATGGCACACAAAACCCTGAACAGTACGTACTGATTGGCGGTCATTTAGATTCTTGGGATTTAGGCACTGGCGCACTTGATGATGGTGCAGGCGTTGCGTTAACCATGGCTGCTGCCAAACATATTAGTGAAATAAAACGTCCTAAACGCAGTATTCGTGTAGTGTTATTTGCCGCTGAAGAGCTAGGATTATGGGGCGCTAAAGCTTATTTTAAAAAGCATGCAAATGAACTTGATAAAATTGTTGCCGCCGCTGAATCTGACTTTGGTGCTGATGTAGTGTATGGCTTTGAATCGAATGTCTCTGCAGCCTCGTTGCCAGTAGTGCGTGCAATAGCCAAGCAACTTGCGCCGCTAAATGTTGAATACATAGGTAAAAATAGCGCTAATGGTGGGCCTGATTTAATTCCATTTAAAAATGCCACCAGCGCGCCAATTTTTGAGCTGCACCAAGACGGTACTGATTACTTTGACTACCATCACACTGCTGATGATACGCTTGATAAGATCGATCCGGCTAAACTTAAGCAAAATACCGCAGCATATGCTGTATTTGCGTTTATGGCAGCTGATGCTAAAACTACAATTAAAGCAAAGCCTGTAGCGAGTAAATAAGCTAACCAAACATACTTTATTACAATTTTTTACTTTGCATCTAACCCTCCTTGTTTTAATTTAACGTAAAACAAGGAAGGGGAAAAAAGGCCATATGCTACTATTCAATACCAGCGATTCATTGTCGTTTTTCAGCCAAACAAAAACCTGCCCATACTGTCATCACGATGACTATCGACTACAAAACCACAGCCGCTTTTTGCGTTTTTCAATTGTCCCTATGCTGCCATTAGCATGGCATTACCAATACCAGTGTAGCCATTGTCAGCACAATGTGCAGCTTTCAATTATGCAACTGCCATGGTTAGAAAAGCTTTCTTTGATCAAATATTTTATAGGCTCGATATTACTTATCTGGTTATCAATTTACTTTTATACACAACATCTTGATGAGCTAAAAGCCAAGCAAGCAATACTCAGCCAGCCACAAGCATTCGATACTTACTTGGTACATGCTGATAAGTTTTCTAACGAACCATTGCGCCCTGAAAACCTAAAAGTAGCCCAAGTACTCGAGTTTGATGACCAAAATATCACCTTTCAAATCAGCAATTATCGCTATAAACGCGACAGCGGCATTACTATGGCTATGCGTACCAGCTTATTGATACAAAAAGATTATTTCTCATCAAGAACAATAACTTTACCGCGCAGCGAAGTACAGCGTTTATATGATGATGGTGCTATTTATGATGTACTACGCCCTTATGCATATAGCTTATATGGTGGTTTTGTGATGTTCCCACCACGCCCTAAACCGCTATATGAAGGGTTGAAGCTTAATAAAAATAATCAGCAAGGCATCATCTATTACAAAGATGGGTTATTTCCTGAAGCGTTCGAAAGCTTTTTACTCGCCAGCAAAGAAGGCTCACAATGGGGTCAGCTTAATACTGCGCAAATGTATCGTGATGGTGAGGGGGTAGAAAAAGATATCAGCCAAGCTATTTATTGGTATCAACAAGCTGCCAGGCAAAATAACCACAAAGCCAAAGTACAACTCAAAGAGCTGTGCCTTGAATATTCCTGTTAATATAGCCAAACTACCCACAACAAGTGGATATAAATATGGCAAGCTTTTAGCTTGCCATTTAACACGTAAATACGACTGTTACATTGTTAAGTGTTGGTCTAAAAAGGTCAGCACTTTTTGATAATAACGAGTGCGATGTTCTTGCTTATAAAAACCATGCCCTTCATCTTCAAGCAGTTCATATATATAAGGATGTTTAGCTTTTTTAAGAGCCGCAATCAGTGATTCGGCTTGCTCAATCGGTGCACGCTGATCTTCACCACCATGCACTATCAGCACTGGAGCCTTTAACTTATCAATATTATAGCTAGGTGAAAAAGCCTTTAGTTGCGCTTCATCTGTACCCAATACATTCTGTAAATAACGTTGGCCACTATCGCGCTCTGCAACATCCCCTTCTTTAAACATTAAGGGCAAATCATAAACGCCAACAACGCCAATCGCACATTTAAACATATCAGGTTCTAAAATCGCACTTTGTAACGCTGAGTATCCACCAAAGCTCGCGCCCATAATGCAGATATTGTTTTTATTAACTGTACCCTGCTCAACTAAATACTTCACACCATCTATAATATCAAATTGAATTTCAGCTCCCCATTTTCGATGCCCAGCATGCTCAAAGTTACGGCCAAAACCACCTGAACCTCTAAAATTAACTTTTAGTACGGCCAAACCACGGCTTGCAAGCAACTGTGCATCAGGGTCGAATCCCCACCAATCGCGCGGGCCATGTGGACCACCATGTGGCATAACCACTAAAGGTAAGTTTTTTTCTATGGTGTTATTCGGTACTGTTAAGTAGCCATAAATAGTTAAACCATCTCGACTGGTATAACTTACAGGCTTGGTCTGCGCCATTTGTTCTGCATCAATCCAACTGCGGGATGCAAACAAAAATCGTAAGTTATTACTTTTGGCATCGAATAAATAATATTGTCCAGGGTTACGATCATTAGAGGCATAAATAATATTAGTGTCGCCATCTTCAGTACTACTAACGAGTTGCACTTGTTCACCAGGTAAAGCGGAGATTAATGATTTTAAACGCATGCTTTTATCTGATTGCCCATCGACAAAAGCATAAGTTGGATAACCTAGTTCGGTTTCAATCGCAAATAGCTCTTTTGATGCTTCATCGACCCATATTTGCTTTGGTGAGACTTTCTCTTCCTTATGAATTAAATCAATTGCTCTGGTTTTTAGATTCAATTTATATAAGCCTTGAGCTTCACCACTTATTGATGCTGTGATATAGACAGCATCACCACTACTATCAAAAGCGTGCAACTCAACATCACTGTAAGTCAAACCAGCTAAATTAAGCGCTTGCCAATCTCCACCTGACTTTTCACGGATATGTATTGTAGGCTTAATGTAATCATCACTGGAAACAGCCACTCTGACATTTCCTTCATGGTCAGTCAAAAAGTTGGCCATACGTGACGGGGAGCGCGTAACTTTACGACGCTTCCCTGAAAAGATATCAACCTCATAAACAACCGTGTGCGGTTCACTACTTGATGTCCACGGGTAAGTCACTATAAGCATTTTATCTTCATCGTGGATTAAAGGATCCAGCAAATAAGAGGTGCCATAAAGTGGTGTGGCCTTTTTGATACGAGAGCCAGTTTGCATTTCGCCAAGATAGCCAACTAAGTACTTAGCTTTTGAGCCATCAGCATTCACGCCATATAATTCCCCATAATATTCAGGGTGATCTTGCCAGCCGCGTAAGTATTCTTTTGCAACTACAACCCGATCATCACTTACCCAATGATAAGCACCAACTTGGGCATTGCTCTCAAAATTAATAGCGTGGTGAATTGTAAATTTTTTAGCATCTAAAATAACTAGCACCTTTTTACCTTCAGGTTGCATAATTACTGCAAGGTAGCTCCCATTAGGAGAGATTTTAACTTGGCTATATTCACTGCTGCGGCTGAAGTCATCGACTGCTGGAGCTGATTGATTTGCATCAGTAATATTTCAGATGACCAAAGTTCAGTGAGTAAAGCTTTTGATAGATTAGAAATAATCTGTGAGTCAGAATTTAATGACGAATTAAGTAAAGCTCAGTTTATTAATACAATTTTTTCAATTATTT
>NZ_JACJEI010000053.1:0-15125 GCF_014163985.1 Pseudoalteromonas sp. SR41-4 | reverse complement strand
GCTGGCGAGGGTCGTCAATTGATTCGAAATATTTAAATAGTTGAATATCAGGCATGGGGGCTCCTTAAAAAGGAGTATAAGATCATACTTTTAAGTCAAGGTAAAGTTCGTGATCTTGCCCTGCCTGAAGTCGTAAGAAAAGGATTAAAACAAATCATTTCAGAAGTTGAATATTCAGGAAAGCGCGTATTTAAACAAAAAGGTCATCGACTTAAATCAAAAATTTTAGAGCCAATTTGGAATAGGAATATAGTTTCTGGAAAGGTAAGTTATGAAATAAGCAAGAGTCACCCATTAATTGTAAATCTCAAAAATAAACTGGGAGATGACTTACAAAAAGAGTTTATAAACATTTTAACGTCTGTAGAGTCATCTTTCCCTTCAGACTTATATTTTAATGACTTTGCAAATTCACCTGAAAATGTTACTAAACCTCGTATACCAACGGAAGAATTGAAAAATATTATTAGAGTATTTTTGCCAATCTACAAAAACGAAAAATTAACTAAAGAACAAATGATTGAAAAAATTACTCAGATAGAGCCAATGGCTTCACATATTGATTTAAGTATTAAAATAATAAAAGGAATGGAAATCTAATCATGACCGATATAGTTAAACTAAACCAAATAGAAGATTTAAGTGAAAAGTTTATAGTAGCTAAAGTTGGAGAAAAGGAATTAGATCAAGTTGACTCAGAAATGATTCTTGAAACAGTAAAAATGATGGCTTATAGCTTATCGTTTACCGATGAAAATGATATTAATTTGATAGTCACAAAACTGGAAGAACGATTTGATATAAGTATGACTTTAGGGTCATATTTTGAAGCAAAAGACTATATTCCTTGGTTAGAGGATAACCGTGGTGATATTGATTGGTTCTTCTGGAATAGATATAAAAGACACTTATCGCATTCGAATTTCCCTCCAAAAGTAGTAACGCAATTGGATTTAGTTACTGACAAAATATTGGACCATTTGGAAAATCCTAATAAAGAAGGTGATTGGTCAAGAAAGGGGTTAGTTGTTGGTCATGTGCAGTCAGGTAAAACGGCTAATTATACTGGGGTTATAAATAAGGCGGCTGATGCTGGTTATAAAGTTATTATTGTCCTTGCTGGAATATTGAGTGCGCTTAGAAGTCAGACACAGGAAAGAATTGATGAAGGCTTTAGAGGAGTTGATAGCTCTAAGCAATTAGACGGTATCCCATTGAAGGATAGGCTTGTTGGTGTCGGCAAATATTCACATGATAAAGTTCCAATTTCATTTACAACTACTATTCATGATTTTAAGAACAGCATAGCTAAACAAATAGGCTCAACCTTAGATAATTTTAATCAGCCTGTTGTACTAGTTATTAAAAAGAATAAAGCTATACTACAAAACCTAATAAACTGGCTAAAAAACAATAACCTTAACTTAGACCAATTTCCCTTTCTTCTAATTGATGATGAAGCCGACCACGCTTCGATCAATACAAATAAAGAAGACACTGACGCGACAGCAATTAATAGTAAGATCCGCGAGTTGCTCAAGTTATTTCGACAAAATATGTATCTAGGCTATACAGCTACACCTTTCGCAAATATTTTTATCGATCCCGATAATAATGATGAAATGATAGGTGATGAGCTTTTTCCTAGAGATTTTATTATTAGCTTAGATGCTCCCTCAAATTATGTTGGCTCAAAGAGAATATTTAGCTCAGATTCTGATTTAGACATAGTGCGAGAGCTACTAGATTTTGAAGATTTGCTTCCACCCTCCCACAAAAAGGATTATATACCAGAAGCTATTCCTGCATCTTTAGAAGAAGCAATTAGGGTATTTACTTTAATTAGAGCTATTCGGATACTAAGAGATCAAGAGTTTAAGCATAATTCTATGCTGATTAATGTTAGTAGATTTACTGATGTACAAAGTCATATCAAATTGTTAGTGCATGATTATGTTGATGAACTTAGAAGGAACATTATTAATCACTACGCGTTGGATGAATTAAAAGCAATTAAAAATGAATCTATTAGAAGCTTGAGAGAAACTTTTGATAAAGAGTTTTCAGGAGTTGAATTTGATTGGAAAACAGTTCAATTAACTTTAAAAAGAGCGGTTTCCCCAATTAAAACAATTGAAGTCAACGCCTCAAAAAATTCAGAGCCTTTAGATTACAGCAAAGAAAATTACCCTAATGGGCGAAGTATAATAGCTGTTGGAGGGTTAAGCCTATCGAGAGGTTTAACTTTAGAAGGCTTGACAGTTAGTTATTTTATTCGCAATACGCAAATGTACGATACTTTAATGCAAATGGGGCGTTGGTTTGGTTATAGAGAGGGGTTTGCTGAACTTTGCAGATTATATATGCCTTATGAGGCCATTTCTTGGTATGAACATATCTCTGATGTAACAGAAGAATTACGGGATGAGTTTAAAAGAATGGAAAATGCTAAGCTCACGCCTGAGGAGTTTGGGTTATGTGTACGTAGCCACCCTGAATCACTTATTGTAACAGCAAGAAATAAGATGCGCACAGGTACAAGTGTGTTGAGGCAAATTAGTTTACATGGACGACATGTAGAAACCACAGTTTTAGGTACTTCCAATAGTTTACAGGATAACAACAAAACAGCGTTAGATTACTTGATAAAGGATTTACTGCAAACTAATAGCCTGATTGATACCTCAAGTACCAATTATGTATTTCAAAATATCAATGATGAGCCTATTAAAAAGTTTATAGATGCCTATACAAATCATCCAGCTTCAATAATGACTGAACCAAAGCCTATTTTAGATTATATCGGAAAAATTAATTGCAATTGGGATGTCCAATTAATAAGTAACACTAAGCCTCATGATGAATATAAGGTTTACTCACAACAGAGCATAATCATGCACCCTCTAATGCGGACTGTATGTCTTTATAAGGAAACTAAAAGTGCAGTAACATCCAGCAAAAGGCGGTTTAGTGATCCCAAATGGGAAAAAGCTGGGGTAGACAAAGCAAAAATAAATGCGCATATTGAAAAACTAGAGAGTGCGAAATCTCTTTCAGGAAAGTTATTACGCCAATTAAGAGATCGCCCATTACTAACTGTTTACTTATTAGATTGCGTAGTAGGCGAAACAAAAGAACCAGCAATAGATCAAACCGCTTTAGCGTGGAGTATTAGCTTTCCGGGTGAAGCAGGTAAAGGCAGACCTGAAAATCTTGTCGAATATATCGTTAATACAACATGGTGGAAGCAAGAATTTTCTAGCGTAATAGAGGAAGAGGATGAATTCGAAAATGATTAATCCTTGGGAAAGCATCAAAACACCAAAAGCAGATTTATCAGCGAGAAGAATTGATCATAAGCACCCTTTAGATATTTATTGGGCAAAAGATAGGTTGGGTAAATACTTATTTGTTTGTAAATTAACGAATGAATGTAAATTACCTCCTAAGTATCCATCGCTTTTTGGAATCGAGGTTACCTCTATAGCAGAAACTAAACAATTAGTTTTGAGCTTGAAAAACCCTAGTGATTGGGAACTGTTTTTTTCTTTGTGCAATGACATTATTTCCGCTACACGGGTGTTGAAACCATCAGCCATTGTGCCTGTGATCTTTAGAAGAATTGAACGGTGGAGAGAGTTTTTAAAAAAAGATAGGCAAAAGCTATTACCGGAAAGAGTCATTAAAGGACTAATAGGAGAATTAGTATACCTAAGTCACCATTTAGCCAAAAAATATGGTATTGCTCAATCAATAGATTTTTGGACTGGCCCGGAGGGCAGTCCGCAAGACTTCAATATTCAAAATGCAGCTGTGGAGGTGAAATGCCAAATAGGTACATCTTCGCCCAAAATTAAAATCTCCTCTGCTGAACAACTGTGTGGGCAATTAGATGAATTGTATTTATTTGTGGTTACTCTAGGAAGAACTGAACCTGAATCTCACGATGCTCTGTCACTACCTAACTTAATTTTAAATATTCAAAACATACTTGAAGAAGAGGGACATTCACAACAGCTTGAAAAGTTCCAAGACGCCTTATTAAACATTGGCTATGTGCATAGCGAAGAGTATTCCAATTATAGTTATATAGTAGCTTCAAAGAAGTTCTACGAAGTGTCAGGGGACTTTCCTAGGATTATTTTATCAAGTATTCCAAATGGCGTTTGCAACGTAACATATGATTTAGAGTTGACAAATTGTGAACCATTTTTAATTGACGAACCGTGGGTATCAGCAGTATGAGCTTAGAATTGTTTTACACAAACTTTATGCAAGAAATTTATAGCGAGGCTGAAGTTGGAAGTAAGTTTAACGAACCTGTTTTTGTTGAAAAAGTTTGCGATTATCTGGTTGAACAAGCTGTTATGGAGAACTACAACCTTTGTAGTCATAAAAAAGATTCATTAGGGCTTAAACTTGATGCATGGCATCGAAATGAACAAAATGGTGTACTGACACTTATCGTTTCTCACTATAAAGATAAACTAGAAACACTAACAACTTCACTAGCTATGCAAATTTCGAAAAGAGCAGTACGTTTTTTCGATAAAAGTCTAGATAATAATTTCTACCAAACTATGGAAGAGACAGATCTTGCGTATCCGCTTGTAAGAGATATATGTCTTAAATCCTCAGAGATTACTAGTATTAGAATTATTATAATTACCAACAGTGAATTAAGTAAGTCAATTAAATCTATCCCCTCTGTTGATAGCAATAATGGCATAAAAATTAATTTTGATATTTGGGACATTGAGAGAATTTATCGTATTGACTCATCTAAAGCTGGGAAAGAATCAATAGAAATTGATTTTAAAGAAGAATTTGGAAACTATCTTCCTTGTTTGAAAGCATTCTCTCAAACAGATGAATACCAGTCATATTTATTAGTTTTACCCGGTTCACTCCTGTCCAAACTTTATGACAAGTATACCGAAAGGCTGCTAGAACAGAATGTACGAACATTTCTTCAGTTTAAAGGAAAAGTAAATAAGGGAATGAGGAATACCATTATAAATGAGCCAAATATGTTTTTTGCATTTAATAATGGTTTAACAGCGACAGCGGAAGAAATAGCGATATATGAAGAGAATGGTAATACCATGATCTCCAAACTAAAAAACTTACAAATTGTGAATGGAGGCCAAACTACAGCGTCAATATACAACACGCTGAAAAAAGAAAAAGCAGATTTGACTCAAGTCTTTATTCAGGTGAAATTAACCATCGTGCCACCGGAATCTGTAGAAACAATAGTTCCAAAAATATCAGAGTTTGCTAATACTCAAAATAAGGTGAATGCCGCAGACTTTTTCTCTAACAGTCCTTTTCACTGGCGTTTTGAAGAGCTTTCTAGAAGAATTTGGGCACCATCCTCTGAAGGTGGGCTACAAGAAACTCATTGGTTTTATGAAAGAGCGCGTGGTCAATACATGACTGCCAAAACCAAGCTAACTCCAGCTGAACAGAAAAAATTTGAGAAGATTAATCCTAAGCCCCAAATGCTAACTAAAACGGACTTAGCTAAGTTTTATAATTCATGGGAAAAAATGCCGCATGTTGTAAGTCTAGGTGCTCAGAAAAATTTCGGTAAATTTGCTGAGATAATGACGGAGCAATGGAATAAAGATGATAAGCCATTCAATGAGCTATTCTTTAAAGAATCAATTGCTAAAGCAATTTTATTTAAAGAATTAGATAAAAAAATAATGAAACAATCTTGGTATGGCGGATATAAAGCCAATATTGTTACTTATACAATATCAAAGTTCAGACATATGATTGATGGTAAAAGTAAGCTATTTAATCTTATGGAAATATGGAATAGTCAGTCTTTGCCTGCTGAATTGCTAGATAACCTTCTTGAAATTGCGGCAAAAGTAAATGAGGTAATTAAAGATACACCTCAACACGTTACTAACATTAGTGAATGGTGTAAAAAGCCTGATTGTTGGGAAAATTTAATTAACACATACGTTCCTTTAAGTAGCACTATAGAAAGTATGCTGATTGATCCTTCTGTAGCCAAAGAACAGAAAAAAGAAGCTGCTACTGTCCAAAGTATTGATAATGGTATCGAGGCTCAGAAATATGTTTTTGATAAAACTGAGCAGTACTGGAAGAAAATGCAGGATTGGAACAAAGCTTCGTTTGTATTGAGTCACAAAGAAAAAAGTATATTAGATATAGCAGCGGCTATTCCTACTAAGATACCAACAGAGAAACAATGTTTATCTTTATTGGACGTTGAAAAGAAAGCCTTGGAAGAAGGCTTTCATTTTGTTTAACAACTATCGTTTGATGTGAAGTAAAAAATTACTTATTAATTGCCCTATTTGGAAAGCTAAGTAAGGCGGCACAGCATTACCTACCTGTACGTATTGATTTGTCCTTGTGCCCTCAAAAATATAGTTATCAGGAAATGTTTGTAAGCGGGCCGCTTCACGAACACTTAAACTTCTACATTGTTGCGGATCGTAATGTACGAAGTAGTGACCATCCTTTGAAATATGGCTTGTTACGGTAGTAGCGTATTTATCTGCTACTTGAACTCTAAAGCGGTCAGCGTGTGTTCCTGTATCCCAATTAGCATGGGCTGGAGCTAACTCTTTTGGAAAGTGACGAGATTTAGGCGATGAGCCTTCTATTTGCGCATAAGCGGCGCAGTAAGCGTAGCGAAGTAAATCATCAACCATATGCCCTCTGGTTTCATGGTTTAGCACTGCGTTTAAATTAGGGTCTATATACCAAGCTTTTAGTGGCTCTGGCATAGCTGGGGTTTTGTCGCTTAATGCTGTTTCTATTCTAGACAAACCGATTTTTGGCTTAAGGTTTAAGGAATTGGCTGATTCTGAATTGAATTGTTTTTTCAGTATCCGCTTTAGCTTAGCTGCATTTTTAGTAACAGCTGTTTCCCAATCACTTGCATTATCCTTTTGTTTAGAAAAGCCGCTACGTAAATTAGGTAAATCACCAATAGCTTGCTCTACTGTAACTTGATGGTCGCATACTTTTAGTGTTTCTGGCTTTGCTTTTATATCCTCACGCACACCGAGCAAAATCACACGATGCCTAGCCTGAGGTATACCATATTGTTCACAGCGAATTAAGAAATCGGCAGAGTCTTTATATTGTGGTTCTTCTGGGTTTTCTGCATCAACTACTAATGAGTAGATTTTATATTTTGGAATATTTTTGTGTTTAGTTACTGAGCCAGGATTACGCAAATCTTTCAATATTTGCGGGAACATGACTTGGCCATTAACTTTGGCTGTTAGGATTCCGCGAACATTCTCCATAACAAAAATATCTGGTTTAGCTAAGCTGATTACTTCTAAGTATTCTTTATATAAAAAATGACGAGTATCAGCTTCTGCAACGTAACTTTTATTACCCGCGTTACGAGAGCGCCCCGCAAGTGAATATGCTTGGCATGGAGGGCCACCAATTAGTACTTTTGGGCCTTTATGCTTTTTTACCAATTCAGAAATGCGCTTGTGTATAAGTTCATTGTCTTT
This sequence comes from Pseudoalteromonas sp. SR41-4, assembly GCF_014163985.1. Lineage (NCBI taxonomy): Bacteria > Pseudomonadati > Pseudomonadota > Gammaproteobacteria > Alteromonadales > Pseudoalteromonadaceae > Pseudoalteromonas > Pseudoalteromonas sp. SR41-4. The sequence goes on along the minus strand of NZ_JACJEI010000053.1, from coordinate 7,605 downwards.
ACCAAGCTCTTTAGCACCATTGAGAGTTTCTTGGTTGGCTTCTGTTGCAATATCAGGATGAAGATCAAATAACTCGTCACGGGTTATTTCACCATGCAGGTAATCATAGTAATTATCTAACGGCTGAGACTTGTTTTTGAGTAAACGGAAAAAAGCGCGAGTGGTTAATGTTTGATGAGCATTTACATCTTTCTCAACAGAAATACCTATTTGAAAAGGTGTTTTACCGTCATCTGTTTTAGCCGCGGAAATCCCTTCACCAAGGCCGCCAGGGCCTGCAAACAAATCAATGACAAGAACTTCACCGTTTTCCATAACTAACTAAGCAACTACAAAATAAAAAGACAGAGAATCATACCAGGCATGATCCGAGTCATAAAGAGTTATATGAGATTAAAGAGGATGACTGGCTAAAATAGCAGCTAATTGTATAAATATGAACACAGAAGCTAAGCAATTCCCCGTGATCACACCCGAAATTGAATTAATGATGAGTAATTTATAGCATGGATGCTGTAAAAAGCGTAGCTTGGCCATGGATGGCCTATCTACGCTGGTTACGTTCATATCATTAATTTAAATTGAGGAAACAGTGTGATCCTCGGGGCGCCGTGGGGTTCCAAGGGGCGTACGGCGCTATGCGCCCCTTGGTTGCCGTCGCCAACGCGACATAACTAAAAATTTGCAATTAAAAACCAAAGCGCGAGGTTAACTCCCGCCTAAAATTTAAAATCTACGCTTTTCGCGTCAGCAAGCTTAACGCCTACGGTAGTAACAGGAGCTAGGTTCTAGGGAAGTGACTAGGGGCTAGGGTTAATTCGTAGCTCGAAGCACTTTTTATCTTCTCTGTGTAGCGCCGCGCCTCGGTGAGCTCGGTGGTAAAATTGGTTTTAAAACAATCACAGATCGAAAAAGCTGCTAGGTTTTAGGGTAGTGACTAGGTTCTAGGATTAATCCGTAGCCCGTTTTTCAACTTACCAGTTTTACGCTATAAACTAGTCAATTAAAATTTACTTATGGGTTTTAATTTAATTACAAGTCACCATAAGTTAAATATATTTTACTTATGGTCTTGTTAATAAATTATTTAGTCTAAAAGTAAAGTATCGTTGACTTTTTCTTAAGGTATTCTAGAATTGGTTGTATAAGTAAACTATAGTTGACCATAAATGAGCGATTCCTCCGTCAAAAAAACACTCGGAAGAGTTGTTAAGCGTACTGAAATGCCTGAGCTTTCTAAGCCATTTTCACCCATGCAGCTGGCTAAAGCCATTACTGCAAAGCGAACTGGTATGAAGCTGACATTAGTGGATGTATCACAAGCGCTTGCTATTTCTAAGCCTACGCTAATAAAAATAGAAAAAGGTGATGTAACTGTGCAACTTCATAATGTACTAAAAGTTATGGAGTATTTAGGGTTGTCGTTCAGTCTTGTCAGTGATGATATAGCTCATAGCAATGATGAGGTGAGCGATGAACAGTGGTACTAACACCAATCGTTTAGATGTGTTTATCGGTCAATCGCAAAAGGTGGCTGAGATAACGCTGGCAATAGGCTCTGAAAATGAGATTTCATTTACTTATGAGGCTAAATGGATCAACGAGGGTTTTGCAGTTTCACCACATTTGCCACTCAATGGCGGTTTTGACTCTCGTGCAGTACGTAATTATTTGCAAAATTTATTACCTGAGGGGAAAGGCCTTGAAGAGATCATCAGTAGCACGACCATTTCTAAGAATAATACCTTTGGTTTAATTAAAGTTATTGGCGAAGAAACATCGGGTGCTTTGTCGTTTAGAGCAAGTAACCGTGCAGTAAAGCAAACATCTTTTCGTGAAGTAACGAATCACCAATTGAGTCAAAAGCTGAACCGTTTTAAGCAAGCGGGCGAGCCTATTACATTATGGGATGGGCGAACGAGGCTCTCTGTCGCTGGGGTTCAAGATAAGCTTAATTTACTCGAAATCGACGGCAGGCTGGGGTTTGGTGAAGGCGAATTATGCTCTAATAAAATATTTAAGTTTGAAACGGGCGCTGCGCCTTTCATTGCCGTAAATGAGTTATTTACTATGCTGCTGGCAAGAGGCGCAGGGCTTGATGTGCCTGACGTTGAATTGCGTAGCTATGGTGAAATGCGGGCCTTTGTTATCGATCGTTTTGATAGGCGTGTTGTTAAAGAGCAAAACCGAGTCTTACGTCGTCATGTTATTGATGGGTGCCAAGCGACAAATTTGCCTCCTTCTTACAAATACGAGCGTCAGCACGGTGATCAGGGGGACGGTATTTATATTCGAGATGGTGTTTCTTTTCCTAAGCTCTTTAATATTGAAACAGTGAATCTGCAAGCGTATCAGGCGCAACTTATTCGCTGGATAACATTTAATATTTTAGTGCGTAATTATGATGCTCATGGTAAGAACATTAGTTTTTTTGTTGGCAAAAATGGTTTAGAGCTCACACCGTTTTACGATTTGGTAAACATAGAAGCGATTATTGAACAGGCGGGGATTGATTGTGCAAAAGGTGGTTCAAAGCTAGCTATTTCAAGGCATTATGCAATGTCGCTAGGTGACTATAATTCACAAGGCGCGGGTAATTTTAGTAATGAAATAACGGCTTATATGTTAGCTGATTTTGCTGATGAGTTTGATATTTCTCTTGCGCGTATGCAGCTACTGATGAGTCAAACAATTCAGTCAGTATTAGCTGCAATAACAATGGCTAAAGCGACTGCTATTGCAAATAATTTGTCTAATAGTGAACTAGAACACATCGGCTTATGTATTAACATTATCAATAAAGCAGCTGGCGAACTGAGTGAGCAGGTTGGGCTGTTACCAAGTATGAAAGCGTTTATTTAAGTTTCTTCGGTGTAAGTAAAAGGCGATAGGGAAGTGACTAGGTGCTAGGCTGAATTCATAGCACGTCGCTCGCGACTCGTAGCCCGAAGCTTTTACCTTCTCATTTACCCTCATTGTCTTCTCTTTGTGCAAATTGATTGTAAGTGATGTATTCACCACAGAGGTTAAGAGACGCTGCGCTTTCCCCCTGTGTCAGGATAGTTGTCGCCTCTAACTTTTAATAGAGGCAGATAAAATGAGACGTCGATTTGCTCAAGAATTTAAAGTTCAAGCTGTTGAAAAAGCATTATCTCAATGTGATGATGTTCGTCTAGAAGATATTGCTGATGATTTAGGCGTCGGCTATTCAACACTACAACGGTGGATTGCACTTGCTAAAAACCATGAACTTGAAACTAAAAATAACGGTAGTCACATGACAACAGAAAAACGCCCTCATGACTGGAGCTTAGAAGACAGGCTCAACGCCATTATTGAATGTGCGAGTTTAGATGAAACAGCTCTTAATGAATATTGTCGTGCTAAAGGACTTTACCCGCATCATATTCAACAATGGAAGCAAGATTTTGCTAAAGGGCCAGCAACGAAGCCTGTAAAATCAGACAGCAAGCAGCTCAAACAAGAAATTAAGCAGCTTCAAAAAGAGCTTAATCGTAAAGATAAAGCATTAGCAGAAACAGCCGCTTTACTTGTACTCAAAAAAAAAGCAGATGCGCTTTGGGGTTTCAACGAGGACGATTAACCAGCTCAACTGAACGCCATGACTTGATAAAGCTCATTAAAGACGCTCAGAAATCAGGGGCAAGGCAAGCAAAAGCATGTGAGTTACTTGGTTTAACGACAAGAACAATCCAACGCTGGATTGAAGCTGAAGATATGATAGATAAGCGGACAAGTACGATAAAACGACCACCTAATAAGCTAACTGAATTAGAGCAACAGCGTATAATTAAGACGGTTAATTCAATAGAGTACGGGCATTTACCACCCTGCAAGATAGTCCCTAAACTATTGGATAAAGGTGTGTGGATAGCATCAGAAAGTTCGTTTTATCGCGTTATGAAATCACATAACTTACTAACACACAGAGAAAAAGTAAAACCAAATAAAAAGATAAAAAAGCCAAAAGCGCTCAAGGCAACACGTGCAAACGAAATTTATACATGGGATATCACGTATTTGCCGACAGCAGTTAAAGGTCAGTTTTTATACTTATATTTAGTGATGGATATTTATAGTCGAAAAATAGTTGGTTGGCAGGTTCATGACACACAACTAAGCACACTGGCGGCTGATTTAATGGTAGATATTTGCAGGCGAGAGCAGGTAAAACCTGAGCAAGTCACGTTGCACTCAGATAATGGCAGTCCAATGAAAGGAGCAACGTTATTAGCGACATTGCAGGAGTTAGGGATTGTGCCTTCATTTAGCCGACCATCTGTGAGTAACGATAATCCGTATTCTGAGTCATTATTTAAAACATTAAAGTATCGCCCAGAATACCCTGAAAAAGCCTTCGAAGATATCGCGAGCGCAAGGAAATGGGTTAACGGATTTGTAGATTGGTACAACGATGAACATTTACATAGCGGTATTAAGTTTGTCACGCCAAATCAGCGTCATTTAGGTTTAGATAAAGCGATCCTAGCGGAACGTCATCGGGTTAATGAAATAGCGAAATTACAGAATCCAAGTCGTTGGTCAGGAAAGTCTCGAAATTGGACAATGATCAATGAAGTAAATTTGAATCCAGAGAAAAAAAAAGAAGTGCGGGCGGCATAAAATTTAACTTGATGCGACAACTAACTTGAAAAACTCCGCTTTAGAGAAAGAATATAAAGACCGCGTCAGCAAGCTCAACGCCTACGGTGGTAAAAGGCGCTAGGTACTAGGATTTGCTCGTAGCTCGTAGCTCGAAGCACTTTTTATCTTCTCTGTGTAGCGCCGCGCCTCGGTGAGCTCGGTGGTAAAATTGTTTTTAAAACAATCACAACTAAAGCGGGTTCCTACAGGGAAGTGACTAGGCGCTAGGGTTTGCACCAGCTCGCAGCTCAAAGCCCGTTGCGTTGTATTCTTATTTACCCTCATTGTCTTCTCTTTGTGCAAATTGATTGTAAGTGATGTATTCACCACAGAGATTAAGAGGCGCTGCGCTTTAGAGAAAGAATATAAAGACCGCGTCAGCAAGCTTAACGCCTACGGTAGTAAAAGGAGCTAGGTTCTAGGATTTGCTCGTAGCTCGAAGCACTTTTTATCTTCTCTGTGTAGCGAAGCGCCTCAGTGCCCTCGGTGGTGAAAGTGGTTTTAAGATAATCACGGCTAAAGCCAGTTCCTACGACAGTAAAAGGAGCTAGCTAGGGTTAGCCCACAGCCCGTCGCTCGAAGCACTTTTTATCTTCTCTGTGCAGCGCCGCGCCTCGGTGAGCTCGGTGGTAAAATTGTTTTTAAGATAATCACGGCTAAAGCCAGTTCCTACGATTTCAATTCGCAAATTCACACAGTGAGGCAATTAAGTTTGTTATTTGCCTCACTGTGTGAGGCGAATAAAGTGTGCACTTTTTTATATATCAAACGCAAAGGTTTGTTTTAATAAAGGTTGTATATTTGTTTTTATCGCAATGGGTTTGCCATCTGCAAAGCGCTTAGGGTTTACCGTAATAAATCCCCAAAACTCTAAAAACCGCTCTATAAAACGGGATCTGATTAAAACACCTAACAGATCTTGTGGATCTTTGTATTGCGTAGCTGGCACTTCATTTAGTAGGGCTGGGAATGCGGTGATGACTTCTTCAGTCAATTGCTCAACCGAACCGTGTATTTGGATTCGCCACACCATAAAGAGCCAAAAAGTGCGTAGATCGCAATTACTGACAAAGCTATCAAAATAGGCCCAATTATAGTGTGTGGTGGCAGCTTCAAGCATAGGTAAGAAGAATGCTTTAACTCCCTGTGATTGATACTGTTTTTGGGCGGTTTTTTTAACATGGAAACGGCCGCTCTTAAGGTAAATAATACCTGCAATATCTGCCAAAATTCGGGTGTAATGTAAGGCGTTAATTTTGTCTTCGTTACTACCTGCAAACTCACTGATACTGACTGGCTTTTCATACTCAGATACGGCAAACTCTGGGAGTAATTCACTTGCTTGCTTGGCTATTTTGGCTGGTAAATTACCTTTGGTTGTTGCTTTAAATGATCCTCCTTGTTGCATCGCTTCATCTAGTATTATCGCTAAGTAACGCATCACAGGACTTGTTGTTAGCTCATTAGGTATACTTATTGTTACCCTTGCCAACTCATTAAATGGTGCTCTTAGCCAATTATCCATTTGATTGGCTGACAGGCCGCAAAAATCATCTAATGAACTATTGTTGATGCCTGAAATTTTATGTTGAGCTATCAGATTCATTTCATCTAGGCTTAAATCAGGGTTAGCCGCAATAGTGTGTGCTATTTCGTCAAATACTTCGCTGTGCTGCTTTGATGCGCTATCCATACAACAACGCTTATATTTTTTACCGCTATTACACGAGCATGGATCGTTTCTGCCTAACTTCATATGAAATAACTCTTAGTTTCGAAACTTTGCGTAATTCTAATCAATTTACTGATGTTGGATCAAAGTAAGGTTTGCAATGATTTGATATTAGCAAGCTTAAATAGCCGTTTCTACAATTGTAAAAGCGCTAGGATGTTTGCATAAACTCGCTAACTCACACAATGAGGCAATTAAGCAAGCTATTTGCCTCTGCTAAATATTAGAGGCGACAACTATCCTGACACAGGGGGAGGTGAATGGTTGTCGGAAACTTCTAATTGAAAGTCTTGCTGCTAGCGTAAAAAATGCTACGCTATCCCTAATTTAACGACAGTGATGTATATATGATTAAAAGGATTTTATTGGCTATCTGCGTGATTTCAAGCAATAGCACATTGGCCGCAGAGCAGTATTCGCAATCACGGTGTGATGCTATTAAAGCCGAGCGAGAAAAAGTTCAGGATAGAATGAGGGCAGGATATAAGGCAGCTGAAGGTGAGCGTTTACGCAGGCGCTCAACTGAGTTGTTTGAAATATTGGGTCGTCACTGCATAAGCCCAACTAATGGGAGGAGCTACAGTTCAGGTTCACGAACTTATACTCGCTCATCTGCTAATGATTTATTAACTAAAAAAGTTCATGATTCAACGGTCTATAGTAAAACATACGACAGTGATAGCAAGCGACTCGCGTGGAGTAGTTTTTACCAATACCCTGAGCGCTGCCGTGCTAAAGAAATGCAACAAACTGACTTTGTTTGGTGCAGTGAAAATCGAGCTGAGCAGCGTGCAAAATTTGAAGCCCAGTGGCAAGCACTAAGCAAAGCAAGCGCGAATGTTAAACAGCCAACGGTTGTTTTATCTCAACAAAACACTACTGCAATAGCCACAATTACACATTCGATGACGCTAACCCCAGTGTCAAAAGCTGATACCCGTTTGAATACAGTTGCTTTGGAAAAAGAAGGCTATAACTACAAAATTTGGCAATTAGTGGCTGTTGGTTGTCTTGCTTTTATGGGAGTTTTTGGCGCTTACCGCTGGTTTAAAGATTAAGTGCAAAACAAGTCGCGATATAAAATCGCTTATATGGACTCCTCCTATTGCACAAGCCTTTTTACATTAAAATGATGTGATTGCGTGCTTATATACGGGCTCTAATGAGGCGCTACCTCGGCCACTTTGATGTTTTCGCGCCCTTGTGCC